>NZ_BCYU01000030.1 GCF_001598355.1 Sphingomonas asaccharolytica NBRC 15499
GGAACGGGGGGGGGGGCGCCCGCCTCTGCCAAGGCAGGTATCATCAGCGCTGCTGGCCCGCCACCCAGTCGCGTCAATCCGGACGCGATTTGTCGCAATCTCCCATCTCGAACGTGTCGACGTCGAACTGGCAGGATATGCCGCCGGACCTCGGCGGTGCCAAAATCGGGCTGCGCGAATGGTTATGTTGACGCCCGTGACGATCAGTTCTGCGTCGCGCCGGACTTGATGGCGGATGAAGGGTCGAGGTCATGCTTGGCAAGAAAGGCATTCAGCCCGACCACAAGATTTTGCGCGCCCTGCACGGGCATCACCACGCGCCCGACAACAACGCGGTTCAAAGTTGGGCCGTTCGTATATTCAGGCCGCGCGGACTCGAGCGTGATGACGATGTTCCCGGCCAGAACAAAGAACCCTGCCGCCTCAGCGGCAAAGACTTCTGGGGCGAGTGGGTTGGGCAGCAACGGTATTTTCTTTTTGTCACCAGGGTTCGCCATTTCGATTCCTCGTTGTGATAATGGCGTATTATGGCGAGGGGGCGGTAATGAAGTCTACAACGCAGCGCACGAGGCGACGAAGGCGCTCGCTGGCCGGTCTTCTCAGCCGCCGCGACGAAGCAGCTGACCAGCTATCCGCCGCTGGTCTTTGCGGGGGAGGGGCGCAATCTGACGACCGATCTCGCGCGCCGCACTCGGGCATTCGCTGGAGGAAATCGCGGCGGTGAATGGCGTCAGTCCGTCAGCGGCGAAATCCGCGCTACAGCGTGGGCAGACGGCGCTTCGCTCGTTCGCCGACGAGCCCGACGACATCGATCAGCCGGCTTGGTCGACCGAAATGCGACAACGCCTGGCCGCCTATGTCGATGGCTTCAGGAACAGCGATTTCGACGCGGCACGCGCCATGCTCGCCGACGATGTACAACTGGACCTGGTTTCCAAACTGACCAGGAAGGGGAAAATCCAAGGTCGGGGAATATTACGGGCGCTATGCGGCGTGCGCGCAATGGGCTTTCGAGGCAGGTTTCGTCGAAGGACGTCCCGCCATGCTGGTATACGACCGCGATGTATCGCTCGACCAACCGGCCTATTTCGTCGCCCTGTCGCTCAGCGACGGAAAGGTCGTGTCGATCCACGACTTCCTATTCGCCCGCTACGCGATCGAGGGCGTGCGGATGCACAGATTGGATGATCGATGAGCGGGCCAATTCTCCAAGCCGGGAACTGCGCGACCGATAACCCGCAAACAAATATCTATAAGCAGATTTCGAGATAGCTGATGGTAGCCAGCGACATCCGGGCGAGAGTGAAGTTGAGTATCGACGCCGACACCCAATCGGTGTTCGATGCCTGGACCGATCCCGCGCTGATGGAACGGTGGCTCTTCAAGTCGCCAGACAACAAGCTGAGTGCGCGTGCCGATCCTCGCGTCGGCGGGGCATACTCGATTACGGAACAGGCTGCGGGTCGGGTAATCACGCACGACGGGATATACACGATAGTCGACCCGCCGACGCGACTGGCATTCAGTTTGGTCGTCCCGCAACATTTCGCCGGCGTCGCTCACATCGACATTCAAATCAGGCAAGTCGGTTCGGGATCACGGCTAGACTTCATGGCGCGGGGCGCTGGCCCCGACGACGCTCAGCAGATATGGGAGGGAATGTTATCAATCTCGTGATGGTCGTGGAACGGAGAGACCTCTGAGCCGCCGCGATCGTGGCGCGCCTCGCTCACGATCGGCCGCCGCCCAGGCCAGGCGGTTGAGCTGCGTGCCAGGCAAGTCTGGTCGTCGAGGTGGCGATCTTCTCGTGCGTCGAATGGCGGAATAGCCTATCGCTACACCCGGCCGGGGGTGATAAGTCCGTGCCGCAGTATTTGGAGTTGTGTGCGTGCCCGGTTCCAGGGCGGCTCCTGATCCGGGCATTTCGCATCCACCAGGATAAGCGAAAGGCAGGTCGATGCCCGAGTTCACGATCAATGGCGAAAAGCGCGACGTCGACGTTCCGCCCGATATGCCGCTCCTTTGGATGTTGCGCGACTTGCTGGGGATGACCGGCACCAAGTTCGGCTGCGGGATCGCCCAATGCGGGGCGTGCACGGTTCATCTCGACGGTGTCGCCGTCCGGTCTTGCCAACTCCCGGTGGGACGCGTTGGCAACCGTGCGATCACGACGATCGAAGGCGTCGGCAACACCCCCGCAGGCGCGAAGATCCAGAAAGCGTGGATCGACCTGGAGGTCATCCAGTGCGGTTATTGCCAGCCGGGGCAGATCATGTCGGCTGCCGCGTTGCTGACCGGCAATCCCGCGCCCGACGATGCCGATATCGATGCAGCGATGGCCGGCAATCTCTGCCGCTGCGGCACCTATGTGCGCATCCGCGAGGGGATCAAGCATGCCGCCCGCTCCTGACGCCGCCATCGGCCTGTCGCGCCGCGCGGTGCTGCAGGGTGGAGCGCTTGCCGCCGGGCTGCTTGTCGCGATCGAACTGCCATGGAGTGCCGCGCGCGCGGCCATGGCGAGTGCGCCCGAGCCGGTGCCGACCGGCCAGCGCCTCAACGCCTTCATTCACATCGCGCCCGACGACCGCGTGACCTTCACGCTGCCGGCGGTGGAAATGGGCCAGGGAGTCTATACGTCGCAGAGCCAGTGCATCGCCGAGGAACTCGACGTCGCGCTCGACAAGGTGATTGCCGCGCACGCACCGCCCGATCAGGCCAATTACGGCAGCCCGGTATTCGTCGTGCAGGCCACCGGCGGATCGACCACGACCATGGCGTGGAGCGAACCGCTGCGAAAAGCGGGCGCGACCGCGCGCGCCCTGCTGGTGGCGGCCGCCGCTGCTCGATTGCGGGTCGACCCCGCCAGCCTCACCACCGAAAACGGCATGATCACGCATGCCTCGAGCGGCCGTTCGCTGCGCTATGGCGAGGTGGCCGACGCCGCTTCGCGGTTGAAACCGCCAGCCGAGGTCGCGCTCAAGGATCCGGCCCGATTTCGCCTGATCGGCAAGCCGGTGCATCGCATCGACACGCCGGACAAAGCGATCGGCAAGACGGTCTACGGCATCGACGTGATGCTGCCCGGCATGAAGTTTGCGACCTTGCGGTCGTCGCCCGTGCTCGGCGGCAAGGTCGGCAGTGTCGATCAGGCGCCGGCGCTCGCCGTCCCCGGCGTCAAGCAGGTGGTCGTGCTCGACGATCTCGTCGCGGTCGTCGCGGACAGCACCTGGTCGGCGATGCAAGGGCTGGACGCGCTCGCGATCGACTGGGCGCACGGGGCCAATGCCGGGCTCGATCAGGCGAAATTGTGGTCAGACCTGGAAAAGGCATCACAGGGGCCCGGGGCGGTCGCCAAGAAGGAGGGAGACGCGCCCGCCAAGCTCAAGGACGGCACCTTGTTCGACGCGAGCTACGAACTCCCCTATCTCGCCCACGCGCCGATGGAGCTGACCAATTGCACCGTGCATGTGCAGGGCGGCGCTTGCGAATTGTGGACCGGGACGCAAGTGCCCGGTTTCGCCCAAGCCGGCGCCGCCACGGCACTGGGCATCACGCCCGACAAGGTGACGGTCAACAATCATCTGATCGGCGGCGGGTTCGGCCGCCGGCTCGAGGTCGATGGCGTGATCAAGGCGGTGCGGATCGCGGCCAAGGTCGACGGGCCGGTCAAGGTAATCTGGTCGCGCGAGGAGGACATCCGCCAGCAGCTCTACCGCCCGCTCTATCACGAGCACATCAAGGCCCGGCTGGAGAACGGGCGGATCACGGCCTGGCATCACCGCGTTACCGGCGGGTCGGTGATGGCACACTGGCTGCCGCCGGTATTCAAGGACGGCGTGGATATCGATGCGGTCGATGGCGCGGCCGAAGTGCCCTATGCGGTGGGCGACCGGCTGGTCGAATATATCCGCCACGAAAGCGCCGTGCCGGTGCAATTCTGGCGCGGCGTCGGTCCGAACGGCAGCATCTTCGCGATCGAATGCTTCATGGATCTGATCGCGCGCAAGACCGGGGTCGATCCGCTCGCTTTCAGACGGGGTCTCCTCGAAAAGAACCAACGCGCACTCGGCGTATTGAACCTCGCAGCGGACAAGGCCGGCTGGGGTACGCCGGCGCCATCCCTTCCGTCCGGGGGGCGGCGGGGACGCGGCGTCGCGCTGATGAACGCCTTTGGCAGCTATCTCGCCGCTATCGCGGACGTGGCGGTGAGCGACGAGGGAGATGTAGGCGTCACTCGCCTGGTGATCGCCGCTGATGTCGGCAAGGTCATCAACCCCGATATCCTCGAAGCGCAGATCCAGGGCGGGGCAGCCTTTGGCTTGTCGGCGGTGCTGTTCGGCAAGATCACTTTTGCCGGGGGCGCGGTCGAACAGGGCAATTTCAACGACTATCGCATCATCCGCATCGACGAGATGCCGGTGATCGAGGTGCATATCGTACCGAGCAGCGAGAATTCGGGCGGGATCGGCGAGCCGGGGACCGTAGTCACGCAACCCGCCGTCGCCAACGCCGTCTATGCGGCAACCGGGGTGCAGCTTACGCGCATGCCGATCGACCGCGCGCTGATCGCGAAGGGGGCTTGAGGATGCGGCGGAACCTGTTGCTTCTGGCGGGTGCGATCGTCGTGCTCGCGGCGGCGATCATCGGCCGCATGGTCTTTCAGCCCGGTCCCTACAGCTTTGCGGGGGGCACGCAGGTGGAGCTGGCCAGCTATCCGGACAAGACGGTGACCGGCGTGCCGTCCGAGCTCGCCACCGCCGATCCACGCAGCCGCGCCGACTATGTCATCCGGATGGCCGATTGCGAGGCCTGCCATACGGCCAAAGGCGGGAAGCCGTTCGCGGGCGGGCGACCGTTCGTCCTCCCATTCGGGACGATCTATACGCCGAACATCACGCCGGATCCGGAAACCGGGATCGGCAAATGGACCGACGCGCAATTCCTCGATGCCGTGCACAAGGGCATCGCGCCCGATGGATCGCGTTTCTATCCTGCCTTTCCCTACGCGTCCTACACGATGCTGACCGACGCCGACGTGCTGGCGATCAAAGCCTATCTGTTCTCGCTTCCCCCGGTGAAGCAGCCAAACAAACCCAATACGTTCGGCTTCCCATTCAATCAGCGCTGGCTGATGGGAATCTGGTCGGCCTTCTTCAACAGCGACAAGCGCTTCCGTCCGGTGCGCGAGCAGGGCCCCGTGTGGAACCGCGGCGCCTATCTCGTGGAGGCTGCCGGCCATTGCGGCGAATGTCATACGCCGCGCAACCTGATGCAGGCGCTCGACCAGCGTAGCAAATTCGCGGGCGGCGTGGCCGAAGGCTGGAACGCCTATAACATCACCGGCGACCGCGTCAGCGGCATTGGCGGCTGGAGCGATGCCGAGCTCGCGTCCTATCTGTCGACCGGGCACTCACAGGGACGCGGAGGCGCATCGGGCCCGATGGGCGAAGCGGTAGCGCTGAGCCTGTCGAAACTGACCAGGTCCGATCTCGCCGCGATCATCACCTATCTGAAGACGGTGCCTGCCATTCGCAGCGACCGCTCGCCGCAACCCGCCGGCCCGGCTCCCGCCTCGCCCAAACTCGCATCGATCGACAACCCGGTCGGCAAACGGGTGTTCGAGGGCAGTTGCGCCGCTTGCCATGCCTGGACTGGCGCCGGGGCGATCGTCGAGGAGGCGCGGCTGACCGGCGTGCGCGCGGTCAACGATCCGACGGCGGCAAATGTGGCGGCGATGATCCTCAACGGCGCCGGGAAACCCGGCACCGGCCGTCCCTATATGCCGGCCTTCGCCGCCTCTTATTCCGACACGGAAATCGCGTCCGTCGCGAACTATGTGACGGCTCGCTTCGGCGCCGCGAAGTCCGACATTACGCCAAAGGAGGTCGCTCGTTTGCGGCGACAGAACTGAAATCCGAGCCGACAGGCGACAACCGGTTGTTACCGGCGATTATTGCTGGTCCCGACCGGCGACGTCGGTTACGTTGTTCGCGAACAAGGTCTTGAAGACGCTGCGCGAGGTGGCCCAGGTTTCCCGACCGCTGCCCGCCGTGTCGAAGGTCGATAAGGGGGGTTCCGAACATGCCTGACACCAAGCCTGGCGCAGATGTCGACGTCACCAAAGACTGGCAAGCGTCACAGGGCCAGCAATCTGCCGCCAAGCGACTTCGCCTGTTCGCCGCGCTCGCCTGGATTGTCGCCATCGGCACCGAGATCGCCGGTATCGTCATGCTCAAGCAGCACAAGTTTGACCATGGCAACCTCGCGCTGCTGATCGGCCTTCTGGTGGTGATCGCAGTGTTCGCGATTGCCGGCAGCCTGATGTGGAAAGCGGCCAACAGGCAGGATCCGGCCACTAGAGCGGACGCATTCCGGTTCTTCGTCCAGAACCAGCTCGGCGCGATCATTACGGTGATCGCCTTCCTCCCGCTGATTGCCCTGATCTTCCTGGACAAGGACATGGATCCTAAGAACAAGAAGATCGCCGGCGGTATCGGGGTCGTTCTGGCGCTGCTCGCCACCGTGATCGGGGTGGACTTCAAGCCGCCATCGACCGAGCAATATACCCAGGACATGAACAAGTGCGCGGCCCAGATCAAAGCCGGTGAGCCGACCACGGCCTGTTCGCCCGAGGTCGCCGATCAGGCGAAGGATATCGCCAGGGACTCGGCGACGGTGGCTGACGCGACGAAGACCGCCGCAAACCCCGCCGGTCAGGATCTGGTCTATTGGATCGCTCCGGAGAACGGCGCCAAGAAGTCGTCGACGCCGCACGTCTTCCACCTGTGCCAGGGCGTGAGCCCGTTGCGCGGCAAGACCGTCAACAGCGGCTCGGTGACCGAGGCCTATGCCGAGAACGCCACCCGCATCACCAAGCAGATTCCGATGGAACAGAAACAGTGCGGGGTCAACGCCGCGAAATAAGCGTGAAGCGCGCGGCGGCCCGGTGCCTTTTGCGGTAACCGGGCCGTCGATCGCATCGAGAAGCGGCCGGAGATCAGCCGAGCCGGATCGAGAGTTCCACCTCGTCGCTGAACGGCATCGACATATAGCCATTGGCGATATTGCCGACCCGCTCGAGATACTCCGGGCAATAATCCGCATTGTCGGCAATCAGGATCGCGCCGGACCGCAACCGGCTCTCTAGCCGGTCCAGAATATCCGAATACAGCGCCTTGGCGCCGTCCAGCAGCACAAGGTCGATCGTCTCGGGCAGATCCACCGCCAGCGTCTCCAGCGCATCGCCTTCACGGAACTCGACGAGGTCGGCCAGCCCGCCCTCAGCCAGATTGGCCTTGGCCGTCGCCAGCTTGCCAGGCTCGAACTCGCTGGTGATCAGCCGCCCGCCGCCATTGTCGCGCAGCGCCGCCGCCAGATGGAGGGTCGACAAGCCGAACGACGTGCCGAACTCGACGATCGAGCGGGCATTGGTCGCGCGTGCCAGCATGTAAAGCAGGCCGCCGACTTCGCGTGACACTGGCAGCGCGAAGCCGTTGAGTTGGGCATAGAAATCGCGATAGTCGGTCTTGCTGCGCATCATTCGGCTACGCTCCTCGCTGGTCACGCCGGCAAAGGCCGGGCTTTGCGCCGGCGGCTTGGCGTCGGCGTCGGCGAAAAGGCGCGCGAGAAGAGGCGCCACAGGGGCGCTCGAAAGCGTGGTCATTGGGATTTTCTCCAGGTGCGAACAGGGCTTGCCTGCCGGAACGGAAAATACGACGAGTTCGTCAGCTTTGACTATTCGCATTGGCAGGAAGCACGCATGACGACCGACCGCGGCACCGCTATCTCCTCGCGGAAACAGCCTCAGCAGGCACGCTCGAACCAGTTGGTCGAGGCGGTGCTCGACGCGGCTGTTCAGGTTTTGATGAAGGAAGGTGCGCGGCGTTTCACCACCGCCCGAGTCGCCGAGCGCGCCGGCGTCAGCGTGGGGTCGCTCTACCAATATTTCCCGAACAAGGCCTCGATCCTGTTCCGCCTGCAGAGCGACGAGTGGCAACGCACCTCGGCGCTGTTGCGGAGCATCCTCGAAGACAGATCTACTCTGCCGCACGTCCGCGTTCGCCGGCTGGTCCATGCCTTCATTCAGTCCGAATGCGAGGAAGCGGCGATCCGTATCGCCCTAAGCGACGCGGCACCGCTCTATCGCGATGCACCGGAGGCGATCGAAGCGAAGAAGGAAAACGCCCAGATCTTCCGGACATTCTTGCATGAGGCGCTGCCCGGCGTGTCCGACCATAAGCGGATGCTTGCCGGCGATCTGATCAAGATGACGCTCAGCGGCGTGGGCAGCAGCTTTTCCGAGGCGCCGCGGACGGAGACGGAGATCGTCCTCTGGTCGGAGGCGCTGGCCGACATGCTATGCGCCTATCTCGAACGGCTGACGACCCAAGCGACGGTGCCGGATCCCGCCCTGCCGGAGCCGCTTGCGCCGCGATAGCGACCGCTTGGCGCGGACACGGAGCAATCTCGCCCACTACGCTCCCCAGTTGCCACCGTTTGAAGCCAGCATCGATTTCATGGAATCGGGCGCTCGACGAGATTGACGGCGAACATCGGAACTCGATGGCCTTGCCCTTCCACATTAGCCTCGGCGCCGCCAAGCTGAGAGAAACCGAGCGATCAACGGTCGGTAATGTCGCCCTCTTTCAACGGGACGAACGCGGTGCGTTCGAACAGCCGGCCGCGCTTGATCGTGATGACGACCGATTTGAGATTGTTTAGGTCGGTCAACGGGTCGTGCGCTAGCACGACCATATTGGCGAGCTTGCCCGGCTCGATACTGCCCATGTCGCGCTCCTGGCCAGACGCGCGCGCGCCGATCAGCGTCGCGGATTGCAGGATGGCCCCATTCGACATTCCCGCCTTGTCTGACAAAGCGGACAATTCGTGAAACAGATCGGGCCAGGGATCGGTCCAATCGGCGACATTGTCGGTTCCGGCATCGATCGCGACACCAGCCCGGTACGCTTGACCAGTGATCGCGCCGCCGATCGCGTCGTCGCAACTGCCGGGTGATAGCGGCGGCAACGTCGTCGAGCCGGCCGTATCGGCGCTATAGGCCCAGATGGTCGCATCCAAGATCGTCCCGCGTCGCACCATCTCGGCGAAAAGGCGAGCAAGCGCAGCGTTTTTTCCGTCGCGAAATTCGGCGAGCGTCGCTGTCGGGCGCGGTTCGGTCCATCCGGGAACGCGCGCCATCGGCTCGCGGATCAGGAGGCAGGCGTGCGAGATGGCATCCACGCCGGCGGCGACGACGTCCGACGGCTTGGCTGGATACAGCGTGGCATGCGCCCACACCTTCATATGCTGGCGGTGCGCTTCGGCGGTGATCCTGCCGGCCATATTAGGCGACAGATCGGCGTAAAGCTTGATTCCGGTGGCGAAGGTTCCGCGTGCTTGTGCGACCGCAAGCGGCAGGTCGGTACCCTCCGTCACGGCCTGCATCCAGGGAACATAGCCAGGTACCCCACCGACCGACGTTTGGGCGGTTCGCTTGTCGGTGAAGAAAGCGGGGCCAGCCATCAGCGCGGCATAATAGATGTCGGGCGCGGCAATCTCACCCACAAGGCTGGCACGCGACAAGTCACCCACCGCGCGCAGATCGTCGGCCATATCGCGAACTGCCGTTACCCCGCCAAAGATGTCCCGCCGCAGCACGGCTTCCGCCTGGCGCCGGTTCGGCGGCGTGGCGAGATGGACATGGGCATCGATCATGCCCGGCATCAGGAAGCGTCCGCGCACATCGACGATCTTCGCCTTTTGCAAAAGACCGGGATCGAGATTGGCATCGGGAACGACCTGCTTGATGCGCTCGCCCTCGACGATGACATCCATGTTGTAGGTAGGCGAGCGCCCTGTGCCGTCGAACAGCGTCGCGTTGCGGAAAAGGAGGATGTCTTGCGCAGGCGCGGCCGGCTCCGATGCGGCGGCCAGGCCGACAGTCGCCACCATGACAATGGTTGAGCCTATTAGCCGGGCATTACGGATCGGGTTCCACACGGCCATCACCCTTGCAGGCCGACGGCAGAATACAAGCGTCCGATTTCAGTCATATCCGCCTCCGCATTTGTTGGCTGCAACCCCGAACGCGCCGCCATCGGCGATCGGTCGCACTAATGTCGGCTTCCCCACCTTCCGGTGCCGGAACCGGACGGGCAGAAGACCGCCCAATTTCAGGCATTGGGATTTGTGCGGCGTCATCGGCATCCGCCGCCGCGAATATCCGTTGCGCGTGCATCACGCGAAGCGGCCGTGATACAGGTGCAGGCCGGTTGTTCCCGCACCAGCCACGTCGTCGCGGATCACGGCGGCCTCTGGCGTGAGCGGCACGCTACGAGGCAGCGCGTTCAGCACCTGCTTCGCGCTATCGCGGTCGCCGACATTGACGCTAAGCAAGCGGGGCCCGAAGCTATTCAAGAACAGCAGGTGCACGGATCCGAACCGCTCGCGAACCTCTACATGATCGATCGCCGAAAAGGGCAGCCGGCCCTCTCGAAACACGCGATAACGGATGCCCTCCGGTCCGCTGGCAAAGCGCGGATTGACGCTGTTGTTCGAACCACCCTCAAAAAGACCCGCGCGACGCAGATAGAGGCCGCGTATTGGCACGGCGATCATTCCGTCCGCCGCAGCCTCGAGCGGCCTGGATGGCATCGCCCGCAACGCATTCCTTCGCCGCAACAGGGCGATACCGACCGCCGCAAA
Organism: Sphingomonas asaccharolytica NBRC 15499; assembly: GCF_001598355.1. Taxonomy (GTDB): domain Bacteria; phylum Pseudomonadota; class Alphaproteobacteria; order Sphingomonadales; family Sphingomonadaceae; genus Sphingomonas; species Sphingomonas asaccharolytica. The sequence continues at coordinate 10,705 of NZ_BCYU01000030.1, forward strand.
CACCAGGAGCGGCATTAGGATGGTGAAGAATGGCGGCATAAAATGGGCCGTTGCGGCTAAGACTGTATGAAATGTAGCAGCGCTCTTGTCGGTGGCGCGAAAGCGAGGAGACCGATGACTATGTGCCTGGCGATTTCCGACTCTCCCTTGGTGCGTGAGGACGCGGGCTCGCCCGATATTGGCCGGCTTTTCGCTTCAGCTTGGATGGCAATGAAGCCGCGAAGCGGCTCCGAAGCGGCAATTGGTAGGTATTTGCCCGGCGGATCGTGATCGGGAAATCGCATCCGTTCGACGTCTCCTGCCACCCGATCGGGACCGCCTTCTGTCAGACATCCGCGCCCGACGATCAGTGCCCGCCGCCGCTCACGACCGTCTGGCCCAGCAAGAGCGGAAAGACCGCTTCGAGCGGCTTGGTATCGGGCAGGATATAGACATAGCCACCCTGCTTCCGGAACAAGGGCTGCACGCTCTTGGTGTAGAAGACCGAAGGTACGTTGATGCAGCCGAAGGTGATGCGGTTGTCGTCCGAGGTCGGCGACGCCATGCGCTGGCGACGGCGTTCCTTCGGATTGTATCCCGTCGGGATCGGGTGGAGCGCGACCGACGTGGCGTAATCCACCCACAGCACTTTTTGCCGGCCCGCCGCGAGTCCGTATCTGGCCAGGAAACGCCCCGCCGGGGTGGTCTTCTCGGCGGGGCCGATCTCAGCCAGATTCTTGCTGCCGATACCCGGCGTCGCATCGTCGCCGACGGCCACCCCGATCAGCACCGGCGCCTTGCCGAGCAATTGCCCCTTCGCGTCGAACAGGAACAAGGCGGCATTGTTCTTGTCGATCACGATATAGGGCAGCCCGCCATTGTCACCCGATGCGGCGATCCAGTCGAAAACGCGCGTCGCCGCAGCCGACTGGGTCACCTCGATTTTGGCCATATCGCTAGCCCGCCGCGCGGGCTTGGCCGGCTTGGTTGCGGCCGGTCGAGCGGGCTTCGCCGCTGGTGCGGACGCAGGAATGGCGAGCGCAAGACCGGTGAGCGCCAACAGGATATCGATCATCGCTGGAGGCGCCCGACACGAAACGGGCGTCGCCCCAAAGAAAGGGGCGACGCTCGACATTGCGATCCGATCGGAATTCGGCCGATCAGCACTGGACCGATCGGCCTATGCGGCCACGTGGCGTCAATTGCGCGGTTTCTTCTTCTGGCTCTCCGCCATCCGCTGTTCGATGCCATCGACCCGGGCATTGAGCTGGTCGAGACGCTGGCCATTATTCTGCGCCTGACCCGACGCGGCCTGCGCCTGCGACAAGGCCGATTTCGCGGTGCCGTCGGTCTCGTTCAATTTCGCTTCGAGCGCATCCACGCGCTGACTCACCGGAGCGATCTGCTCCCGGACATAGCTCTTGGTGGCGCAACCGCCCAACCCCATCGCACCAAACAAAATCACGGCCGCAGGGACCATTTTCGTTACAGACGCCGACATCACACACTCTTCCCAATGGTTAACGAGCCCATCGACCCAAGCCGAGCGGCGCTGCTCCAACAATCCCGATTCTGCCCGGCTGTGCGCTGGGCGGGATGAGTGGATGCGTCGCGTCGAAGCAACAGGCCGCCTGTCATCGCCGTCCGCACGGCTTCCTTCGGTAACAAGATCAATCCCGCGAAATGGATCAAGCGCTGCCCAATGATATCCGCTTTCCACCGAAATACTGGAACCGCCACCGCGACCAAAACGTTGCGCACCCGTACTTTAACGATGACGAAGGGAGTGGATTAACATGGGTAAAGGTATTCTGCTGTGGCTGTTGGGCATTCCACTGCCCATCATCATTCTGCTCCTCTTGTTCTGGCACTGATCATGGCGACGAATATTCCCCCGTCGGTCGATCCAGACCTTTATCCATCCGGGATTGCCGGCGAATCCAGTACCTCGGCGGTATCATGGTCGGCGATTTTCGCTGGCACCGTCGCCGCCGTGGCGCTCACCCTCATCCTGGTGGCGATCGGCTCGGCGCTCGGCTTCGCGTCGGTGTCGCCATGGCCGGGTGTCGGTGCCGCCACTACCACGTTCACGATCGCGGCCGGCGTGTGGCTGATTGTCACCCAATGGCTGTCCGCAGCGGCAGGTGGCTATCTCGCCGGGCGGCTGCGCGTGCGATGGCACGGGCTGCACACCGATGAGGTGTTCTTTCGCGACACCGCGCATGGGCTGCTGACCTGGGCGACGGCGACGGTCGTGATCGCAGCGGTCGCGGCAGCAGCCTCCGCTTTGTCCAATATCGCCGCGACGCCGGTCGACGTCGATATGAGCAAGGACGCGATCGACGCCGCACGCAAGGCCGCGACGTCGGTCGCCGGGTTCACCGGGCTATCGCTGCTGGTCGGAGCGTTCATCGGGGCCGTTGCCGGCGCGATCGGCGGCAGGCTGCGCGATATGCACCCCTGATCCATTCGTCGTCACGGCGGCGATGGTTAGCCGACCTCACCGTGGCAGTTCCCTTGCGGACGCGGAACTTTCGGAGTCCGTCGGCCGTCTATCGATTACGGCCCGCATCCCGGGCTGAAAAGGATCTTCTATGAAATCTCTTTTGATTGCCGCCAGCCTGGCGACGGCACTAATCGGCATGGCGGTTCCGGCCGCTGCGCAGGACAGGCGTGAGGGCGTGACGCGTACGACCACGACGACCGAAAGGGCTCGCGACGGCGGAAGCGTCGAGCGCCATGTCGAAACCAGGCGCGTGACCAGCCGTAGCGTTCGTCACGCGGGTTGGGGCGCTCGCCGCTGCCACAATGTGAGGCGGCATCACCGCTGGGTGCGCGTCTGCCATCACCGCTGAATGTGACGGGGGTGGCTCGTGATGGGCCACCCCTTTTTGCGACCCGCGGGCGTGTCAGCGCATTGTGACTCGGTCGAGCTGCAGCCAGGCAGCCATTTCGTCGAGCGCGGCCCGCAATCTTTCCCTGCTATCCGGCGGCGCGTCCAGTTCGAGATGCGCCTTCGCCAGCAACGTCCCATGCTGTCGATCCGCCTTCAGATCGACGCGCGCGACAAGGTGCTCGTCCATCAGGAACGGCAGCACATAATAGCCATGCACCCGGCTCGCCGCCGGGATGTAAATCTCGATGCGATAGCGCAGGCCGAACAAGCGCTCGGTACGGTCGCGGTGCCAGATCAGTGGGTCGAACGGCGCCAGGAGTGCGCTGGCAGCGATCCGGCGCGGCGATCGTGCGTCGCGATGCAGGAAAGCAGGCTGGCTCCATCCCTCCACCCGGACCGGTTGCAAGACGCCTGCATCGATCAGGTCGGCAATAGCCGTATCTTTCTCCACCGGCTTGAGCCGGAAGTAATCGCGTAGTTCGGCCGCGGTGGCGACACCCAGCGCGCGGGCGGCGTGATCGATCAGCTGGCGCCGGGCGTCGCGTTCCTCTGGCGCCGGCAATGCGAGGATCGCCGCGGGGATGACGCGTTCGGTCAGGTCATAGACGCGCTCGAAGCTCCGCCGTCGTGTCGCGGTGGTAAGGTGGCCGGCATAGAACAGCCATTCGAGCGCCCGCTTGGTGTCGCCCCATTCCCACCATCCCGACCGGCTTTTGCCGTGCGGGAAGTCCGATGCGGCGAGCGGTCCTTCCGCCGCGATCCGGGCGAGGATGGCGTCGGCTTGCGGGCGCTGCTCGGTCGCGAAACGGCGCAGCGCACCATAGCCCGCCTCCCCGCAGTCGGCGCGCGCCATGCGCCAGCGCATCAGCGGAAACAGATCGAGCGGAAGCAGCGAGGCTTCATGCGCCCAATATTCGAACAATCGGCGGTCGCGCTTGCCGCCCCACGCCGCTTTGTCGAGCAGGTCGCGGTCATAGCATCCCAGGCGTGAGAAAGCCGGCAGATAATGTGCCCGCGCGACCACGTTTACGCTGTCGATCTGGTGGAGGTTCAGCCGATCGATCAGCCGTCCGAGCTGCGCGCGGCCGACGGAAGAGCCGCGGCGCGCGCCAAAGCCCTGAGCGGTGAGGACGATGCGTCGCGCCTCGGCAAGGGAGATGTCAGGCATATCCCCTATCGATGCCCGGCCCGCTTTTTGCCGAGCCGGGATGACCGTATCGGCATTGGGGTCAATGCGTGTCGACCGGCGGGATGTCCGATCCCTGGGCATCGAACAGTCCTGTCACCCCGCCGTTCGCGGCGAAGACGGCCAGGCTGATGACGACGACCAAAGCGGCCGACGCGATGGCGATCTTGCGCCGCCTGATCTTTGCCGAATGCGACCGACGCCGTCCCCCTGTTCTGCCACCCATCGTGATTCTGCTCTCCCTAGACGATCCATATCGGGTCCGGCGTCTTCATCGCGGCAACCGGCGCGATGATCAATCGCCCGATCGCCCGCCCTTGTCGACGAGGCAATTGCAGTCGCATGGGGCCGCGAGCGCCCCTGCCCGCCTCTGCACTTTCCCCAGTCGTAAATCTACGGAGGGGATTTCGAACCTCGGCGCAATAATGCCGTCCGCATAGAGCGGGAACCGGCAAGGAGGACCAAGGTGATCGATTTCCGTGTCTTCTCGTTCCATCCGCTCCTTGCCGGACCATCTGGGGAGTTCTCACGCCATGGCGTTCAACATCCTGGTCGTCGATGATTCGCTGACCGTCAGGGCGATCATCGAGGAATTGCTGGGAACGCAGAAGGATATGCGGGTGGCCACCTCGGCGGCGAGCGTGCCGGCGGCGCGCGACCTGATCGCTCAGTTCGTGCCGAGCATCATCATTCTCGATCTGGCGATGCCGGGCGTCGACGGATTCGCCTTTCTGGACGAGCTCGCGGGCCACCCGCACGCGCCGGTGCTGGTCGTGTCGTCGCATACCGTCGCTGGGTCGCCGAGCGAGGCGGAAGCGGTCGACCGCGGCGCATTTGCGTGCTTCGACAAGGCGCTGCTGTTGCGCCAGGGAGGCCGGTTCACCGCCTTGGTACGCAAAGCCCTCGCCAGCACGACCGCGCTCGCTCGAACCGAGCGCGCGGCCGCCTGACGTCGGGATGGGCGGCGAAGGAGGAAGCGCCCTCCGCCGCCCGAGCGAATTACTTCTTCGCTTTATCGTCGATTGCGTCCGCCTTGTTTTCACCCGCATCGCGGACAGCATCGGCCTTGTTGTTCAGCGCGTCCGCCGCATTGTCCGCGGCTGCCTTGTCGTCGGACGCGATGTTGCTGCCTTCATCGCGGATTGCGGAGGCATTGGCATCCATCGCATCGGCGGTGTTGTCGGCGGCTGCCTGGACATTTTCGGCGGCGTCGGTCTTGTGACCGCAAGCGCCGAGCGGCAACAGCGTGAGGGCCGCGGCGGCGGCGAGGAACTTCTTGGTCATGCGCATCCCCTTCTTGGAACGGTTCGAGTATCGGCAGGGCGCACTGCTCCGTCGGAGCAATGACCATTACCGATCGGGGTCGAAACACCCAGATCGCCCGGTTGTTTCATGAGAGCATCATTTTTCCGCAACGAACACCGTTGCGGAAAACGTTCTTGGAGGGCCGATCCGCGCGGGAACCGGTGGCCGGTGAGTACCGATTGAACGCCTGTCACGCGATGCGAATCCCGCGATGTTTGCCCGGCGGCGTTCATCCGCCGGGCATTTGGTGCACCCTTACCTTGGCACTGTCGCGTACGCACGACGTCCGAGATCGACGTCGCCAGGTGAGGATGCTTCAGCCTAAATGGCGCGACGCCCCTGGATCAGGCGAACGACCACAACGACCAGCGCGATCACCAGCAACAGGTGGATGAGACTGCCGACGTGGAGCACGGTGAACCCGAGCAGCCAGAGCACCAGCAGGATGACGACGATTGTCCAGAGCATTTCTTGTCCTTCCTGTTTTGACCGGGCGGAAAGGCTCGTATCCGACCGTCCTGCCCCGCAGGGTGAAAGACGTTCGTTACGGCTTCGGGTTCCATCGGGCCCCGCGGCGCAAACCAGATCGAGATACATTCCTGCCTGATGTGGAGGGGACATGATCGGACCCGCAACCGCCCTCGCCCGGCCCGCTCAATCACCTTGACGCATCGCGGCAACGCCCCTAGAGGCGCCGCTTCGCGTTACCGCCGGCCCCTTCGTCTAGCGGTCTAGGACGTCGCCCTCTCACGGCGAAAACACGGGTTCGATTCCCGTAGGGGTCACCAGCGTTTTCAATGACTTAGCTGTGAACGGTGCGGAATAAACCGAGAACATCGTCAATATGTCGTTCATGGGCGCGCCCGATAGATTCTGGATCCCGGTGGACGAATTTCTCGATCAATGGGCGGCTTACCACCATGGTCGCGCTCTCACGGCGCGCGCACTGGGCGCGCGGCGTCAAATCGAGCAGTCCGTCCTGAAGTAGGTGGCTTTACGAAACCGGGCGATGTTAAAGCGCCACGAAATCTCGCCGAACGGCACAACACCTTCATCCGAAGCGGAGGTGCTGCGCAACACCGGTATAGGACTGATGGAGAGGTTTGCACCTGAGCGGCTGCGCGGAGAGTACCTTAAAATCTCGCATATCCGCGTGGAGTGCCAATTTGTGGCGCAGCATTTTTTGCCGCGTTCGGCGCTCGGAAGAATAGGAGAGGCTGGGCGGCATCGCCGCCCAGCCTCAAAATGGTCTTAGAAATAGCCGTCACATTTTGATTCTAAATGATGAACGACCATTCAGGTCACATGGGCGGCCTCGGCACAAGCCACAGGCCGGCGCGCTCGGTGGTCGATCGTCGCGCGGCGCCGGTGAACGAGAACGACCCGTTCACAGGTGTTGGCGACGTCGCGATGGCCGTGTTGGTCGCCAGAACTGGGGCCAAAGCGTCCGCGGCATCATAACATGCCTTCACCGCGTAATAGTCAGTTCCGGCAACGGTCACCTTGAAGTCGGTGATGGCCGTGGCCGCGCCATCGGGTCGAGCGAAGGTAACCGCGGGCGAGCCAGCCGTGTAGGTAAATTCATACCCGACCGGTGGGACGAAATGGCCGCAGGGAACGAAATACCAGGCGCCTGTGCCCACGCTGTCGATCGTACTGACTGGTCCGCCGCTCGTATACCAGTCGTTCAATCGCTTCGCGGTCAACGTCGCGCCGGCACGATCGGTGACGACGAAGAGGGAATTGGTCTGATAATGATAGACAACACTTCCCTTGTCGTACCCGAGGTTGGCCGCCGTTCCGGCGTTGGGGCTGCCCGAGAGGGTGATCGTGGCGATACGACCTGTCTCGGAAAAGCTGGTTACCGACGAATTGCCGGCCAAGCCGGCCGCATAACCGCCGAGCGCGACGGTCAGCGGATAGTTGCCGTTTCGATAGCTCCCCGACGCTGTTTTCGCGCAGAACGGAATCGGGCTGTTGATATCCGATATGGCGTGGGAGCCGACATTGTACGTGGCACGGCCGGCACCGTTGGTAACGCTATAGGCCCAGCTGTCGCGCAAATGCCCCTCCCAGGGTCCCTGATCCTTGTTCAGAAACACGACACCGTGGGTCGAGCGAAGCATGATGGCTTCGCCAACGGTGATCGGCGTGATCGGTTGACCGTCGGTCATCTCCGACATCCACATCGGCGAGGAAATTTCCGCGTCGATCCGGCAAAGATTTGGGTCGCCCTTGATCACCAACGGCGAGCGCATATAGACGAACCTCGCCATCGCGCTGATCTCGAGGCACACCCCATCCACGTTGACGATATTATTGGGGATGCGCTTCCAGGCTTCATGATAGAAGCTGAAATTGCCGCCTCCCACCTTGAGCCCGACGCCGCTGGGACCGGGGCTCCATACGTCACCGACACGGTTGCAGACCTCGCCGTAGCAATTGTCGAGCACGATCGAGCCGCCGGCAGACGATTGGGGGAAGCAGACCATCTGCTGACTACTGCCGATCTCGCAATTCCTGAGCGATACTTGCGCGAAACCGCTTTGCTGACCAACGACGCAACTGGACACCGCACAGAAGCATTGGGTGAGCAATGCGAGGTCGGCCTTGAACAGTCGCGCTTCGATGTTGCCCCAACTCCAGGGGAAGGGCGAATAGGTGCAGAGCGTGTTTTCGAGGGCAATGTAGTCACCGTTCGACGAAGCGTTGCATCCCTTGACCGCAACGTTGCAACCGAAGCCCACCACTTCCGCATCGCGGATCGTGGCGCGGCTGCTGAGCGGCTTGTTATATTGTGTCGAGCCGCCCGAATAGGCGGGATAGCTGACGTCGGTATAGGCTATCGAAGTGGTATCCGGACCAGCATAGAGCCAACGGCACGTGCCGTCGGTAATGATCGCGGAGCCCGTGCCGGTGGGACCACCCGACGCAGCGCTGGTCGACCAGCTAAGGTTGCCAGGATTCCAGGCATAGTTGACGTAGAGGTTGCCGCCATTCGTGACGCTTACGCCAAAATTGTAGACGGTGTTCGGCGCCCAGGCAGTGGCGGTCGGCTTGGTGCCGCAGCGCGGATCGATATGGATGCCCGCGTTCATTTTGAATCGGCTGAGCACTAGCGGATTGGCGCCGCTTGGTAACCAGTTCTCGGGCAAGCACGGATCGAGCGTCGGAATCACCGAGCCGTTGCCGAGATAATTGTTCAAAATCCAGTTGTAGAAATTGCCCTTGAGTGACGTGCGTTCGAAAATGAAACCGCGGCAACCGGTCACTTCGATGGCATTTTCCCAGCCGGTGTAAGTGATCGAAAGACCGCCAAAAGTGCCGCCGCCACCATATTTGGTGGCCGGCCCAAGCCACGGGACCGAACGAAAATCACCCGCGCCCGCAGAACCATAATTGAGGATGATGCCAGACGCCCACAGGTGCGTGCCGGGCAAGGGCCGGATTGGCGCATGCTGGAAATAGAGCTGGTTGTCGGCCAACATTTGGAAGGCGTAATGGTCGTCGGCAATGCCGTTGCCGATTGCACCCCAGCTAAATTGGCTCAGAGAGCCCGACAGGGCCCAGCAGTAGGCGCCGCTATTCGACACGTCGAAAACCGTGGTGACGGGGTCCGCGTCGACACCGCCCGAAAAGGTGACGGTGACGCCGGCGTCCGGCTTGACTACCGCGCCGCGAGCAAAGCGAACGCGGTTGGTGATGGTGAGGTTGCTCGCGATACGGTAAGTGCCGGCCGGTAACCAGAAATCCTTGCCGGAGCCGAGGAACGTGTCCCAGGCCGCGATGGCGCCGCGATCGTCGATCGTGCCATTGCCGGCCAGAGATTTGGGCGAGGTCAGCCCGAGAGGCAGGTCCTCGGCAAGAGGCTCGAATGCCACTTCAGCGTTGGCAGCGAGGCTGATGGGCGCGTTGCCCACCGCCGACGATCCGATCGGAGAACGCGTGAAGGTCTGGCCTGCTGCACTGTAGGTGCCACGGCCATATTCGTACGCCGATCCCTGCTGGATCGAATAAGAATAGGTCAGGCCGTCGGCGAGGGCCGTGCTGCCGCGGTACCCGGGGATTGCCGCCCCCAGCGTGATTGTCCCGGTTCCAGTTGTGGTTGAATAGATTCTTGTGAGATCCACGAGATTGGCAACCATCTGTCGCTCCTATATTGTAGCACATAGACTGATTAGCAGGCGCGCGGCGTCGTCTCGGCAGCGGGGACATGCCGGCTGCCGATCTTAAGTAGACACGGGTCATCAAAACGCCGAAAAAATGGCGATTTGACTTGGACTGCTATTTTTGAACCGTCGCGGGCGTTGCGTCAGTATTTCGAAGCTGAACGTTTATTCCCAACATGTAAATGGGGACCGCTTGCGAAAAGTGATGGCGTTGTGGCGGTGAGGGAAACCGACAGGGGCTGGCTCCAGCTGCGCCCGGCGCCAGGGCGGCATGGGAGCGCGGGGTTTTTCCGACCTAGTGACCGCGCTCGGACCCACGCTAGCCGAATTGCGGGCCCGTCCGCTCCCCCCAATAACGGGCGCAAACGCTGTTCGGTGGTTTGTTTAGGAGACAAATCTTTCCTAAACTATCGGCCTAGCGCCTCGAAGTTCTCATATTGGCGACGCCCGCGCCAATGTGAGATTGGGGGCGGGCAGATGACAGCGATATCACGGCTCTTGGTCCGCGCACCGAGCTTGGGTGGGGCAGCTATTGGGTGAGGGGACTGCTAAAGGGGGGCGAAGCGGCGTGATCTTCCTGCTGGGGCGATTTAGCCGGACGGGCGAAGATACAGATTGCGGCGTTGGCTGATTAACAACGCTTACCGGTCAACAGACAGGATACGGCAAGCTTGTGCTTGCGCGCACGCTCGATGGTGGTGCCCGACATCGGGAAATCGACAGAATGGATGACCTTGAATCCGGCGCTCTCCATGACCTCGGCGGCGTGATCGAGTCCTTCAAACAAATAGATATGGTCGGGTGCGGGGCTATTGGCGGGTACGTTGACGAAAATCAGCCCTTCCGGCGTCAGGTGCTGTCCCGCAGCGCGCAACGCCGCGGCGGGGTCTTCGAGATGCTCCAGTATCTCGCTCATCGCAATGCTTTCGAACTGTTCGTGCTCGCCCTCAGCGCTGGCGTCAAACAGATCGCGCAACTTGAGCGTCGGCCGACGCGGAGCGCCAAGAACGTTCAGCGCGTGGCGGGTCTTTTCGATGCTGGTCGGGCTGATGTCCCACCCTGTCACCGATCCGACGTTGGCAGCGCCTGCAGCGAAGAATAAGAACAGGCCGTGCCCAGGTCCAATTTCGAGATGCCGCGCACCGGCATCCAGCCGCGGAAGATAGTCGTTGACGAAACTGGCGAACGCCTCGGCGTGGTTTGCCCAGATGACGTTCGACAGCAGCAGGCCGTTCATGTAGCGAGACATGAAAGGCGCGTTCGCGTAGCATTCCGCATTTGCGTCGGCGAAGTTGGACACTCGATAGCGTCCGTTGCGACGAAAATACACTTCCTCGGGCAGAACGATCTCCTCGCACAGGTAGCGATAATCGTCGCTCAACTTATCGATGCCGCCAGGTTCGGTCGCAGCAAGCTTCAGGATCAGGCCGGCAAGCTGCTCTCCCACCCTCATCGTCTTCGCGTCCCGATGGGTAAAGCTGCGGGCAATAAAGGTCGCATGCTCGGGCCAGCGATGCGTGATCCTATCCTTCAATATCTCGATCGACGGATAAACGCTGTCGGTCATGTCATAATCCTATAGAAGATCAACCTGGGCGCGGCATCTGAATTCGTGGGTGAATTCTGGTGCTTCGATAAGTTCGATAATGGTGTTGATCGGCGTAACGAAGAACTGGATGAGCGCGCCGCCAAAGGCAACCGCCATTTTAGGTTCAGCGGTAGGCATCGACCCGGCCGCGCGCAGGTGTGCGGCACTGGCTGTCAAATCGGATACGCGATAGGCTACGTGATTGAGCAGGTTCTTGCGCCCGGCCAGCGCACTGGCGATCGGGCTGTCGGCACCCATTGGGCTGAGCAATTCGTACACGATGCCCGACTGATCGCGGCAAAACTGCAGGGCGACGCCGTTGACCTGATCGACGAGCGGGTCGGTCCACCATTCTGCTCCCAGGGTATGAGTGAAGTGCGACTGCCCCTTGGAAAGCGATTTCACCACGACGCCAATGTGGTCGAATGTCCATTCTGACGGAAGGGCGAGGGCCATTGCGATCGCCTTAAAGGCACCTTCTGTGGCAGGCAAGCAAGCAGGTGAATCCAGCCATCGTCTTCGCCATTGCCAATGTTTGGGTTGAACTATAGTGACCCCGCCTGTCCGCGCTGCGACCGGCAGTGCGGAAGACGGCCGCCGTGAACCGCGACTTGCCGCCGAGCAGGATGCCGTTTCTGCCTTGCTTTGCGGAACGTCGAGTGATGGGATGTAAAATTGCATGTCCGACGATGAAATTCTGGCTAAATTAACCGAGATCATTCGCGATCAGTTGGACGAGGACGACATCGTCCTGAACATGTCGACCTTGGCGAGTTCGGTCGAGGGCTGGGATAGTCTGGCGCATGTACGGGTCATGATCGGGGTCGAAGAGGCATTCGGCATCCGCTTTCAGACGTCCGAAATAACGTCGCTAAAGAATGTTGGGGAGCTCGTGGCACTGGTCCGGACGAAGCTTTAATAAGCCGCCAAGCATCGACTAGGACACAAGGCTATGTTTGCGCCCCTGAAAATGCCGTGGCTGACCGAGCCGCCGGCGGATTTTCGCGCTCGAGTGAAGCGCGTGGCCGACCTTGAGAACGGACATGGCAGCGCGCTGGCCCAACTTGCGACGCATCGACTGAACTCCGCCCAGGCGTTATCATTCACCAACGTCCAGCAAAACCTGGTCAAGCGCGGCATCTCGTTGGCGCCGCTTTCGCCCTTCCGCCTCGCCTTGCTTTCTTCCGGCACGGTCGACGCCGTCGCTACGGCGCTGCCTGCTGCCGGCGCTAGGCATGGCGTCGCGCTCGAGGTTGTCGTTGCCGAGTTTGATCAAATTATCCAAACCGCATTCGATGACAGCTCGGAGATATTCGCTAAACGCCCCGACGCTGTCTTGGTCCATTTCGACCACCGGTGGCTCGGGCTAGATCGGTTCGAACCCAGCGCTGACGCCGCGCGTGAGCGCGTCGATCACGCGATCGATCGGGTCGTCACGGTATTGCGCGCGCTCGCCGATCGCACCGGCCAAATCATCGTAAGCAACCTTGCCGTGCCTCCTGAAAGCCTGTTCGGCGGGTTGGATGCTAGCGTCGCGGGAACGCGTAAGGCGCAAATCGCCGCGTTCAACCTGTTGCTCCGCGTGATGGCGCCGGAATGTGGCGCTCTTGTTCTCGACATTGCGGCGGCGGCGGAGCAGGTCGGAACGGCGACATGGTTCGACCCCGTGGTCTGGGGCCTCTACAAAATGCCCTTTGCAGCCGAATGCGTCCCGCTCGTCGCGGATCTGATCGCACGCCAATTAGGAGCGCTCCGCGGCAGGGTGCGCAAATGCCTCGTGCTCGATTGCGATAACACGTTGTGGGGCGGGGTGATCGGCGACGACGGATTGGCCGGAATCAATATCGGCCCCGGCAATGCAGAGGGTGAGAGCTTTCTTGCCGTCCAGCAAATGGCCCTCGAGATGAAGCGGCGCGGCGTTATCCTGGCGATTTGTTCCAAGAATTATGACGAGATCGCGCGCGGACCGTTCCTCGAGCATCCCGATATGGCGCTGCGCGAGAGCGACATCGCCGTCTTCCAGGCTAATTGGGCGGACAAACCGAGCAATCTTGAGGCGATCGCAGCCTCGCTTGATATCGGTCTGGATGCTCTTGTGTTTCTTGACGACAATAGCGCCGAGCGCGCGCAAGTCAGGGCCGCGTTGCCGATGGTCGCAGTTCCCGAACTCCCGGCCGACCCAGCCTACTACCCCCTCTATTTGACGAGCGCGGGGTATTTCGAGGCGGTTGCATATTCGCAGGAGGACGCCACGCGTGCGGACAGCTATCTGTCCAACGCTCGCCGCGCCGAGGTCAAGCAGCAGGTGCGCGATCTCGGCGAATATTTACGCGCGCTCGAGATGACGCTCGACGTTCGCGCGTTTGACGAGCCAGGCCGCGCACGGATCGCGCAGCTGATTAATAAGTCGAACCAGTTCAACCTAACGACCCGCCGCTACACCGAGGCCGACGTGCGGTCGTTCGAGCGGGATCCCGCCGCGCTTACGCTTCAGGCACGATTGCAAGACAAGTTCAGTGATTTCGGGATGATCGGAGTCGTCATCGCCCGACCGCATGACAGCGACCCGGAGGCTTATGACATCGATACATGGCTGATGAGCTGCCGTGTACTGGGGCGACGAGTTGAAGAAGGCATGCTCGAAGCGTTGGTCACGCAGGTGCGCAATGCTGGCCGACGGCGTCTTTACGCGCACTATCTGCCGACCGATAAGAACCGCATGGTTCGCGAAATGTTCGATACGCTGGGCTTTGAATTGATCGCCGAACAGAAAAACGGTGGCCGCAGCTATCGATTGAATTTGGACGATATTGCGCCGCGCCAGCTGCCCTTTGCGACCAAAGGCGCATAGTGAGCCTCGTTTATCCTATCTTCCTGTTTGCGTTTCTGCCGATCTTCCTAGCGTTGTTTGCGCTTGGCGGCCGGATTGGCGGGCCCCGCGGGGCACTGCTGGTATTGGTCGCGTCATCGCTGTTGTTTACGGCGTCGCAGGGATTAGGATTCCTGATTGCCACGACGATCAGTTTGGCGATCAACTACGCCCTACTGATGGCAATCATACGCGCTAGAATTGGCGGCCGGTGGGGCCGGGCGATGCTGGCGGTGGGCATCGTGTTCAACCTCGCGCTGCTCGTGCTGGCAAAATATTCGGTCTGGCTGCAATGGATGCCCGGCATCGGGCCGTTGTCGTTAGGGCTGAGCGTGGCGATCCCGACGACGCTGTCATTCCTGACCTTCCAGCGCTCGGTCGCCCTGCTTGACGCCTTCACCGCTTGCAAAGCAACGGCCTTGGGGTTGCAGTCGCCGCCCAAAGGCGAACGGCCATCGCGAGCGGACCCACCGCTTCGCTATCTCGGCTTCGCGTCAATGTTCCCCAATTTGATGATCGGGCCCATTGCGTATCTGACGGAAATTCTTCCACAGATCGCGCGCCGTTCGTTCGGAAAGTTGCGCGCAATCGACATTTCAATCGGCCTGACCTTGCTCATCGTGGGCATGTTCAAGAAGTTCTTCCTGGCCGACGCTTTAGGCGAGGATTGGGTGGATCCAGTCTATTTGGATGTCGCACGGACCGGCGCCACGACGAGCGCTCGGGCAGCTGGAGCGCTCGCAGCCTATTACGTACAACTTTATTTCGATTTTTCCGGCTATTCGGACATGGCAATTGGCGTGGCGCGGATGATCGGTGTTCGCCTGCCAATGAACTTCGATTCGCCCCTGCGCGCTACTGGAATTATCGACTTTTATCGTCGCTGGCACATGACCTTAACTCGCGTAATTTCGCGTTTCCTTTTCTCTCCCTTGTCGATCGCCGGAACTCGCTACGCAGCGAGGTGGCGGCTCAAGGGTATTGCCGCTAAACTGCCGTCCCTTTGGCTGCCGCTAATCATAAACTTTACCGTGATCGGCCTGTGGCATGGACCGCGCCTCACGTTCGTAGTGTTCGGACTGATCCACGGCACATGGTATGTTATCGAGACCGAGTTTCGCAGTGCCAGATGGTGGAAAAAGAAGCGCAAAACGATTCCTGAGTGGCGCCGCAAACTTGCCGGAGCGATCATCGCTATCCCTTTGCTTGTGCTCACTTTCGCGCTGTTTCGATCCCCTACGCTCGCTGTGTTCGTCGATATCCTACAAAGCCTCGGCTCGACGGCAACTGTGCCCCAGGGCGCCGTCTTGCCATTTGATAAGATGTCGGTGATTCGGCTAGTCTTGTCGTTTGCGATCGCGGGCCTCGCCCCGAATGTATACGAGATGCTAGGCCGATATCGCCCCGCCATCCGTTCATTCGTCAATCCATCGACGACCCCGCGCTGGTTCGCATTCAAGTGGCGACCCAATATAATTTGGGCGGGATTGCTGTTCGCGCTCGCCATGCTCGCAATGCATGAAATGGCGACTGTGACTCCGTTTGTGTATCAGGTTTATTGACTTGCGGCCTCTAATCCCAGCGATCCAGGCGATTATCGGGCGGGTGGCCTATGGCTCACCCCGAAGCAATTATCGTGGCCCGATCGGCAAGCTGGCCGCGTTGCCCTTGTTCCTGCCGATAGCATTGCTGCCCTTCGTCGGTGGGCTGTTGATGTGCGTAGTGGCGCTTGTTGTCGATCCGTATGACGTACGTCCTTGGGGTATGGCTCCTCGAAACGCGGAAGGGGTCTATCCTCAGGACGAGACGCCGAACCTGATCAAGGCCTTTTCTTCCGAGCAGCACGAAGCGATCATGTTCGGTGGTTCGACGTCGATGCCGTTTCCGTCGCGCCTGATTGCGGACACGCTGAACTATAAGCGCGTTGCCAACTTATCGTACAGCCTGCCGACGCCGCGCGACACGGGGCCAGTATTGCGCCAATTGGTCCGCACGCCGGGCCTACGACGATTACTGATCGATGTCGATCATAGTCAGATGCGGAACGATGGCGCGACTTTTGTTACTGGCCGTACGGCGTTATCGGTGCTCAACGCACGGTGGTTCGACATGCCCGATTTCAAAACGCCCACGGTTCAGGCGTCGATCCACCGGATCATCGACGGCACTTATGACTCTCCGGAATGGCGCTCGCTGCGATCCAATTCGGCCGATACTCAATCGCTGATCGATAAGCCTGATTTGCTAATGACGCTGGATGATGCGGTAAGCCGGCCAGCTCCGGACATCTTTACCGCACCGCGCACGTTACCGCCGTGCGATTCCTTCACCTTTATTCGCGATGTCCTGTTACCGGTGGGTCGTGAGGCGCAGGTGCAAGGCGTCACGGTCGATATATTTTTCCCCCCGATGCCATACCAGACTTACTGGAACTGGCAGAAGAACGATGTCTTTTTCGGTTCGTGGGGAAATGGCGCTCGATATCTTCAACTGGTCCATTTCCACCAATGTATCTTCCGCGCCGTGGTGGTGGCCAAGTTGAGCGCTGTACGGGTCAACGCCACAGACCTCGATACGGCAATTGCCAGTCATCTCGAAAATTATCGCGACTCCGTTCATCTTATACGGAGTGACGCAATGGCGCGGCTGCTGCGTGATATCGATAGCGGTCGGTTTCGGCTCACCATTGACAATGTTGACCGATATCCGGGCGAGATGGCGGCGCGGGTCCGGTCGGTCGCGGGATGGCGCGCGCCGGGACAAGGCTGATCCGCAAACGAGCGAAATGGATTCCATCTCGCTTTGATCGGCGTGGTTGTGGAGCGTCTGCCGACGCCTCGGGAACGTGATCAGCGACCTAGCACGGGGGCCTTGTCCGTCCGACCTCTGCAACGGAAAGGAGCGACGATACGCAAGTCGCGTGATTTCGATGCCGAGCTGAAGGCGCTCAACGACAAATCGAGACAGATCAAAGAGCGCGAGGTACCTCAAGTGGGGCGAGATCGAACTGGCGACCGAACTTGCCATTCCCTGGCTATCCAATCCGAATACGCGCGCCATCGCCGATGAAACACCGGCGCTCCTCGCGGAGATACACCATACGACAAGCGATCCGGCTTCGCCGGCACCGTTTGAAGCGTCCGCTGCCGATGGGGCGCCCAGCGAACATGCGTCGGCGGACACGGTCAGGAAGGCGCCCGCCTCGAAGGGTCACGTAGTCTCGATGATCGACGGCACCTTCTGGGGGAACACCCCGATCAGCACGCGCTGATGTGGCTGGCATGAGTCCGCAATCAACGCATGGGCGCAATCCGATGTTTTACCAAGCGACCGAAAGCTCGGGCGGATTTAAACCGGTCATCGCAGCACGGTTCATGATATCGGCGCGGTTCAGGCGCGTGAAAATTTCTTCCTAAACTATCGGGCTTTTGTCTCGACAAGTCCTCATGAAGGCGGGGTGTGCCCCCGTTTGACGCGAGCTGGGGACAGGCGAGATGGTAGCGATATTCACGGGTCTTGGTGCGGGTGCCGAGCGTGGATCGGGCAACGTGCTGGGTGGGGCGGGGTTGCTTGGTGGAAGTTCGCTGGGTCGGTCGGCGGAGCAGGTGCTGCTCAACGCCGCGACCGGCAATCTGATGATCCAGCAAAAGGACGAAATGCTGGTCGGGTTGGGCCCCGATGCGTCGGTCGCGCGGACCTATAACACCCTGGGCGATCTCTCCGACGAGAATGGCGACAATTGGCGGCAATCGACCGACCGGCGGATCTATGGCCTGACCGGCACGGTCAACACGGCCGGCAGCACGGTCAAGCGCGTGTCGGCCGATGGTTCCGAAATCACCTATGGCTGGGACACCACCAAAAGTGCCTATGTCGCGAAAGACGGGTCGGGGGCGTACGACACGTTGACCTGGAATTCTGGTACCTCGGCCTGGACGTGGACCGACGGCAGCAGTCAGCTGACCGAGACCTATGGCCAGGCGTCGGGCAGCCAGTATCTGATCACCAAGCAGACGGATACGAGCGGCAATGCGGTCACCTTCAGCTACGTCACCGGCACGAGCCATCTCGACAAGGTGACGACCGCTGATGGGAGCGGCACGCAATATCTCCAGTACAGCTGGTCGGGCAACAACATCACCCAGATCACGACCAGCTACACCGACCTCGTCACCTCGACTGCCAGGACGCTGACCCGCACGCGCTACACTTACGACGGCTCCAACCGCCTCTCGACGGTGACGGTGGACCTCACTCCCAACGACAACAGCGTCGCCGATGGCAAGGTCTATACGACGACCTATACTTATGTCGGCGCGACCAAGATGGTCGCAACGATCACCGAGACCGACGGCTCGTCGCTGACGATCGGTTATGACGGCTCGAACCGGGTCCACACCTTGACCCAGACCGTCGCGACCGGCGTCACGCGTGTCACCACAATCGACTATTATTCGGGCTATTCGACCGTCACCGATGCCACCGGCCAGGTGACGCGGCTCGATTATGACGCCAACGACAACCTGACCAAGATCACGGCGCCCGCGGCCTCGGCTGGTCTCGCTTCGCAGGTGACGACCTTTGCCTATGATGGGAGCGGCAACGTCACCAGCGTCGTCGACCCGCTCGGCAATACGACCAGCTATTCCAGCTTCACCGCCAATGGTGTTGCCCAGACCATTACCGACCCGCTCGGCAACGTCACCACGCGCACCTATGGCTCGAAGAACGAGCTCCTCACCGAGACGGTGACCGGAGACGACCAGGCGGGGTCCGGCCAGTCGCATACGACGCGATACGTCTATGACGCGAACGATCGCCTCGCATTCTCGCTCACCGCCGACGGCAATGTCGTCGAACATCGCTACGTCCAGGCCGGCGAATGGCAGACCCTGACCTATGTCGGACAAGTCTACAATCTGAGCGGTTTGACCTCGAGCCAGGCACCGACGCTTGCCCAGATGACCTCCTGGGTGTCGGGACTCACCGACCCGACCGCGGTAAACCAGCGCCAGATCACCTACGATGCGCGCGGCAATATCACCAATGTCATCGACTATGGCAAGTCAACTTCGCCGGGCAGTGGTGCCACCGCTAACGGCTACAGCTACACGGATTACGTCTACGATCAGGCCGGTCAGCTCCTGTCGCGCCGGGACTATCAGCATACCGCCGAGACGTTCGTTTATGACGGCCTGGGGCGCGTGGTCGCGTCGGTCGACCTTCAGGGCAGCACCACCAGCGTGCTGTTCGATGACGCCAACGCGAAGACGATCGTCACACTCGCCAACGGCCTCACCCAGACCTCGACCTACAACAAGGCCGGCGACCTCATCGCTTCCACGCAGTCGGCGGCGGCCACTGTCAGCGCCAATCTGAAGCCGGACCTCACGAACGCGAGCCAGTGGACGACGTCCAATCTGAATGCGAGCGCGACGGCGATCGACGGCATCGCCGCCACGAAATTCCAGGTTTCATCGACAAACGGCAGTCTGGCAACTGGCCCATTCACGGTCGCGGCCGGTGATACGCTGACCTGGGAAGTCACCGTGATGGGGGTGACCGGAAGCCTGTCCGACATGTTCGGTTTTAACGGCAGCAGCAGCGCCTGGGGCGATGGCACCCAGGCGACCGCAACGATTCTGTCTGGGCCGGGCTCGATCACCGTCCAGAACGCTAGTGGCCCGAGCCAGATTTCTGGTCTGTCCGCCTCGACCGGGACGCGCGTGCGCATCACGCGTACGTTTAATACGGCAGAGACCGTCTACGGCTTCTTCTACGTTAAGGCGCCCAATACCGGCACCACTGCCGACGGCGTCGTCCTGTCCTCGCCCAATATCGTCAAGACGACGGCGGCCACCATCGGCACTAATCTCAAGCCCGATCTGTCGAATGCGGCGCAATGGGCCCTCAGTAACGTTGTGGCGTCCTCCGCCGGAACGATCGGCGGGGCGCCTGCGACCAAGTACGTTGTCCAATCCGCAGCCGGAGGCGGACTGAACCCGACCGGCATCTTCGCCGTGGGAGCGGGCGATACGCTGACCTGGGAGGTCACCATCCAGGGCGTCGGCACCACACTCCAGGACATGCTTGGTTTCTACGGCAATGGCGGCCTCGGCAATCCGGCGAGTGGCTGGGGAGATGGCAGCCTAATGACCGCCACGGTCCTGTCCGGGCCGGGGTCGATCACTGTCCAAAATCAGGGCCCGAGCACTATCACCGGGCTGTCGGCCACGACCGCAACCCGCATCCGCATCACCCGAACCTTCACGGCCGCCGAGAACGTATTCGGCAGTTTCTACGTCAAGACGTCAGGCGCCGGTGCAGTCGCCGGCGATGCGGTCATCCTGGCGTCGCCCAATATCGTCAAGACGACCGCCGCCGACCCTCAGATTACTCTTGCCGTATCGCGCTATGGCTACGACCAGCTTGGTCGCCTGCGGATCGCCAACGACGCGACCCAACACAACAGCTACATGATCTACGACAATGCCGGACGAAAGGTCGGCGATGTCGATCATTACGGCCAGCTGACCGAATATAAATATGACGCCAGCAATCGGATCATCGCGACAATTCGCTATGCAACAGCGCTCACGTCGACCCAGCTGACCACGCTCCAGAACCCGACCTCGTCGTTCGATCTGGCGACCAACCGTCCTGCTGACAATGCCGGCGATCTGTGGACGTTCAATGTCTACGACAAGGATGGCCAACGGGTCGAGACGATCGACGGCGCGGGTGACGCGACCGCCTATAGCTATGACGCGTCGGGCAAGCTGACTGGCACAACGGCCTATGCCAACAAGCTGACCGCCACCCAGATCGCCAACCTCAAGGCCAGTACATCGAGCACCAATCTGGCGCCGGATCTGTCGAACAACACGCAATGGGTGAAAGCCGGCGTCACGACATCGTCGGCGGGCACGATCGGTGGCGCCCCCGCCACGCAATTCACCACCCAGACGACCGGGGTCGGTGGCGGTCTCACCACCGGTTACTATGCCGTTTCCGCAGGCGACACCTTGACCTGGGAGGTGACGCTCAAGGGTGTCGGCACCACGCTCCAGGATATGTTCGGCCTCTATGGCAATGGCGGGCTCGGCAATCCCGCCAGCGGTTGGGGCGACGGCAGCCTGGCCACTGCGACCATCGTCTCGGGTCCAGGTTCGATCACCGTCCAGAATGGCGGCCCGAGCTTTGTTACGGGGCTGTCGACCTCGACCGAGACGCGAGTCCGCATCACTCGGACGTTCACGGCGGCGGAGAATGTCTACGGCTTCTTCTATGTGAAATCGTCGAACGGTGCCGCTGATACCGCCGGTGACGCCGTCATCCTCGCTTCGCCGTCGATTTACCACTCGCCAACGACGGCCGTCACCCTCCCCACCGCGGACAGCGCGCACGATGCTGCATCGCGGATCTTCTACGACAAGACCGGTCGTATAGTCGGCACGCTCGATGGCGAGGGATATCTCTCGACGATCACCTACGACGCCGGCGGGTTCAAGATTGCCGAGACGGCCTATGCGAACAAGCCGGCGAACGGGGCGACCGCCTCGTTCGCGACGCTTGCCGCCGGCACGAGTTCGTCTGATCGCACGACCCATTATGTCTACGACAATCAGGGTCTGCTCTGCTTCACCGTCGACGCGCAGAACCACGTCACCGAATATGTCTATCCGGCGCAGGCCTTGGCGGATGTCGTGGGCAAGTCGCGGCAGACCATTCAATATGCCGGGACGATCGGGACGACGAGTGCCTGGACGGTCACTGCTGTCCGAGCCGCCATCAATGCGGTCAGCGGGCTGGCGACCAACGCCAGCAATCGCTCAAGCTGGGCGATCTACGACGCCCACGAGAACCTTGCCTATTCGATCGACGCGACCGGCGCGGTTGTCGGCTATAAATATGACGCCATGGGTCACGTCATCAAGACGACCCGTTATGCAACACTCCGGGCGACCACCACGCTTCCGAACACCAGCGACATGGACAGCTGGGTGACGGCTTATGCGAGCGCCGCCAACGATCGCACCACGCGCAATTATTACGACGCGCGTGGTGATCTCACCTTCACGATCGACGGTGAGGGTTATGTCACGCGGTATGATTATGATGCCGAGGACCGTCAGGTCGGGACGGTCCGCTGGGATACGCCGGTCGCACTCGCCTCGATCAGCGACACAACGCTCGTCACCGACATTCCAGCGCTCGTCTCGGGCACCTATACCGCGATCGCCACCAGCTACGACATGGATGGGCGTGTCGCGACCACGACCGATGGCGTCGGAGCGGTCACCAGTTACGTCTACAATGCCAATGGCACGCTCAGCACCAAGACTGAAGGCTATGGCACGTCGGACGCGGTCCAGACCTATTATGTCTATGATGCCGCAGGACGCGTCGTCTCGCGCTACGACGCCTATGGGTCGAGCGACGTCACCCAGACCCAGTTCACCTATGACGCGTTCGGTCAGGTCACCTCGGTCACCGATCCGGTCGGCAATAAAAGCTATACCTATTACGATCGCTTAGGCCAGGTCGTCGCCACGCTCGATGCCGAGAACAACGCGACCGAGACCAGCTACAACGCTTTTGGCGAGGTGACTTCCGTCATCCGGCGCGGCAATCCGGGAAGTGGCACGGCCACCACCTACAATGCGCCGACGCCGGATACAGCGCGAGACGCGGTCACCAAGCTCTATTACGACACCCTGGGCCGCGTGGCGCGCAAGGTCGATGCCGACGGCTATGAGACCGACACCGCTTATACGGTGATGGGCGATGTCGCGTCGGTTTCCCGGTACAGGACCAACCTTTGGCCGGCCAATCTGGCCGCTGTAACGCATGTCAATTCGACGATAACGGGAACGCCGGCGCCCAACGACACGATCAACGGTGCGCCGGCCTATACTGTGGCGGTTTCGGCGGGCGGCGCGCCTGGGGCGATGACTTCGGCGGTGACCCCGGTCGCCAATGGCCAGTCGGTGACGTTCTCGTTCTGGATCAAGAAGGGCACGGTCAACTTCGCCGCCTTCGGGATCAAGGGTTCGACGAATCCTCCCTGGGGCGACAGCAGCGACACCGCGGTGGTCCTGAGCGGTAGCGGTACGATCAGCCAGTATAGCGGTTTGTGGTCGATCACTGGTCTTGATGCCAATCAACCCACGCTGGTCGTGGTAACGCGCACCTTCCATGCTGACGATAACGCATCGATCTATCTCTACGCAGGAACCAACACTTCTACGGCAGTCGCCGGCGATTCGATCGTGGTGGCTGATCTTCAGGCTTCGGTCGCGACCACCACCAAATTCACCTACGACAAGGCCGGTCGTGTCCTGACGACGACGGACGCGCTCAACCAGACCGAGACCTATACGCTCAACGCCTTTGGTGAGCGCCAGACCGCTACCAATGCGATCAACACGGTCGCGACCTATAATTATGATCGCCGCGGGCTGCTCAAGAGCCAGGTGGTGGATTCCGGGAGCGGCGGCAAGGCGATCACCAGCAGCTTCAGCTATGATGCGATGGGCCATCAGGTCCTAACGACCGATGCCCTCAATAATCCCAGCTCGATCGTCTATGATCGCGACGGACGCGTGATCCAGACGATCGACGCGCTGTCGAACGCGACCTTCTACACCTATGATCGCCGCGGCAATCTCGTCACGGTCAAGGACGCGCTGAACAACATCACGCGCCGCGCGTACGACAAGCTCGACCGGCTGATCTACACGGTCGATCCGCTCGGGAACGTCACCCAGAACAGCTATGACGGCGATGGGCGGATCATCGCGACCCGCGCTTATGCGACACCGATCTCGCTCACCAACCTGCCGACCGCACCCAGCGTCAGCGACATCCAGCCGCTGGTCACCTCAAACAGCACTGCCGACGAACAGACGCGGTCGGTCTATGACGGCATCGGGCGGTTGCGCTATACGGTCGATCCCGGCAATTTCCTGACCGAATATGATTATGATGCGCGCGGCAATGTCATCCGCCGCATTGCCTATACCACAGCGATCACCCCAGCTGCGACCTACACGCTGTCAGCGATCCAGACGCAGATCAATGCGATGAGCAGCACCGCCAAGGCGGCGGCGCGCATCACCCGCAACATTTATAGCACGGGTGGGAAACTCACCTACACGATCGACGCGCTCGGCGGCGTCGTCGCTTATACCTACGACGCGTTCGGCAATACGGTGAAGGAGGCGCATCTCCTCACGACCTACACTGCGACCGACGACCCGACCGATCGGGCGATGGCGACCTGGGTCGCGGCGAACGGCAGCACCAACGATCGCGTCACCCGTGCCATCTACGATCAGGACGGCCAGCTCCGCTTTGCGATCGATGCCGAGCAGTTCGTTACCCAATATACCTATGACGCCATCGGCGACGTGCGGTTCACCACGCGCTATGCCGACAAGTTCGACGGGCATGTCAATGCCGGGGTCGCTTACGCCGCCTTCACCGACAGCACGACTCTCGCCCAGGCACTGACCAATGTCGCGGTCACGCCGAGCGCGGCTGCGGCGGTGACCGAGCGCCAATATGACAGCGCCGGGCGGCTCTACAAGACGATCGACCCGATCGGCATGGTGACGTTGCTCACCCTCGACAAGCTCGGCCGCGCGGTCTCCACCGAAGTGGCGAGCGGCACCCAGGATGCGAGCGTCACGACGCGGACATTCGACGCGGTCGGCCATGTCACCTCGGTCACGCGCGCCGCCGGCCAGCCCGAAGCGAGCACCACCACGTCACGCTACGATGCGCTTGGCCGGCTGACCGGCACGCTCGACGGTAATGGCAGCCTCCAGCTGGCAGCGCTTGGGGCCAACCCGACCCAGGCGCAGATCGACAATGTCTATGCCATCTATGGCACGACCTATGGCTATGATGCCGCCGGCAATGTGGTGACGACGACGGTCGCGCTCGACGCCGGCACCAGCGCGGTCACGACCAAGACTTATGACGCGTTCGGCAATGTCGTGAAGCTGGTCGATCCGCGCAACAATGCCGGCTATTTTTATTACGACGCGCTCGACCGGCTGGTCTTGCAGATCGACCCCGAAGGCTATGCGACCGCGACCAGCTATACCGCGTCGGGCAAGATCGACACGGTCACCCGCTATGCCGCCAAGCCGACCGGCACGCCGACCGTCACTACCCGTCCAACCATCGTCTCCACGACCGGCGTGAACACCGGCGGCGATGCGGCGTCGAGCTTCGTCTACGACAAGCTCGACCACGTCACCGACACGACGCAGATCGTCGATACCAATGTCGCGGACAATATCCTCGAGCATTTCCATTATAACGTGTTCGGCGACCGCGACACGGCCACCAGCAAGCTCGGCAGCCTCACCACCAACGTCTACGACAAGCGCGGGCTGCTGGTGAGCGAGACCATGCAGGTCGACGCGAGCACGACCATCACCAACACCTATGCCTATGACGCGCGCGGCAACAAGATCCGCGTGACCGAGGCCTATGGTCTGCCCGAGCAGCGTACCACCACCTACGAATATTCGTTGGCCAACCTCGTCACGAAGAAGACTGGCGATGCGGTCCCCGTCCAGAACGCCGACAATCTCACCACCACCAACAAAGCGGTGGTCGAGAGCTATCAATACGACCTTCGCGGCAACCTCATCAAGGTGACCGACGCCAACAACGCCAGCAGCTATACTTATTATGACGATCTCGACCGCAAGGTCGCGGAGATCAACGCGGTCGGCACGCTGACCAAGCGCACGTTCGATGCGTCGGGCAACGTGAAGCTTCAAAGCATCTACGCGACCCCCATCACATCGCCGACGCTTGGTGGCACGGCCCCCGATGGCACAGGCGCTGGCGCGCATCGCGACACGCGGCTCAACTATGATCGCAACAATCGCCTGACCTCGACACTCGTCATGAGCGTGCAATATTATGAATATGTCGGCGGCAATTATGTCTACGCTTCCACCGACATCACGACGTTCACCAGCTATGATGCGGCGGGCAATGCGATCACCCAGACCGATGGTCGTGGCAACGTCACCTATACCTATTACAACAAGCTCGGCCAGAAGACCGCCCAGGTCGATGCCGCCAACTACCTGACGACCTGGGATCTCGATCACAACGGCAACGTCAAGAAGGAGACGCGGTTTGCGACCCAGCTGACCGGTGTACCCGGCACCAGTACCGCACCGGCCGCGCCGGCTGCGTCGAACGACGACCGGATCACCACCTTCCTCTACGATCTTGCCGGACGGCGCGTCTCGGAAAGCAGGCTCAACCTTCAAGCCTCCTCGCTCGATGCCAATGGCGCGCTGAGCACGAGCTCGGCTGCCTCTACCATCACCTATAGCTACAACGCGCTCGGCCAGGTCCTGCAGAAGACCGAGGCCAACGGCGACTATACCAAACAGGGCTATGACCTGCTTGGACGGGTCAAGCACACCGAGCAGAACGCATTCGTCGATTATCGTGGCGTGACAGTCACGCCCTCGACCGACATGACCTATAATGGCCTGGACGAGGTCGTCACGACGACCGTCCATGGCGACGGCACCGCCTCTGCCCCCGACCGCATCACGACCAACCTCTATGGCGCGGGCGGCCGCCTCCTGCGCACCACCGACGCCACCGGCTTTGCCACCAGCTATTTCTACGACAATGCCGGCAATGTCGTGGCGCAGACCTATGGCCGCCTCAAGGCCAATGGCTCGACCGAGAATGACGGCGTGTTCATCACCTATGACGCCGCCGGCCGCGAGACCAGCCGCAAGTCGGGCGTGCTCAACGGCAGCTGGACCTATGGCGACACCACTGACGAATATTATGACGCCTTTGGTGAAGTGATCGCGCGCGGCACCAACTCGGGCGGCAATATCGCCAATGCCCAGGAATTTGCCGAATATGACAATGCCGGACACGTCTGGCGCACCAACTTCAACGACGGCGTGACCAAGGCCTATGCCTATGACCGCAGCGGCAACGCCACCATGCTGCTCCAGGGCACCGGCAGCGTAAACCTCAAGAGCTATGCCAATCTCAACGCAATCTTCGCAGATTCCGGTCTCAACCACCCGATCACGCGGACCATCAGCATCTTCGATCAGCGCAACCAGCTGACCGGGACGATCCAGCCAACCAGCACCAATAATGGCGCCAGCCCGGCCACGGCGACGCCCAATGACACGACGGGGTCGGCCGGCTCGACTTACTATAACTCCAGCGCGTCTGTGGTGTCGGCCTCAAACACCGTTTTGACGGGTGCCCCAGCTTCAACATTGAGCTCAGTAAGTTCGGCGACCGTAAGTTCTAGCGCGAATGTCGTACTCAACTGGTATGAATCATTCTGGTTTTCTCAAGGGCAAGACCAGAGTTACGGAAATTACGACAATTGGGATATGAGCGTCCCGGCATCTTCTTTAAAAGGAAGTGGTGCCGTACACATCTTCCTTAACGGAAGCGAGATTCAGGTAAATATCGTAAAATCTTCTGATGGATCACTAAAAATATCTCCGTTGAGCGGATTCGAATTTCCAGAGGTTAGCGGCACAGTAAATCAGAATTTTTCTGTTTACCAAGAAGTCCCTGAAACTGGCGGGTCGCTTGTTTTGTTAGCAAGTCCCCAGGTGGCGGCTGATTTCATATATGGTGCTTATCAGACGAAAACCCTGAATGCGACGGTCTCGACGCCGGCAGCGCTGTTACTCAAGAACGAAAGCGCAAACGCCACTGCGGTTCGCGTGTTCGTGCGGTCGAATGGTTCCACTGGCGCCTATACCGAACTGAACGCGACGCAGTTACAAAACGCGGCCGGACAGAATGTCGTCGGCTGGTTCAGCCTCGACCTTACACAGTCGCCGTTCAACGGGTTAGCGGCGAACAGCAGCTGGGACATCAAATATCTCGCAATGGATGCAGCGGGAAATATTTACGATTCCAAGCAGGGGAATTTGTCGGTCGACGCGAGCGGCAACCCAAGCGAGCGGTTTGACCCTGTTGCAGTAGGCGGTCCCGGTCAGGCGATGCTGACTAATGGAGGTGGCCGCGACCTGCTAGTCCTGTCGGGCCTGCCATCGAACGCGACGCGCTTCCTGTATCGGACGGCGGGCAGCGCGAACGCCTGGACGACTATCGGAATCGCCGACGCGCCATTCGGACAACAAGGTCTGAAGTCGGTCGACGTCACCGGACTCGGAGGACCTATCGAATATTGGGTCGAACTGGCCAATGGTACCAAGCTCAACGGGACGTTTACGGTTGGCGGACAGCCGTCGGTCCTGACGCAATATGCCGACGGATCGCGCGCCGTGCAGCTGAATCCGCCTTCTGGCGTCACGGTCACTAACCAGCAATTCCGCTATCAACAGAACGGCGTCTGGTCGCAGTGGTTCACTCATGCCGGAGGAGGCAGTTGGACGTATGACGCGTCCGCATTGGCGGATTTCTACAGCGATCGCAGCTATCAGATCCAATACGAAACCTATAACGGCTCAACGCTCGTTTCGCAGGGCACCGGCACGCTAAAGCTGGGCTATACTGGCCAGAGCGTCAGCGGTTTCACCAATACGGTGGGCACGCCGGCCAAGGTGGTCTTCAACCCACAGCAGACAAACGCGACCTCGCTTCAACTCTATTGGCGCGATAAGGGCACGACTGGCCCGTTCAACGCCTCGACCGTCACCAAAGGCAGTGACGGCGTGTTCGTCTGGAACATAGATGCCGATCCCGCTCATCCGCGACCGGCAAACGGCACGCGCGCCCTCGAATATTATTACGATGCCTATGCGAGTGACGGCAGTAAGTTGCCGCCGCTCAACGGCGATGACCATGTTCAGGGTACTTTGACGCTGGGTAGCGACAGTTACACCAATCCGCAGAATCGAGAAATCTTCTGGTCTGCCCCTGCCTCAACGACAACGACGACATACTCCATCTATCGCGCGCAGAACTATAATGCGTTCGGCGAGATATCATCGGAGGTCGACGGCAAATCTGCGATCACGAGCCTTTACTACAACACGCTCGGCAAGCTCACCAAGAAGGTCAGCCCGCAGGTCAATGTCACCGATGAGGCCGGCAACACCAGCCTGCAAAATCCGACCGAGACCTATTATTACGATGTTTCGGGCCGCCTCATCGGCAAGCGCGACGCCAACAGCAATCTCGCCAACGGCCCGATCGCGCGCGCAACGCTGCTGGCCGGAAGCGGGCACGGCGGGGCCGATCCGCTGACGCTCATTCAATATAATCCCGACGGTACCAGGAAGAGCTTCGGCTATGACGTCTTCGGCGATCTGCGGACCTCGACCGACGAACTGAACGCGGTCACCAACAACAGCTACGACAAGGCCAGCCGGCTCATCGAGGTCGACCACCCCATGCGGGTCGGCGGCAATTCCGCGGGCGTCCAGCTCAAGGACTATTACGGCTATGATGGTCTCGGCCAGCGCATCACCCACACCAATTCGCTCTATGGCGCCTCGGTTGTTGAGAAGACCGATTACGACAATAAGGGGCGCGTCACGGCAACCACCGACTTTGCTGGTCGCACGACGAGCTATTCCTACAATTGGGTCACCATTGCGAGCGGTCTGATCGCCACCTCGGGCCTCGGCAATTTCGGTGGCTGGCAGACCATCACCACCAACGTCGCTGGCCTGACCTCTTATGAGAATGACGACATCTTCGGGCACGTGACGTGGCGCCAGGATTTCGGCGGCCACACCTTTGGCTACGGCTATGATCTCGCTGGCCATCTCGTCCAGCAGACCGGCTCAACCGGGCAATCGGTCTCCTACACTTATTACACCAACGGCTATATATCGAGCATCACTGACAATGCCCTGAAGATGAAGTCGACCTTCGAATATGACAGCGAAGGCAACCGCACGCTCGAAACCTATAACAGCACCGATGCGGCACCACGTTTCTATCAGAACGCGACCGTTAGCTACGACGCCCTGGGGCGCGTGAAGGAGTTCAAGGACGCCAAGGCCGATATCAGCTACAAATATGACGCCAACGGCAATCGCCGCGAGGTGAAGAGCGTCTATAATGATGGTGTGGGCGGCGGGCTGCAGACCCAGGACTATTGGTACAAATATGACAGCATGGACCGTTTCACCCTGACCATGGGGGCGCTGTCCGGGGGTGTTATCACGACCGGCGCTGTCGGCGTTGCCATCGGCTATGATGCGGCAGGCAATCGCCAGACCGCGAGCTATGGCGGGCATACCGACGTCTACAGCTACACGACCGACGGCTTTCTCGAGAACACGACGATAGATGGCGTGCTGCGCGCCAAGCGCACCAACGACACGCTTGGTCGGGTGACCGCCTACAACCAATATACCGCCAGCAGCGCCAACGATCTGTCGCGGTCGATGACCTATGATCGTGCCAACCGGGTCACCGACGAAACCGACGTCGACTATACCAATGGCAACGTCACGACGACGCTCCACAACGACTATCGGCTCTATGTCGCGGGGTCGGGCTATAGCGGTGCCGACCAGGGCGCGCTCACCCACACCCAGGCGGTCAAGCAGGGCGTCACCACCCAGACCGATTACAGCTATCAATGGTGGGATGACGCCAAGCAGATCGGGATCGTGATCGGCGCGACCAATCCCGCCAATCCCAATACCGGCCAATGGGGCAAGGGCTATACCCAGCTCAGCTATGACGTGAACGGTCATCTGGCGCAGGCGATCGACAATGCCGGCAATCGCGTGATGACCTATCAGAACGATGCCTATGGCCAGGTACTGGTGCGCGAGGAGAAGCTCGGTACCACCCTCGGCCCGCGCCAGCTTTATTATTATTTCGATGGCCATCGTATCGGCGATGTCGGCAATAACGGACCCGCCCCGAGCCTGACCGATTACGCGCAGGCACTGGCGGTCGATCGCAACGCGGCGCCGAGCAAGAACGGGTTCCGGTACGGCAAGCCGGTCGCAAGCGCCGATTTCGACCAGAACTTCCAGCCGATCAATGGCAGCTATCCCGACCAGTCGGGGACGACCTACACCGTGCGCACCGGCGACACGCTCCAGACCATCGCCCAGACGGCATGGGGCGATTCGAGCCTGTGGTACCTGATCGCAGATGCCAACGGGCTGACCGCAAGCACTTCGCTGGTCGCAGGACAAACCCTGCAGATCCCCAACAAGGTCACCAATTTCCACAACAACGCCAATACCTACCGGGTCTACAATCCCGGCGAGGCGATCGGCGACACCCTCCCCACCCTCCCGCCGCAACCTGCGCCGCCGGCGGCGGCATCGAAAGGCGGCTGCGGCGCGTTCGGGCAGATATTGATGCTCGTGGTCGCCGTCGCGGTCATCGCGGTCCTTCACGCGCCGGTCACCAATTTCCTCACCGGCGTGTTTACTGGTGCTACTGGTAGTGCCGGCGCTATCGCGGCGGCAGGAGCGGCGGCGATCACTGCCGGAACCGCGAAAGGTGCGATCGCCGCCGGGGCGATCGTTGGCGGCATAGTAGTAGGCGCAGCCAGTAGTCTCGCCAGCCAGGTCTTTGGCGTGGCGACGGGGATACAGGATAAACTGAATTGGAAGGGCGTTGCGCTTGCAGCGATCGGCGGAGGGGTCAGCGCTGGGATCGGCGCGGGCGGCCTATTTGGAAAAGCGGGGCTCGCCGGCAGCCTGGGCGTCGGTAGCAAGGTACTGCAAGCTGGCCTGAACGGCGCGGTCGGCAGCGCGGTGTCGCAGGGCATCGGCGTTGCGACGGGGCTGCAATCGAAGTTCGATTGGACCGGCGTCGCGGCGGCGGGCATCGGCGCGGTCGCATCGAATTCGATTCCCCTGGGTGGCTTTGGCGGCATGGTGCTGCGAAATACAACCGATGGTATCGCCCAAGCGGCGACGCGTAGCGCCATCCAGGGCACCGACTTCGGCGACAATGTGCTTGCTTCGCTGCCCTCCGTCATCGCCAATACCATCGGCGGTTTCGTGGCCGATCGCATTGCGGCATCGGGACAGCTGACCGAGCGAGCAAAAGCGCTGGCGGCAACGATCGATCCGACGATCCTGGACGACCCGCAGCGCTTCGCGTCGTTCCGCAGCGATTACAAGACGACCGTCAAGCTGATCGAGCGGCAAGCTGGCGGCGACAGTTCGAGCGTCATCGCCCGCCGGATCGCCGAAAGCGAGGGGCGGCTGCTGGCTGCGGCGCCGGACGCCGCTCCGCAACCGTCGATACAGCCTGGGTCGGGCGAACCCAGCGATATCGTGATCAAGGCCGATCGCATCTTGATGAGCTTTATGGATCAGATGGACACGGCCACTAAGGACCGGTTCACTGCTTGGGATATCAAGCTTCAGGCCGACCGCGACGCTTATGAAGACAGCCACCCAGGGTATACGCGCGAAATCCTGCCCACCGAACGAGCGACGGCGCTGGATTATCTGATCAAGGCGCCGTTCCTCAGAGCCGGTTCGTTCGTATACGACAACGTTCCGCTCGTGGGCACGGCCAAGACCGCCACGCAGCTCTATACCGGCCGCGATGTCATCACCGGCGAGCATATCAATCGCTGGGTCGAAGGTGGAGCACTGGCGCTCAGCCTTATCCCGTTCGGTAAAGCCGCCGGAAAAGCCGTTTTCGGGATCGGTGAAAGGGCGCTCGGGCGGACCGCAGAGAAGACGGCTCTATTGAGTTCTGCCGCAGAGGTGCCCGTGGTGTCGACGGGGAGAGCGCTTCAGGTGAGCATAAGGCCCCAAATTAACTTGAATCCAGCCGACTTTACCCCAGAAGAGGTTGCGTGGATAAACTACAAATATCAGATCGCCGAGGTGCGCGCGATAAGCGGCGCCGAAGTGAGCGAAGTAGGGGCTGGAGTGCCGTATTCGTATCGTTTGAGCCAAAAATTTGCTAGGGACACGCTAGTCCCTGGGCAGACGATATCAAGCGTGAGAATAGGAGATGTCGCGCCTGGAATGAATGTAGATGAGTTTGTGTCCCGGCAATGGGGGGGGCGACAAGTGCTAGAAAATCAGAATCTGGCACCGAGTCGACCGAATCAACTTATGGGCCCGCTGGAATTTAATGCGGCGAAAGGGCTACCTGTCGGTACGAAGTTAGACGGATTCTATGTTAACTGGCGCGCGAGGTAGGGTGACTGGAATGTTCGAGAGATTCATCCAAGCGTTTCCAAAAGAAATAAATGGAGAAGGGCTTGAAGATTTTGCCGATATCTCTGATTTAATTGAGCGGGAATTGCATGTCCCTGTGCCGAAAAAGCTTGCTCAATTTTGGGAAGATGTAGGAGTAGGGTATTTCGGCGAAAGAATGATTTACTTTTTTGGTGGCGCTTCAGATTCTGCTGCCAGAGATTCGCTGCTTGCCTGGAATACGAAAGATTTTTGGGAGGCTGTGTACCCGCCACCTGCACAAGGGGGGCCAGTTTTTTTTGCTGAAAATTGCTTTGGAGATCAGATTGGTTTTAGATGGAGTGATGGAAAGCCCATCTATATACTTTTTCTGGTTGATACATTTGAGTCGTTTGTTATCGCAACAAACGACGATGAGTTCTTTGAAGAATTAATGACGGATCGCTACAGCTTGGTTGATGAGGATCGCTATAGAGCTGTTTTTGATAAACTTGGTCCATTGAAGACCGGGATGCATTACGCACCATTGGTGAGCCCCATGCTCGGAGGAAGCGGGAGTTCTGATAATTTCTGCTTTGAGACACCGAATGTCCATTTCAGAACTGCTATTCAGACGTTTCTCACTAAAAAGCCGGCGCAATTCGAGGTGTGAGCCGCAGTGAGTGAAGTGTCCGTTGTATTTAACAACGGTCGGACAACCTCGAAAAATGCGACTTTGCCGGTCGTTACGGAGCGGCCGGCGCTGAATCGCTCCCGCATCGAAATCGCGGGATCGTTGGCGGTTTCGCCGCTACTCAGGTACCTAACGGGGCGTAAACTCGGTCGGGCGGGCTCAGGTCGGGCTTCGAGTTAGGCGAGTTGATTGAAGTTATAGGCGAGGTTGACCATGCCGGTCTTCACCTCAACTTCTGCCCGGCAAAGACATGCTCGATGGCCGAACGCGCCGGGGATCTTGCGGAATTAGCTAGGGCATGATGTTTTGGTAGGTCCTTGTCCCTCGGCTTGCGGAAATGGATGCGGGGGAGAGGCCTGCCATTTGCCGCGGCAGTTTCGTTGCCCTCGCGCGATAGGCGGCGTCGACCCAGACCGGCGAGACGGTGTTATTCGAGTCAAGCAACCCTTCGAACGGCCGGCTGTCATACGCGGCAGCGCCCGTTATGCTTCATCGTCGGAACAAGCCATGGTGCCGGTCGATCCTCAGTTTATTAGGCAACTAATGCCCGTGCGCTTGCCACGGCGCGGGCGCTGCGATCGCCCCCTCAGACGTGTATGAATTTGATCCAATGTGAATTTATTTGCCGGAGAGGGTTGACCGACTCGCCCGAGATGTGTCCCATATAGGGACAAGGGGACGGGGCAATGTCGGGTTTAGTGGATTCTGCCACAGCGGTGATGCGTGCGTCCTCGGCGCGCGTGGATCGGGCCGCGGTGAACGTGGCGAACGTATCGACGCCGGGCTTCAAGCGGCAGTTGCAATCGAGTGATCAGGTCAATGGCGACTTCGCTGCGACGCTCTCGCGGCTGCGCGTCGACATGCAGGCCGGCAAGCTCGTCGAGACCGGGCGTCCGCTCGATCTCGCCATCAACGGTAGCGGCTTCTTCCAGCTGAAGGCGGGCGATAAGCTGGTCTATTCGCGGCAGGGCAATTTCTCCCTGGCGAGCGATGGGCGGGTCATCACGCCGCAGGGTTATACGCTGCAGCAGGCCGGCGGCGGCGATCTGGTGCTCGACGCCGGAGTGGCCAAGATCGCGGCCGATGGCACCATTCTCGACGGCGACAAGCCGCTTGGTCAGATCGCGGTTTATTCGATCCGCGAAGGGGCGTCCGCGACGCCGCTCGACGGATCGCTGTTCACGCTCGCCGACGACGATGCCGAGGCGATCGCCACGCCGTCGCTGCGTCAGGGCGCGGTCGAGGCGTCGAACGTATCGCTGGGGGACGAGATGATATCGATGATGGGAGCGCTGCGGGGCGCTGAGACCGGGGCGAAACTCGTCCAGGTTTATGACGATCTAATGGGCAAGGCGATCTCCACCTTCGGGCAGGTCGGTCGATGAACGGCGCCTTCTATGTCGGCGCGGTCGGCCTGCAGGCGCAGGAGCGCGCGCTCGCCATCGTCTCGAACAACATCGCCAATATCAACACGCCGGCGTTCAAGCGCTCGGACGTCCGCTTCTCGACGGTGCTGGCGTCGCGCAATGATCCGGACGTGCCCGCGGCCAATGCGGCCGATCTGTTCTCCGCCGCGGGCGTGATGGCCTCGGCCGCGCCCTCGCTTGACGAGCCGGGCGACCTGCAATCGACCGGCAAGGCGAACGATCTCGCGATCAACGGGCGGGGGTTCATCGAACTGATGGGTCCCGGCGGCCAGACCTTGTTGTGGCGCGGCGGCGCGCTCAAGGTCGGCGATGACGGCATGCTGGCAGCGGCGGACAGCGGGCTGCCGCTCAAGGCGGCGATCAGCATGCCGACCGACGCGACGTCGTTCACCATCGCCGCCGATGGCTCGGTGAACGCGGTCACCTCTGCCGATGCGGCGCCGGTCGAGATCGGCAAGATCTCGCTGGTGACCGCTGACGATACGAGCGGACTGACCGCGCTTGACGGCGGCCTCTATTCAATCGGCGACGAGAGTCGGATGCGCGAGGCGGTCGCCGGCGAAGACGGGGCAGGGACCCTGGTGCAGGGGTCGGTCGAGCGTTCGAACGTCGAGATGACCGGCGAAATGGTCGAGCTGATGCTCGTCCAGCGCGCTTATGCCGCCAACGCGCAGATCGTCCAGGCAGCTGATCAGCTGATGTCGATCGCCAACGACCTCCGGCGCTGAGATGATGGCATTCGTCCTGGCCGCCGCGTTCGCCGGCGGCGGCTCCCTGGTGTTGGCCGATCGTGGCGAGATCGTCTTATCGCGGCCGGCGGTGACGCTTGCCGACGTTGCTGGGCGGGGCGGTCTCGGGCGCCTTGGTGTAGTGGAGATTGCGCGGCTGCCGGTCGGCCGCGATCGCCTGTCGCTGTCGCGACGCGCGATCGCCACCCTGGTGCGCCGCGCGGTGCCCGGGATGGTGGTGGAGGGCGGCGACGCCCGGATCGTGACGTTTCGGTATGTTCGCCGGGCCGAGGTGGGCGCAGGCGGGTGTCAGGTGACCAGCGCCGCAATCGCGGCGGGCACCGCCATCACGCGCGACAAGATTGCGGCAGGGCCGTGCACGGCGGCGGCAGCGATCCGCTACGGCGCCGCGCGCGGTTATCTCGTCGCGCGGCGCGATCTTCCTGCTGGAAGCCCGCTCGGCCATCTGGTGGTGCCGCCACCTGCGACCGTCGCAAAGGGAGACTCCATGACCTTGGTGTCGCGTGCCGGCCCGGTCACGGTCGAACGTCCAGTGATCGCGTTGCAGTCGGGCAGCGTCGGCAGGCGGGTGTTCGTCCGCGACAGCCGCGGTCATGTATTCGCCGCGCCGGTCGCGACGGTGACGCCATGAGGATTCTGATCACGCTCCTCGCCCTAATCGCGCTGCCTGTCGGCGCGGCGCATGCCGACGATCTCTACAAGCGCAGCAACTGGTCGGCGATGAGCGCCGATCGCCGCGCCACCGCGGTCGGCGATCTGTTGACCGTCGTGGTTTACGAGAATGCGGAATCGACCAATACGACGAAGACCGATTCCAAGCGCAGCACGCAGGTCGGCGGATCCGTCTCCGGCGGGAAGCTCAGCGAGAGCGGCAGCCTTCAGTTCGGCGGCGGCTATTCGGGCGGCGGCGCGGTCACGCGCAGCGATAAGCTGGTCGCGCAGATCACGGTGACCGTCCGGTCGGTGCTGCCCAATGGCGACCTTATGGTGTCGGGCCAGCAGACGATGAAGCTCAACGGCGAGAACACGCTGATCGGGATCGAGGGGCGCATCCGCCCCGAGGACATCGAGGCCGACAACCGCATCCTGTCGAGCCGGATCGCCGACGCGAAGATCATCTATGACGGCAAGGGGTTCGTCGCGCGTAGCGCCAAGCCTGGGCTGGTCGCCCGTGTATTTCGCTTCCTGGGGCTGGGGTGATGCGGCATCGGGGGGCATTCCCACTGCTGGCGCTGCTTCTTGCCGGCCTTGCCGTGCCCGCGAGCGCGGGCGCGCGGCCTGCGACGGCCGGCGTTCCGCTGTCGGGCATCGGTCGGTTCCAGGGATGGCGTGACAATGCGCTGATTGGCTACGGCCTGGTGACCGGGCTGGCGGGATCGGGCGATACGCGGCGTAACGGGGTCACCCGCCAGGCCTTGCGCAACGTGCTCAGCCGGCTCGGGACCAGCGTCACCGATGACGAGATCAACAGCCGCAACGTCGCGGTCGTCATCGTCACCTCGACCTTGCCCGCCTCGGCCAATGTCGGCGACCGGCTGACCGTCACGGTCTCGTCGATCGGCGACGCCCGCAGCCTGGCGGGCGGCACCCTGCTGATGACGCCACTGCTTGGGCCCGACCAGCATGTCTATGCCTTGGCGCAGGGGCCACTGCTGGCTGGGGGCTACGACTTCAAGAGCGATCTCAACCGCGAGCAGCGCAACTATCCGACGACCGCGATGCTGGAGGCCGGCGCGACGGTCGAGACCGCGGTCGACTCGCAATTGCTGGCGAGCGACGGCACCGTCGGCTTCGTCTTGAGCGAGCCGAGTTTCGAAGGCGCCGAGCGCATCGCAGAGGCGATCAACATGCAGTTCGGGCCGGGCGTCGCCTCGGTCAAGAATGCCGATGAGGTACGGATCGCGTTTCGTGGCGAGGCCAGCCAGTTCGCCGGGTTCATGGCGCGGCTGGAAAGCCTGCCGGTCGAGCCCGTCCGCGTGGCCCGGGTGGTGATCAACGAGCGCACCGGGACGATCGTCGCGGGCCGCGACGTGCGCATCTCGAGCGTGGTGATCGCCCAGGGCGACCTCAAGGTCACGATCACCGGCGAGCGCACCGCGTCGCAGCCCAATTTCGCCGGCGGCTTCGCCAGCGATCTCGATTCGGTCGGGAGCCTCGTCGTCACCAACACCAAATTGACCGTCGAGGATCGCAAGCGCGACACTGTCGTCAATTTCCCCAACACCACCGTCGCCGATCTCGTCCAGGGCCTGTCGCGGGCCAAGGTCGACACCCGCGGCATCATCAGCGTGCTGCAGGCGATCAAGGCCGCCGGCGCGCTCCACGCCGCCATCCTCGTTCAATAAGGTACCCACTCGTGGATCCTGTCTCAGCTGCGCTCATCACCAAGTCGTTGGACGGCCTCGCGCTCCGGCTCGAGGTGACCGCGACCAACATCGCCAATGCCAATTCCAGGACCTACCGGCCGCCGTCGCGCGTGACCTTCGAGGACAGCCTGAGGGCCGCCGCCGCCAAGGGTCCCGACGCGATCGCCGCGGTCGAGCCGAGGATCGAGGCGTTGCCGCGGGCGCCGTTCGGCGACGAGCCGCGGACCGATCTCGAGCTCGATACCGCCGCTTCCACGGCCGGGCGCTATTCGGCGCTGATCGACTTGCTCGGCCGCCAATTCGACATTTCGCGCACCGTCATCCGGGGAGGCCAGTAATGAGTAACGCCATGGCGATCAGCCGCTCGGGGCTCGATGTCGAGTGGCAGCGGCTGCAGGTCATCGCCCAGAACCTCGCCAATCTGAACACGAGCCGCACCGCCTCGGGCGATCCCTATCGCCCGATGCGCGTCATCTCCGGGCCTGACGCGAGCTTCGCCGACGCGCTTGCCCGCAAGGGCGCCGTCAGTCAGCCCGGACCCGTTCGCGTGCTCGGGGTCGAGGCGATGCCGGGCGGGGTACGCCGGGTCTATGATCCCAGCGATCCGTCGGCCGGCGCCGACGGGTTCGTCAATCTGCCCGCCATCGATCAGGCCTCGGAAATGACCTTGATGATCCGTACCTCGCGCTCCTACGAGGCCAATCTGACCGCGCTCGCGATCGAGCGCCAGATGTTCTCCAGCGCACTCAATCTCGGGCGGTCGTCATGAGCGCGATCGCCGCGATCGACAGCGTGCTGGCGGCCCCGCCGGCGCTCACCACGCTCGGGCCGGTGGCCGCCGCGCCGCAGCCGGCACCGGCGGCGAGTTTTGGCGACATCCTCTCGGCCGGCATGCAGGGGGTCGAAGGCAAGCTTGCCACCGCCGACGACATGGTACGCAAGTTCACGCTCGATCCGAATGTGCCGATCCATCAGGTGACCTTCGCGCTCGAACAGGCACGGCTGTCGGTCGAACTGGCGATGCAGGTGCGCGGGCGCCTGCTCGACGGATACCGGGAACTCATGAACATGCAGCTCTAGCCGCGGATCGCCGACCATGAGTGATGCGTCCCCCCAGCGGCAATTGCCGGTCCGCCTGATCGCGATCGTGTTCGCCGTGGTCTTCGGGCTGCTGGCGCTCGGCTATTTCCTGTTCCTCCGCCCGGGCTACGTGCCGGTGTTCAGCAATCTGCGTCCCGCCGCGGCTTCGGCGGTCGCGGCCCAGCTCGACGCCAAGAATATCGCATACCGACTCGGCGATAACGGCGCCAGTATCGCGGTGCCGTCGGACCAGGCGGACCAGGCGCGGCTGCTGATCGCCGGATCCGATATCGCGCTCAAGGGAGGCGTGGGCTTCGAGCTGTTCAACAAGTCCGACATGGGCCTCACCGACTTCGCGCAGCGGATCAATTACCAGCGCGCGCTCCAGGGTGAGCTCGAGCGCACGATCATGCTGATCGACGAGGTCGAGACCGCCCGCGTCCATCTGGCGATGCCCGAGCGCTCGCTGTTCCGCAGCGAACGCAGCCCGTCCAAGGCCGCGGTCGAGCTGATCACCAAGGAAGGGCGCCAGCTCGACAGCGACCGTGTCGCCGGCATCCAGCGTCTGGTGGCCTTCGCCGTGCCCGATCTGGCGCCCGGCGATGTCGTGATCGTCGACGCGGATGGCCGGGTCCTGAGCCAGTTGAGCGCGCCCGAGGTAACGCTCGCGCCGGACGCCGAGGAGCAGCAGGCGGTCCAGCGCTACTATCGCGCGCGGGTGCGCGCCGCGGTCGAACCGGCCTTGCCAGGGGTGCAGACCGACGTCCGCGTCATCGTCCTCGGCAAGGACGAGGTCGATGTTCCAGAGGCACCGGCGCCGGCACCCGCCGCGAGCGCGACGCCGGTGGCGATCGCGACCCCGGCCGGCACCGCGACGCCTGCGACCCCGCCCAATGCGCCGAAGCGCAATTTCCGTCTGCGCATCATCGTCGCGACCGCCATGCCGCTCGACCCTGATCAGAGCCGGTTGGCGCGCAACGAGATCGCCGCCGCGGTCGGGCTAGACGAAGCGGCGGGCGACGAACTTACCTTCCAGATCGGGCTCGGCCCGACCGGCGAGACCACCCCGGCGGCGCGAACGGCGGCGGCTCCTGTCGCTGCCGTTCCGCCTGTCGGGAGCCCCGCCGGTGCTGCTCGCTTCGGCGGGTTCTGGCTGTACGTGCTGATCGCCGTCGCTCTCCTTCTGCTGGCGGCGCTGGCGCAGGGGGTCCGGTCCGCGATGCGGACGCCGCGCCTGTCGGCCGGCGAGCGCGAAGCGATGATCGAACGCATCCGCGCGGCCCTGCGCGATCCGGACCTGGCCAATGCCGGCTGACCCGCTCACCGCGGTCGCGCGCGATCTCGCCGCGCTGGCGGGCAGCGATCGCCGCGCGATCCTGGCCGGGCTCGACGCGGACGAACGCGACCGGCTGCAGGCGGCGATGCGGGGCCAGCGGCCGGCGGCACCGCC
>NZ_BCYU01000031.1 GCF_001598355.1 Sphingomonas asaccharolytica NBRC 15499
CCCGATCATTATCGCTACTAAGGCAGCGTCGATGCACAGCTCGCTCACGGCGCCATCCAGCGCTGCCGATCCGGCGGAGGCCCTGCGCGAGCGCATCGTCGATCTCGCGCGCGAGGCTTCGTATGAAGTCTCCGCGCGCGACGACAAGGGAATCGACGCGGCGATTGCCCGGCTGGCGCCCGGCACGCGCGTGTCGGTGACCTGGCTGCCGGCCGACGACGACGATAATCGCGTCGCAGCCTCGCGCAAGTTGCGCGACGCCGGGTTCGAGCCGGTGCCGCACATCGCCGCGCGGATGGTGACCAGCCAAGACCATCTCCAGCGGCTGCTCGGCCGGCTGTGCGACGACGCCGGGGTCACGCAATTGCTGGTGATCAGCGGCGACGTGAATCAGGCCAGCGGCCCGTTCAACGACAGCGCCGCGCTGATCGCCGGTCCCGCGTTCAGGCAGGCGGCGTTACGGAATATCTGGCTCGGCGGCTATCCCGAGGGACATCCCAAGGTCGATGATGCGACGCTCGACGCGACACTCGATGCCAAGATCGAGACCATCCGGAGCCTTGGCATGACGCCGGGCGTGATCACCCAATTCTGTTTCGACGCGGACCCGATCCTGCGTTGGATGATCGCTTTCCGCCGACGCAATGCCGACGTGCCGGTGCGTATCGGCCTTGCCGGCCCAGCCGGCATCCGCACGCTGCTGCGTTTCGCCGCGATCTGCGGCGTGGGAGCGTCGGCCAAGGCGCTGATCACGCGCGGATCGTCGATTGCGAGACTGCTCAGCGAAACCGCGCCCGATCCGATCATCCGCGATCTTGCCGAGACATCGGCTTATCGCGAGCTTCAGCCGATGGGCTTCCATCTGTTTCCCTTCGGCGGCCTCGACCGAACCGCGCAATGGATGGGGTCGGTCGCCGCCGGCGAATTCCAGTTGCGCGGGTCCGCATCGGGTTTCCAGGTGACCGAATGACCGTGAACAATTCCCACCTTCTCACCCTCTCGTGCCTCGACCGCCCCGGCATCGTCGCGGCGATCTCGAGCTTCCTCGCCGAAAGGGGCGGGAATATCCTCGAGGCGCAGCAGTTCGACGATGCCGAGACCGGGCGCTTCTTCATGCGGGTCGATTTCGGGCTGAGCGGCACGACCCGCTACGAACAGGTCCATCGCGAGTTCGCGCCGCTCGCGCGCACGTTCGAGATAGAGTGGCAAATGCGGCCCCGCGCCGAATGCCGCCGGACACTGATCCTGGTCTCGAAATTCGATCACTGCCTGGTGGATTTGCTCTATCGCCAACGTACCGGCGATCTCGAGATGGATATCGTCGGCATCGTCTCGAACCATCCGCGCGAGGCATTGGCGATCCCGCTGATCCAGGATTTGCCGTTCCATCATCTACCGGTCGACGCCGCCACCAAGGCAGTGCAGGAAGCGCGGATCAAGGCGCTGATCGAGGCGACCGGCGCCGAACTGATCGTGCTCGCCCGCTACATGCAGATATTGTCGAACGACATGGCCGCCTATCTGTCAGGCCGGTGCATCAATATCCATCACAGTTTCCTGCCCGGCTTCAAGGGCGCCAAGCCCTATCACCAGGCCTATGCCCGTGGCGTCAAGATGATCGGCGCGACCGCGCATTACGTCACATCGGACCTCGATGAAGGCCCGATCATCGCGCAGGATGTCGAGCCCATCACGCACGCCGACCGCCCCGACGCGCTGGTGGCAAAGGGGCGCGACATCGAGCGACGGGTGCTGGCGCAGGCGGTCAAGCTCCACCTGGAGGACCGCGTGCTGCTGAATGGTGCCAAGACGGTCGTGTTCCGGAATTAGAACGCGCTGTCCCTGGCCGGCGGCGCGGCTATTCCCCGGCCTGAATCTTGGCCCAATCCTCGTTGGCGCGGTGAATCAGATAGGTGTGGACCGCTTCGGCATCGGACTTGGAAACCAGGTCGGCGAAGCTCGCCATTCCCTTTTCCCGGCGCTTGCCGCCAAGGACGATATTGAGGAAATCGTCGTGCGTCGTCGGGCTCATCCGGCGCAGGTCCTTGACCCCGCCGCGCGCCTGCTCGCCGTGGCACGCCGAGCATTGCTGAGCATAGACCAACTCGCCGCGGGCGATCGTCTCGGGGCTGGCATTGGTCTCGGCGGGCCGAACGAGCTCGGGGCCACTGCCCTTGATCGCCGGCAATTGCGCGGTGCCGCCAAGCTTGAACACCAATAGCCGCGGCGAGGGCGACAGCGGGAAGCCGAGCGATTTGGCGCTGGTCGAATGGGCAAGTCCCCCACCCCAGCCGGCATTGACCGCGATATACTGGACCCCGTTGACCATGTAGCTGATCGGTGCCGCGATCGGCACTTGTTGAACCGGCATTTC
The DNA here is from genome assembly GCF_001598355.1 of Sphingomonas asaccharolytica NBRC 15499. GTDB lineage: Bacteria > Pseudomonadota > Alphaproteobacteria > Sphingomonadales > Sphingomonadaceae > Sphingomonas > Sphingomonas asaccharolytica. The sequence goes on from NZ_BCYU01000031.1 coordinate 2,375, forward strand.
CCAGACCTTGGCGCCGGTATCGGCGCGGTAGGCCGCGAACGTCCCGCCGACAGTGCCCTGGAACACGAGGTTGCCGCCGGTGGCGAGCAGGCCGCCGCTGCCGCGCACCGGATAGGGCACGCGCCAGCGCTCCTTCTGCGCGACCGGGTCCCAGGCAGTCAGCCAAGTCTTGTTGTTCGCGGTGGCGTAGTCGTTGATGGCCTTGCGGTTGAGCTCATAGCCGGTGGTGGCGATGCCAAGCTGGCTCATATTACCCGGCGTCGGCTTGAAATTCGGGTTGAGCGCATACGCCATGTACATCTCGGTAACCGGAAAATAGGCCAGCCCGGTCAGCGGGCTGTATGCCATCGGATTCCAATTGTGCCCGCCGCCCGCGCCAGGGGTGATCATCACCGGCGTCACGCCATAATGCGCTTCGGGATTCACGTTCGGACGGCCGGTGGCCATGTCGATACCGTTGGCCCAGCTCATCGCCACATAGGGCCGGCCGGAGATCAGCTTGCCCGTCGCGCGATCGAGCACATAGAAAAAGCCGTTCTTGGGCGCCTGCATCAACACCTTGCGGAGCTTGCCGTCGATCGTGAGGTCGGCGAGGATCATCGACTGGGTGGCGGTGAAGTCCCATTCGTCGCCCGGCGTGGTCTGGTAATGCCAGACATAGGCGCCGGTCTTGGCGTTGAGCGCGACGATCGACGACAGAAACAGGTTATCGCCGCCGCCGGGGCTGCGATAGGCCTGCACCCAGGGACCGCCATTGCCGACACCGATATAGACCAGGTCCAGATCGGGATCGTAGACGATCGAATCCCAGACGGTGCCGCCGCCGCCGCGCTTCCACCATTCGCCTTTCCAGGTCTTCGCAGCCATTTCGAGCGCCGAGTTCGCCTGCGGCTTGGAGGGATCGCCGGGCACGGTGTAGAACCGCCAGAGCATCTTGCCGGTGTTGACGTCGTACGCGGTGACATAGCCGCGCGCGGCGCCCTCGGCGCCGGCATTGCCGATCAGCACCTTGCCGTTGAACACGCGCGGCGCCCCGGTGATCGTGTAAGGCCACACCGGATCGAAGGTATTGACGCTCCACTTGGGCTTGCCCGTCCTGGAATCCAGCGCGATCAGACGGCCGTCCAGCGTGGCGATGAGGATCTTGCCTTGCCAGGCAGCGAGACCGCGGGAGACGATGTCGCAACAGGCCAGCCGACCCTTGTCGCGATCGACCTTGGGATCGTAGCGCCACAATTCCTTTCCGGTGGCCGCGTCATAAGCGACCGTGACGTTCCAGGGCTCGATATTGTACAATATTCCGCCGATCATCAGCGGCGATGCCTCGACCCCGCGATCGACCTTGAGTTCGGCGTACCAGGCGAGCCCAAGCGTGCCGACACTGGCATCGGTGATCTGCTTGAGCGGGCTGAAGCGTTGCTCGTCATAGGTGCGGCCCGGGCCCATCCACTCGCCGGGCGTCCGATCGGCCTCGGCCATGCGCTTTTGATCGACATTGGCGGCATTCTGGGCCTGGCCGATCTGCGCTACGCCAAGCCCCAAGCCGGCCACGAGCGCGATCCACAACCATTTACTCGCCATGCCCTACTCCTGATTGTGCCGACGCTCGACGCCGTCCTATTTATAAGCCTGTATGATATCTAAGTCGCCGCGACGGGGGAAGGAATTTCGCCGCTGACCAATCGGCGATGCAGGCGCAGCAGATCGCGGCGATTGGCGACCCCGAGCTTGCCGTAAGCACGGCGGCGATAGGTAACGACGCTGCCGCGCGAAAGGCGAGTGCGCACGGCGATCTCCTCCTGGGTTTCGCCGAGTATCATCGCCGCCGAAATCTCCGCCTCGCGGATGCTGAGCCGGCATTGTAATCCCATCAGCGACTGGACCAACGCCGTCTCGTCGAACATCGGTATAGTGGCGTGCTGGTGGCGCTCGATCGCGGCCATCAGCAGTGCCGCATAGGTTTCGAGCCGGAGAATGTCATCGGCCGCAAAGGGCGCGCTGGCCGCGGTGAGATAGCCGTTGGCGACGAGGATCGACGCACCATGCAAGACGATCGACAGCCGCTCGGCGACCCCGCCGCGATCGTAGCAGGCTGCGCGCCAGGCGGGATCGGCGATGTCGCTGGCGCGCTTGCGTACGACCACCGGCCCGGCCCGCGCCGAGCGCGCAAGCCGGATGATCTGGTCGTCCGAACGCCAGTAATTGCGGGCATAATCGAGCGAGGCCCGCATCGGGAAATCGGGCGTAGACGGCGCGCCCTCGGCGAACAGCAGTTCGACCGGCTGACCGCGGTCGCAGCGGAAGACCGAGCACAGCTCCACGCCCGCGAGCGCGCGCATCGCGCTCAGGAACCTGCTGGGGAAAGTGGCGCCGCCGATCGCGCCGACCAGCTCGGCCAGCGCGCCGGCAATCGCCTGCTCGCTGGCCGGCGTCGCGGTCATTGCGCGAGCAGGCCCTTGCGCTGGCTCCAGTCGATCACCGCATGAATGCACTGGGCAAGCAGTTCGGGCTGGCCGAGATAGTAATGCGTCGCCCCCTTGAGCTGGAGATATTCCTTGTCGGGCGTCGCCAGCGCCGCGAAGATCGCCGGATTATGCGTCGCGGGCACGGCTTCGTCGGCGGTATTCTCGATCAAGAGCACCGGCGAATTGTGAATTTTAGCCGCGTTGAGCGGGCCCTTGGCGTTGGATTCGTCATAGCTCCACTGGCTCAGCCATGAGCGCAGCGTGGTGTAGCGCGCCAGGCCGACCGGCCCGACATTCACCGCGATCGGATCGCCCATATAGCTCCAACCGACACGACGATCCGAGGGATCGACCGCCGGGTCGAACCAGCGGACGTCGCACATCGTGCGGTGAACGATGAAGGCGCGCTCCTGCTCGGCGGTGCCCTTGGCCTTGAGCGTCTTGAGCATGTCCTGCGCCCAGGCGGTGATCTTGCGGTTGCGCGCCCGTTGCGCCTCGCGGAAGCGCGCGACGAAATCGGCGCTATAGGGCGGCTGGTTGGGGCAATCCGGCGAATAGATATCGAGCTCGGGATCGCGACTGTCGGGATCGAGCTCGTCGATCACCGAGGGATCGAGCCATTCGGTCAGCGTCTCGGCGCGCGACAGATGCGCGGCGATGAAGATCACCCCGTCAGCCGGTTGCAGCCCTGCATCGACCAGATCGACGGGGTCGCCGGCCGGGGTGTGGGTGATCGTCGGAGTCTCGGCCTGCGCCTGATAGAAGAGCGACAGCGAACCGCCGCCGGACCAGCCGAGCAGAACGACTTTCTCATAGCCAAGTTCGCCGCGGGCATAAGCGATCCACTTGCCGAGATCGATCGCGACCTTTTCCTGGATCAGCGCCGCGTCGTTACGTGGATAGCGGCTGGCTGCACACAACACGTCGAGGCCGGCATCGGCGAGCGACACCGGCATGGGCAATAGATGCAGCACCGAGGTCGGGTGCATGAAAATATAGACCGTGCGCGCTGTCGAGCTCGGGCTGCGCATCAACTGGCCTTCCAGGTTCACATGGCCCGAATTGCCGGCAAAGCCGTAGGTCTCGTTGAACTTGGGATTGTCCGGAAAGGACAGGATCAGCGGCTGACGCGTCCATTCGGTCTTTTGGTTCGTCATGTCAGGCGTCCGCCGCTTCGGGGTCGGTCAGCGACACCCTGGTAGCGTCGTAGCGGAACAGCCATTCGTAGCGCTCGACGACCTTATCGGCCGCCCATTGCTCGTCGATATAGGCCTGGCCGTTGCGCGGATCGGCAAGGGCGGGATTGTGGAAGCGCTCGGTATTGGCATAGGCACCCATCACCGCGCGCGTGGTGCGCGGGATGCGGGCCTGCTGATAACGGTCGAGCGCTTCGGCGATCGTGTCGAATTCCTCGAAGGCGCGCGCGAGGATGCAAGCGTCCTCGAGCGCCATCACTGCCCCTTGCGCCAGGAACGGCAGCGACGGGTGGCAGGCATCGCCGAGCAGGGCGACGCGACCATTGACCCATTCATTCATCGGCGGACGCGCGATCAACGCCCATTTGAACGGCTGCGGAATCGCCGAGATATACGCGTGCACATCGGCGTGCCAGCCGGGATAATCGTCGTGATATTCCTGGTTGGTGCCAGCGCTCGACCAGCTTTCGGTGGTCCAGTCGTGGCGCTCGATGACGCTGGTAAAGTTCATCAATTCGCCGCGGCGGATCGGATAATGGATGACGTGCCCGCCCGGCCCGACCCAGTTGGTTCCGACCGGTCGGGTCAGCCGCGCGGGCAGCAATTCGGCGGGAATCACGCCGCGCCAGGCGACGATGCCGGTGAACTTTGCGGGGCCCGCCCCGAACAGCAACTCGCGAGTCTTCGAATGAACGCCGTCCGCGCCGATCACGATGTCGAACGTCGCCGCAGGCTTGCTATCGAACGACAAGGTCACCTTGTTGGCGTTCTGCTCGACCCCGCAGACGCGATGATCGAGCCGGATCGAACTCGGTGATGCCTGCTCGACAGCCTTGACCAGAATTTGGTGGAGATCGTTGCGGTGAACGGTGACGTACGGAAAGCCGTAGCGTGCCGAGGATTCAACGCCGAGGTCGAACAGCTTCCAGGTGTCGCCGGTATTCCACAGGCGGATTTCCTTGCCCTCTGGCTCGAAGCAGATGTCGAGCAACTCCTTCTCGAGCCCGAGCAGGCACAGCACGCGAACCCCGTTGGGACTGATCTGCAGCCCCGCCCCGACTTCGGCCAGCACGCTGGCCTGTTCGAACACGGTAACGTCGAACCCCTTGCGCAGCAGCGCCAGCGTGGCAGTAAGCCCGCCAATTCCACCACCGATGATCCCGATTCCCGGATTATTCTTCAAAATTACCCCTCCACCTCAGTGGCTTATCGATATGACGAACGGCATTCGTCACGAACGCATGACGCAAATTTTTTTAGAGCGCGATCGCCACGGACTTGACCTCCGTATAGGCATCCACACCCTCGCGGCCGTTCTCGCGGCCCCAGCCTGATTGCTTGAAGCCGCCGAACGGCAATGCGGGGTCGAGCCCGCCGCCATTCACCCGGACGGTGCCGGCCTTGAGCTTGCGCGCCAGTTTGTGCGCGGCGGACAAATCATTGGTCCACACCACCGCGCCCAAGCCATAATCACTGGCATTGGCGTCAGCGGCGATGCGATCGAGGTCCTGGTCGGCGAACGACATCGCACACAATACCGGGCCGAAAATCTCTTCTCGGCGCACGGCCATCTCAGCGCTGGTCCCGGTGAGGACCGCCGGCGCGACGAAGAAGCCCTCGCCGTCGATCTCGCGGCCGCCGGCATGCAGGGTGGCCCCATCGGAAACGCCGCTTTTGACATAGCCGCGGACGCGGTCGCGCTGTTCTTGCGAGATCAACGGGCCCATGGTCGTATCGGCGTCGAACCCCGAACCGAGCTTCATCGCGTCGGCGATCTTGCCGACCCCGTCGACGACCTGGTCGAAATGGCGCTCATGGACGAACAGCCGCGAGCCGGCGTTGCAGACCTGACCGGCATTGGTGAAGATCGCGCGCGCCGCGCCTTCGACGGCCTTGAGCGGATCGGCATCGGGCAGCACGATCACCGGGGTCTTGCCGCCAAGCTCGAGCGTGACGCGCTTGAAATTGCCGGCGGCGGCGCGAAGGATCAGCCGCCCGACTTCGGTCGAGCCGGTAAAGGTGACCTTGTCGACGCCGGGATGCGCGGTCAGCGCCGCGCCGGCAGGCTCGCCGAAACCGGTCAACAGATTGAACACCCCGGCAGGGAAGCCGATTTCCTCGACCAGATGCGCGAGGCGCAGCGCGGTCAGCGAGGTTTCTTCCGCAGGCTTGAGGATCACGGCGCAACCGGCGGCAAGCGCCGGGCCGATCTTGGCGCAGGCCATCGCGAGCGGCGCGTTCCATGGGACGATCTGGGCGACGACGCCGACCGGTTCGCGCAGGGTATAAGCGTGCCACGTGCCCATACCCGACAAGGCGACCGTCTCGCCGTTGAGCTTGGTCGCCCAGCCGGCATTGTAGCGCAGCGATTCGATCGCGTAAGGGATGTGGAAGAATTTGGCGTCGCGCACCGGCATGCCGTTGTCGAGCGTCTCCAACGCGGCGAATTCGTCGATATTGGCCTCGAGCGCATCGGCGAGGAGATTGATGAGGCGCGCACGGCGCGACGGCTTCATCTCGCTCCATTCGGGATCGTCCATCGCCGCCCGCGCGGCGACCACCGCGCGATCGACATCGGCTGCGCTCGCTTCGGCGATATCGGCATGCTTGGCGGCGGTCGCCGGATTGTGGCTTGCGAAGCTTTTGCCGTCGAGCGGATCGACCCACTGGCCGCCGATGAACAACTTGTGCGTCCTGGCGGCAAAGGCCTGCGCCTTGTTCAGCGAGGGCACTTGCGGGTGTTCCAGCGTTACCGCGCTCGTCATTTCTAGGCCCCTCTCAGCACAATTTCACGCTCGGAAGACGGTCCACATTTGTCCGCCAAGCTCCGCCTGCAGGAGGCATCATAACCAACGACATTATATCTTGTCGAATGCTATTTGCCATGCCACAACGCAATCGACCGGGTCGCGTCAGGCTTTCGCGCCCCAAAATCACCATGCGTCAGGGGCGTTTGCGCTTCCGAAAGACGGAAAGACGGCATGCCTGAGAGAGAGCGCGAATTTGATTACATCGTCGTCGGCGCCGGATCGGCCGGCTGCGTGCTCGCCAATCGGCTGAGCGAAAGCGGTACGGAATCGGTGTTGCTGATCGAGGCCGGCGGCAAGGACGACAATTGGCTGTTCAGGATGCCGTTGGGCTTCATGATGGCGGCCGCCAATCCGGTCTATGACTGGGGCTATTCCAGCGAGCCGGACGCCAAATTGGCGGGGCGATCAATGCCCCTGCCGCGCGGGCGCGTCCATGGCGGCTCCTCCTCTGTAAATGGCATGATCTATATGCGCGGCCATTCGGGTGACTATGACGGCTGGGCCCAGATGGGCGCCCGCGGCTGGAGCTATGCCGATGTCCTGCCCTATTTCCGCAAGATGGAGACGAGCTGGCGCAGCGCCGGGAAATATCATGGCGACAGCGGACCGCTCAGCGTTACGCCGGTCGATGGCAGCCGCTTGTTGCAGGCGCCGATCCGGCAATCGGTGGTCGCTGCCGGCTATACGGAAAGCGACGATCTGAGCGGGGACAGGCAGGAGGGCTTTTCCGGGTGCGAAGTGACGGTCGATCGCAAGGGCCGGCGCGCCAGCACGGCCCGCGCGTATCTCGCGCCGGCGCTGAAACGGCCCAATTTAACGGTGCTTTCTGGCGCGCAGGCGACCCGGATACTGATCGAGGACAAGCGCGCCGTCGGCGTCGAAGTCAGCCAGGAGGGCAGGCTTTCGCAGCTGCGCGCGCGCAAGGAAGTGGTGCTGAGCGGCGGGGCCTATAATTCGCCGCAATTGCTGATGCTGTCGGGGATCGGACCGGCAGCGCAGCTCGACGCACTGGGCATCCCGGTGGAAATCGATGCGCCGGGGGTCGGCCGCGACCTGTCCGAGCACCCCCTGGTCTACATGACCTTCGCGGCGCGCGAGACCAGCTTTCTCAGTGCGCTCCGCTTCGATCGTGCGGCCTGGTCGGTGCTGCGCTGGATCGCGACCGGGAAAGGCCCTTTCGCCAGCCAGATCACCAGCGGCGTGCAGATGCTGCGGACGAGGCCCGAGCTGGAGCGGCCCGACATCCAATTGGTGTTCCTCCCGGTGCGGCTCGATGCCAAGCTGTGGTACCCATTCGGCAAGCGGCAAAGCCACGTATTGTCGGTAATGGTGATGCAATTGCACCCCGAGAGTCGCGGCACGGTCGAATTGCGGTCATCCGATCCGCTCGCCAAGCCGCGTATCGATCTCAACCTGCTCTCCACCCCCACCGACTTCGCCGATATTCGCGGCGGCATCGCGGCGGTGCGCAAGATCTTCGCGGCGTCGCCGCTGCGCGACATGGTCGAGAAGGAGATCGCGCCGGGCAGCGACGCCGATCTCGACGACTTCATTCGCAACAATCTCAAGATCACCCAGCACCCGACCGGCACCTGCCGGATGGGCGAAGACCCCGCTGCGGTCGTGGACAGCGACTTGCGGGTAAAGGGCATAGCTGCGCTGCGGGTCGTCGACGCATCGGTGATGCCGACGGTGCCGGGCGCCAACATCAACGCCGCGGTGATCATGGTCGCCGAACGCGCCGCGGATTTGATCCGCGGCCTGACACCCCTCGCGGCGGAAGCTGATCGAGCTGTAATCTAGAGTTGAACGCGACCAAACTGAATCGTCACTCCGGCCTTGTGCCGGAGTCCACCGGGCGGCAAGTCCGGGAAAAGAAGCTCTTGTTACTGCGCTAACCTGCACGGTGGATGCCGGACAAGCCCGGCATGACGGCCAAAGCTGATCGCAACCGATTTTAGAGCCTGATGACGAGCGTACGTTTCGTGTGGAAGTTCATGCCGGATACCGGCGCGGCTCCGCCGTCCAAAGCCGGCCGCCTCCGAATGGGAGGGCTCATATCACTGCTTGTCGTCGCTGCCTTGGCTCTCACGCTTCTGGATGACGTTCAGGAGCAGCCGCGAGGCCGTGATCGACGCGGGCCAGGAGGCGTAAAAGGCGAGATGAAGCATCGCTTCGCCCAATTCCTCCTCGGTAACGCCGTTATCGAGCGCCAATCCGAGATGCGCCTCGAGCTGCTGGTGGCGATTGGCGGTCATCAGCGCGGCAATGGTGAGCAGCGAGCGGTCGCGCTTCGACAGTTCCTTTCGCTCCCACACCTCGTTGTAGAGGATCCGGTCGGTCATCTCGACGAGGCCGGGAGCCACTGCTCCCAGTTCGTCGCCCTTCTTGGCGCTGGGCCGCCGCATGGCGCCTACTTCCCTTCGCGGTTGTAGTTACCGAGACCCGGCTTGTAGGTCTTCTCGTCGAGGAACTGGACCATGCCCTTTTCGCGACCCTTCTCGCGATCGACGAACGTGGTTTGATCGACCTTGGCGGTAAGATATTCGGCGGCGAATTCCCAGTCCATCTCCCGGGCGTATTTATATGCCATGCGCGCCTGGCGCAGCGTCGTCGGGTTCTTGTCGATCAGGACCTTGGCGAGTTCGCGGGTGCGCTCCTTGAGCCTGTCGGCGGGCACCGCTTCGTTGACGAGGCCGAGTTCCTTCGCGCGCTTGCCGTCGAAATTCTCGCCGGTCATCACGTAATAGAGCGCTTCGCGATCGCCCATCAGCGTCGAGATCGCCTTCGAGACCACGCCGCCCGGGATGATGCCCCAGTTGATCTCGGAGAGGCCGAACACTGCTTTCTCGTCAGCGATCGCCAGGTCGCAGCAGATCAGCGGCGTGAAGGCGCCACCGAAGCACCAGCCATTGACCATGGCGATGGTCGGCTTGGCGTAATACATCAGGGTTCGCCACTGCCAGGCACGAGTCTCGCGATAGGCCCGATGGCGCTCGACATCGCTGACCGCGTCCGAGGCGCGGAAGAATCCCTGGAGATCCATCCCCGCCGAAAAGGCTTCGCCGCTGCCGGTGAGAACAATGACCGAGCAGCGATCGTCGATCTCGAGCGCGTCGAGCACCTGGTTCATCTCGCGCGCCAGTTCCATGCTCATCGCGTTGCGCTTTTCGGGTCGGTTGAGGTGGACCCAGGCGATACCGTCCTCGAACTGGACGAGGACGGTGTTGCCGCCGGGGATGGGCTTTTCTTCGGTGGTTGCCATGGTCGTTTCCATCTGTCTGATCCTGTAACTATGCGCCGGTGACGATCAGCGCGTCGAGCGCGACTGCGCCCTCGCCCTGGGCCAGCACCATCAGCGGGTTGATATCGATCTCTTCGATGCCGAGTCCGGCGCGCATCGCCGCGCCAACCTTGACCACGACATCGGCGACGGCGTGAACATCGCGCGCGGGCCTGCCGCGGAATTCACCGAGCATCTTGGCACCGCGCAGCCCCAGGATGCGCGCGACAGCGCGATCATGGGAGATGTCGGCCGGGAGCAGTTCCGCGGCGTCAAGCGCCTCGATCAGCACGCCGCCCAGGCCGACGAGTACCGACGGACCCCATTCGGGATGGTTTCGCGCGCCGACGACGAGTTCGAGCCCGGGTGCGGACATCTGTTCGACCAGAACGCCATCGAGCGCCACCGCGCCGACATTGGCCATCAGCGTCGCCCAGCCGTCGCGCAGCGCGGCCTCGTCGCGCAGGTTGAGGATCACGCCGCCGGCGTCGCTCTTGTGCGACAGCGCCACGGCCTGCGCCTTGAGCACGACCGGAAAGCCGATCCGGGCGGCGATGGCGACGGCTTCGTCGATCGTGGCGGCGAGGCCGCCGGCGGGGATTTGGACGCCGATGCGGCGCAGAAAATCCTTGCCGACATATTCGGGTTTCACGCCGGGCTCACCCCAGCCGGTCAGGCCGGCCGCGGCCGGGGTGCGATCGCTGACGCTGGCCAGCGCCGCCGCGTAGCGGGCAACCCCGGCGAAGGCGCGCATCGCGCGCTCAGGCGAGCGGAACAGCGGCGTTTCGCTCGCGCGCATCGCCGCGATGAACTCGGCGTCGAGCGCCGATTCGTCACCGGTGATGACGACGGCCACGGGCTTGGTCGCGGTCAGCGCCACCGGGATGATCGAATCACCCTTCGAGCGTTGCTGCGAGGGCCCGCCACCGGCCATGGGCAGGAGGACCGCGCCGACTGCAGGATCGGCGAGCATGGCCTGGGTCGACTGGCCGAAGATGCCGCCATTGATGAAGCCGGTGGTGCCGACGTCGAGCGGATTGTCGATCTCCATGCCGGCGGGAAGCAGGGTCGAAATTCGCGCCAGCGTCTCGGCCGAAAGATCGGCGATCGGCAACGCGATATCCTCGGCGAAGTCGAACGCCATGCCGCGGATCGCGCCCGAGTTGGTCACGACGCCCAGCGCGCCGGTGGTGGGCGACGGAAAGCGGTGGAGGATCGCGACAGTGTCGAACAATTCGTCCATCGTATCGACGACGACGACCGCTTCGTTCTCGACCGACGTCCGCATCAACGCATAATCCCCGACCATCGAGCCGGTGTGCGATTGCGCCGCTTCCTGCCCGCGCTTGCTGCGGCCAGGATGCATCATGATCACCGGCACGCCGGCGTCGCGCGCCTTGCGGACCGCGCGTAGGAACGCCTGCGGGTTGCGGATCTGCTCGACATAGAGGGCGATCGCATTGGCGGTTCCCTCGGCAACGACCAGCTCGATCAGATCGCTGGCATGGACCACGGCTTCGTTCCCGGTGGCGACCGACAGCGATACCGCGATGCCACGACCGAGCATGCCAGCGCGAATGCCCGAGGCGGTCGCGCCACTTTGCGCGATTACCGCGACGTTGCGGCGATCACCGAGCGGCTGGGGGTGCGCGGGTTCGAAGGTCAGCGCCGCGCCGCCGGCATAATTGACATAGCCCATGCAATTGGGGCCGAGCAGCGCCATGCCGGCTCTGTTGCAGATCGCGGCGATATCGTCCTGCTCGCGTCGGCCCTCGTCGCCGCCCTCGGCAAAGCCCGAGGCGAAGACGATGACGCCGCCGACACCACGCGCCGCGGCCGCCTCGACCGCGGGCAGGATCGCCGCGCGCGGCACATTGAGCACCAGCGCATCCATGCCTTTGGGCAAGTCGTCGACCGACTTCACGCAAGGGCGGCCGTTGATCTCGTCGCGGGTCGGGCTGATCAGGTGGATCGGCCCGTCGAAGCCGAAGCGTTCGCAATTGGCAAGGAGGACGCCGCCCATCGTCGCCGGATCGGGCGAGGCGCCGGCAATGGCGATCGAGCGCGGCTTGAGAAGGCGTGCGAGAGAGGATGCGGGATCGGCCGCCGCCGGCGCGCTTCGTAACAGAGCTTGCGCTAAGTCCACCAAGTCCAATTCCTCTCCCAAACCCCTCGCGGGCAGTGCTTTGGCGGCATGTTGTCGCACCCCCTTCGCAGGTCCAATGCCAATTTCGGCCGGTTACGATAAGATCACGATATGAGTCTCAATTCGGTCACTCTGATACCTATGCGGTATCATGCCGCCCGCGATTAGGAATTAGACGAACCGGCAATTCCGGCGCTATATAACAGCCAAGCTGCGATAACAGCCACTTTGGATGAGGAGCGCCGATGTACGGGCAGAACGATTTGCGGACGACGCTTGTCGCCGCGCCAAACGGGCCCTCGCCCAAGAGCTTCAAGCACGCCAGCTATGCGCGCTTCTACGCGCAGCCGCCGCAGCAACGTACCGACCTGGCCGCTACCTGGTATGCTCGCGGCGCAACCATGATCGTGGCCTATAGCGACGTCGAAGCGGGAGCGGTGTTCGAGCGGAGCGGCCAGCCCGACGAATATGCGGTGGTGATCCCCGACGATGGCGTCGAGATCGAGATCAGCATCGCCGAGGGCAGCACGATCGCCAGCGGCAAGACGGTCAGCTTCGTACCGGCGGGCGCGAGCAAGATCACCGTGTTGAAAGGAGGACGGATCCTCCGCCTGTTCACCGTGGACTCCACCGACCTGGCAGCGCTCTGCTCGAACGCCGCCGATTATGCAGAGCCGGATCCCAACGTGCCGCCGCTCATGGCATGGCCAGATCCGGTCGGCGGCCGCAAGGTGCGCGTCTATTCGGGCGATGTCGCCCCCGAACAGGGTCGCTTCGGGCGGATCTATCGCGGTTCGACCATCATGGTGAATTTCGGCGACGGCCGCGTCGGCCCGCGCGCGGCGGACAATCTCTCGCCGCACCACCATGACGATTTCGAGCAATATTCGGTCGCGCTCGACGGCGACTATATCCACCATCTGCGCTGGCCGTGGATCAGCGATTCGACGCAGTGGATCGAGGACGACCATGAGCGCTGCGGAGCGCCTTCGGTGGCGGTGATCCCGCCCCCGGCGACGCACACCTCGCAGGGAATCGGCGACGGGCTCAACCGCCTGCTGGACGTCTTCTGCCCGCCTCGCCGAGACTTTTCGAACAAGCCCGGCTGGGTATTGAACGCGGCCGATTACCCGATGCCCGAAAATAAGGAGATCGCAGCATGAGCGACCGGATCAGCGACCTCCTGAAAGGCGCGATCGACCTGCATTGTCACAGCGGGCCGTCGGTGATGCCGCGCAGCCTCAATCATGTCGAGGCGATCAAGGAAGGCGAGGCGGCGGGCCTGCGCGCGATCCTGTTCAAGGACCATTATTATTCGGTCACGCCGGTCGCGGCATTGCTCGACGAGATCATGCCGGGCTCGGTGAAGTTGCTGACCGGGGTGCCGCTCAACAACACCACGGGCGGGCTCAATCCGTATGCCGTCGAGCATGGTTTCAAGCTCGGCGCGCGCCTGGTGTGGATGCCGACCTTCTCGGCGGCCAACCATATCCGCCATTCGCACCGCCGGCAGTTCCTGCCGACCAAGGACGCAATGCTCGCGCCGACGATGCTCACGGTGGTCGACGAGCGCGGTAAGCTCAAGGACGAGGTCAAGCAGATCCTCGACCAGATCGCCGCTTACGACGCGGTGCTGTCGGCCGGGCATCTCCACATCAGCGAGATCTGGCCGTTATTCGCCGAGGCCAAGGAGCGCGGCGTCACCCGCTTGCTGGTCAACCACCCGACCTTCCTGATCGGATGCAGCGTCACCGATATGGCCGAGCTGGCAAAGATGGGCGCCTATCTCGAGCATAGCTGCTGCATGTGGGCGGGCGTGCAGGGCAAGGGCTATAGCCATGACAGCCTCAAGATGTGCGTCGATGCCGGCGGCGTCGCCAACACCATCATCGGATCGGACCTTGGCCAGGTCGGCAATCCCTCCCCGGTCGAGGGATTGCGCTACGTCGTCCAGATGCTGATCGACATCGGCTACACCGATGCCGAGATTCGCGCGATGATCGGCGACAATCCCGCCCGGCTGGTCGGCCTCGACGATGCCGAGCCGGCCGCGGAAGGCGTGCTGGCGCAGGCGCTGTCCGCCTGACCTCCCGACAAGGAAAACCCATGGACCACCAGTTTCGTCTGCTCATCGATGGCGCCTTGGTCGCCGGAGCGAGCAGCTTCGACGTGATCAACCCGGCGCTCGACGCGCCGTTCGCGCAATGCCCCAAGGCCGATGCGGCGATGCTGGAGACCGCGATCGCCGCGGCCAAGCGCGCCTTCCCGGCCTGGGCCGCGACGCCGATGGCCGAGCGCGGCGCCAAGGTGGAGGCACTGGCGGCGGCGCTCGAAGCGCGCGTGCCCGAATTCGCCGCGCTGATGACCTCGGAGCAGGGGAAGCCGCTCGACCAGGCAACCAAGGAAGTCCGAGGCTGCGTGTTGGTGCTGCGCGCCTTCGCGGCGATGCGGCTCGAGCCGAAACTGCTGCGCGACGAAGGCGGCAATCGCGTCACCGAGCATCGCACGCCGTTGGGCGTGGTCGCGGCGATCACCCCGTGGAACTACCCATTGATCCTGCTCGCCAACAAGGTCGGGCCGGCGCTGATGGCGGGCAACACGATGGTCTGCAAGCCGGCGCCGACGACGCCGCTTACGACGTTGCTGTTCGGCGAGCTGTGCCAGGCGATCCTGCCCGCGGGCGTGATCAACATGCTGTGCGATCAGAACGAGCTTGGGCCGGTGCTGACGACGCATCCCGATATCGCCAAGATCTCGTTCACCGGATCGACCGCGACCGGCAAGAAAGTGCTCGCCTCGTCCGCGGACAGCCTCAAGCGCGTAACGCTCGAGCTGGGCGGCAACGACGCCGCGATCGTGCTCGACGATGTCGATGCCAAATATGCCGCGGGGAAGGTCTTCGAAGGCGCGATGCGCAATGCCGGGCAGATCTGCGTGGCGGTCAAGCGCGCTTATGTGCCCGACACGATGTACGACGAATTCTGCGACGAGATGGCGCGGTTGGCCAGGGAAATGGTCGTCGACGACGGCGCCAACCAGGGCGCGCAGATCGGACCGGTCCAGAACAAGCTCCAGTTCGACAAGGTCTGGGCGCTGGTCGAGGACAGCAAAGCGCGTGGCACCGTGATCGCCGGCGGCGAGCCGCTCGACCGGCCGGGCTATTTCATATCGCCGACGATCGTCCGCGATATCGACGACGACGCGCCGCTGGTGCGCGAAGAGCAGTTCGGGCCGGTGTTGCCGGTGCTCCGCTATTCCGACGTCGATGATCTGATCGACCGCGTCAACGGCACCGATTATGGCCTGGGCGGCACGGTCTGGGGCAAGGATCTGGTACGCGCCAACCAGGTGGCGACGCGCGTGACGTCGGGCACGGTGTGGATCAACCAGTTGATGGCGATCGATCCGCGCATTCCGTTCCGCGGACTCAAGCAATCGGGGATGGGCACCGAAATGGGCCTCGAGGGGCTGGAGGAATATACCCAGCCGCAGGTAATCAACGCCGTGGCGCTCGACGCGGCGTGACGCTGGCGGCATTGCGGCCAAGCGCGGCCGAGCGGATCGACGGACGCGCGATCGCCGCGCGGCTCGATGCCGAGACCGCAGCCAACGTCGCCGCGATCGTCGCACGCGACGGGATCGCACCCGGCCTGGCAGTGGTGCTGGTGGGTGAGGATCCGGCGAGCCAGGTCTATGTCGCACACAAGATCGAGACGTGCGCGCGCGTCGGCATTGCCTCGTTCGAACACCGCCTGCCTGCCGATACGCCGCAGGACGCACTGCTGACGTTGATCGCACAGCTCAACGCCGACCCGCGCGTCCATGGCATCCTGGTCCAGGTGCCCCTGCCCGCTCATATCGATGCCGGGATCGTGCTCGGCGCGATCGATCCGGGCAAGGATGTCGATGGCTTCCACCCGGTCAATGTAGGGAGGCTGTCGACCGGAACCGGCGGGCTGGTGCCGTGCACGCCGCTCGGGGTGATGATGCTGCTCGACAGCGTGCTGCCCGATCTGACCGGGCTCGACGCTGTGGTGATCGGCAAGTCGAACATCGTCGGCAAGCCGATCGCGATGCTGCTGCTCGAGCGCGAGGCAACGGTGACGGTGACGCATATCGAGACGCGCGGGCTCGCCGATATCGCCCGCAAGGCCGACATCGTCATCGCCGCCGCGGGGGCGCCGCGATTGGTGCGCGGCTTCTGGATCAAGGAAGGCGCGATAGTCATCGATGTCGGCATCACGCGCATGCTTCAGGACGATGGGCGCACGCGGCTGGTCGGCGATGTCGCGTTCGACGAAATCCAGCATGCGCGGGCGGTGACTCCCGTCCCGGGTGGGGTTGGGCCGATGACGATCGCGTGTCTACTGGCGAATACGGTGAAGGCCGCCAATCAGAAGAAATAGAAGCGCAGCGCCGCGTCGGACATACGCCGGCGGTCGCGGGCATCGGGGACGATGCGGTAGAGGGTGGCAAGCGCCTCGCCATAGGTCATCCGGTCCTCGGCGCCGACGAACGGCGCATCGCTACCCCAAAACAGTCGATCGGGTCCGGCGACCTGCAGCAATCGCGCCGCATAGCCGCTGAGGCTTTCGGGCGGCAGGCGGAAGCCGGCGGAGATTTTCACGAACGTCAGGCCCCGGTCGATCGCTTCGATCATCGCCTTGAAGCCGGGACCCTCCATCTCGTTCTCGCTGCGCAGCAACCCGAAATGGTCGACCACCACCCGGACACCGTGATCGGCCAGCGCGGGCAGCATGGTACCGAGTTGCTCGCCGCCGAGATTGAGCTCGAGATGCATCCCGGCATCGGCCAGGCGGGTAACGAAACGGCGGAAGCGATAGCCGGTCAGGTCGGGCAATTCCGCCTCGAGCGGAATCTGGAAGCGCACCCCGCACACGCCCTGTGCCTTGAGGTCGGCGAGCTCGCGCGGCGCGGTGTCGGGATCGAGCATCACCGTCGCGCGCAGCCGTTTATGCCGCGCCAGCGCCGCCAGCGAATAGTCGTTATAGTCTCCGAACAAACTGGCCGCGGTGATCACCCCGAAGGCAATGCCCTGCGCATCGAGTTCGGCAAGATAGGTTTCGACCGGATATTCGTAGTCCGGCCGCGTCCAGGCAGTGTCGGTGAACGGCATTCCCTTGACGAAGACGTGCGCGTGGGCGTCGATGACCGGCGGTTCGGGCGCTGCGTTCACAGGCGATCCGCGAACAACTTGGCGCCGTTGTCGTGCAGCACCTGCGCGCGCTCGGCTGCGCTCAGGAGGCTCGTTGCGGCGATCGCCTGCGCGACCATGTCGGGATAGGCATCCTTGGTGTTGCCATAATCCGACCCCCACATCACCCGGCTGGCGCCATAGGTATCGACAATCAGCCGTACGAACTGCGCCGCGTCGATCCCCGTTTCGCGGAAGCGGTTGAGGTTGATCTGGGTGAATTTGAAGACGATGTTGGGGACGTCGACGAGTTCGAGATGCTCGGACCCGATGGTACCGGCGACGCCGTTTTCGACACCAGGCCAGCCGCAGTGATCGAGCGCGATCACCGTCTTGGGAAACCGCCTGGCGAGCGCGATGATCCGGTGCAGCGCCGCTCTGGTCGGCTTGCCCGGCGCATACATGATCACCATCGTCAGCCCCAGCGACGCGGCGACTTCCCACGTTTTCAGCGCTGCCGGCGAATCGAGCCAGGGATAGCTGCCGTCCGCATCGGGAAAGCCGAACAGCCGCAGCCCGCAGACATTGTGCCGGGTTGCCAGCGCGCGCAATTGTTCGGGCGTCTCCGGCAACTCGGCGCGCAGGATCAGCACCGCGGAGACGCGGTGGTGGTTCACGTCGGCGACCGACAGCGTGTAGCTGTTGTCGGTCTTGTAGATGGTATTGTATTGCACCGCCGCGCCGCCGGTGACGCCGCATTGGTCCCACAAAGCCAGCAACCGCTCCGCCGTCGCCGGATCGCGAGCGATGCGCGCGCGGACTTCGGCCTCGCCCTCGCGCGCGCCGGTCACGTCGATCGGGAAGCGCTCGGTATCGTTGGTGAAGAAATGCGCGTGGGTATCAAACAGACGCGGGTTGGGCACCGAAATCTCCTGCGAGGTGACTCGCCGCGCGCGCGGCGAGGCGATTGGCGAGGTACATCGTCACGGCGGGGATCACCGCGATGATCGAGAACACGATATAGGTGTCCATGCGCGTCAGCCCGGCGCTGAACAGGAAGCCGCCGATCATCGGGCCGATGATCGCGCCGATCCGCCCGAAGCCGACGACGAAGCCGAGCGCGGTGTTCTGGATCGCGGTCGGATACATCACCGCGGTAACCAGGAACAATCCGGTATAAGCGCCGACGACGAAGAACGTGGTCAGCCCGGCCATCGCGAGCAGCGGGATCGGGGCGGCCGGCATGATTCCGAACATCACCAGCGTGACCGCCGCCATGCTGAAGAAGAACGCCGTCAGCCGCCCTTCCCCGACGCGCCGGCCGAGCAAGCCCATGGCGAGATGGCCGACCGCGCCGCAGGCGCCGGTGATGATTCCGCTTGCCGCCGCCAGGCTGGGGCTGAGCCCGGCATTGGCGAGGACCGTCGGCTTCCAGTTGAGCAGGAAATAGCCGACCAGGGCATAGGTGAGCGAGGCGATCCAGATCAGGATCGTCGGGTTGCGCATCGGGCCGGCGAGCATCGATCGGATCGCATGTGCGCTGGTTTCGGCAGCTGCCGGCCGCGGCGGCATCGCCGTCAACTCGGGCAGCTTCATGCGGCGATGGAGGCGGTTGAGCGGGGCGACGTCCTTGGGTCCCTGGCGGCGCAGCAGGAAATCGCGCGATTCGCCGAGGATGAACAGCGCCAGCGTGAAGGTGACGGCGTTGAGCAGGCCGGCGGCCAGGAAGATGGTGCGCCAGTTACCGGTATCCAACACCGCCGCGGCGATGCCGCTTCCGAGCATCATGCCCAGCGTGAAGCCGATATGAACCGTGGCCATCGCCATGTTGCGGAAATTGACGCTCGAATATTCGGCGGCGGTTGTATTGAGGCAGACCACCAGCGTCCCCAACCCGATCCCGGTGACGAAGCGCAATGCCAGCAAATGCAGGATGTCGGTGGCGGCGCTGGTCAGCAGCAGCGATACCGCCAGCGAGCCGAGCGCACCCAGCATAACCGGGCGGCGCCCGACCTTGTCGGCGAACGGCGCGACCAGGAACGCGCCGATCACCAGCCCGACCGCGACCGCGCTGAACATGGTGCCGAGCACCGCCGGATCGATATGCCATTGCTTGGAGAGAACCGGCGCCGCAACCGAAAGCGACACCACGTCAAAGCCATCGGCAATATTGGCGGCGCAACACAGAGCGACGACGAGATACTGATACCGGGTCATGCTGGGAGGCGCTGCCATTGCGCCGCTCGGTTCCATAGCCGCCGCCATCCCGCTCTCTCCCGTTTCGACCCGTTATCGGCCCGCACAATCGTCCTGATCCGTGACGCTTATATCAAATGTCGTTCGGCAGTATCCGATTTTTCTCTTGTCGGCTAGAGAATATATGTCATAAGCAACTACCGTTCGTCATTTCAGAATGAATGGCGAGGCGACTGCGAATACGCGAGCGTCGAGACGTCGGTGCATCAGGATCGACGCGAAATTCTGATGACGGCCCGAAGGGCCGCATCGACTTGGGGAGGAAGCAATGCGCACGTCACCTTCAGTATCGGGCCGCACGCAATCGTCGCGATTCAGGGATCCCAGCCTCGCGGCCATTGCGCTGGTGCTTTCGACAACCGCCGCGCCCGCATTCGCGCAGACGGCCGCCGCGGCCCCCGCGGCCGGCGATCCCAATGGCGTCAGCCCCCCGCAAGACGCCCCCGCCGCCCCTCCCGAAGGGGCCGGGCAGGAAACCGGCGACAAGGAAATCGTCGTCACCGGTTCGCGCCTTGGTGCGGGCTTCACCGCGCCGACCCCGGTCACCACCATCGCTCCCGAGCAGATCAAGGACCGCGCGCTCGCCAGTGTCGCCGAGCTGGCCTATGATATCCCGCAACTGCGCATCAATCAGAATGTCGGCAAGTCGAGCGAGCCGGTCGGCCAGAACGTCGCCGATCTTCGCGCATTGGGCGGCGCGCGCACGCTGCTGCTGCTCGATGGCCGTCGCCTCGCGGCGACCAGCCCGTTCGGCGGCGTCGACACCAATATCTTCCCGCTGTCGCTGATCAGTGGCGTCGAAGTCGTGACCGGCGGCGCCTCGGCCGCTTATGGCTCGGATGCCGTCGCCGGCGTCATCAACTTCTCGCTGCAGAAGAAGCTCGAGGGCGTCAAGATCGACGCGTCGTACGGCATTTCGAACTATAACGATTTCAACCGTCCGGTGATCTCCGCAGCGGCGGGCAAGACGTTCGGGCGCCTCAACATCACGATCGCGGGCGATTTCTATCGCAACACCGGCCAGACCAACGTCGGCACGCGCGACTGGGGCCGCGGTGCGCCGGTGCTGTTCAACAATCCGAACTACACCGCCACCAACGGCCAGACCAAGAACTACATCGCCTATAACGCGCTATATTCGCGCATGACATTCGGCGGTGTCACCGCCGTCCCGACCACCAGTCCGCTTTACGGCATCCAATTCGGCGTCAACGGCACGCCGCAGCCGTTCGTCTACGGCAACCCGATCAACACCACCTTCATGCTGGGCGGCGGCGGCGTATCCATCGAGGATCAAGGCAATATCCTGCCGCATATCACCCGCTATTCCGGATATGGCCGCGCCACCTATGACCTGACTGACGGGATTTCCTTGTGGGCAGAGGGGTTGTGGTCACGGGTCGAAGTGCTGTCCGACCTCGCGCCGAACTATGACAATGGCACGCTGAACATTCAGCGCGACAATGCATTCCTGCCGGCGTCGATCCGCGCAACGATGGCCGCCAACAATATCAATTCATTCAGTTTTGGCCGCATGAACCTCGAAGACGGCAATTCGCAGAACAACAGCGTTTCCCGCGCGCTACGCTATGCCGTGGGCGCCGAGGGCAAGATCGGCGATTGGTCCTGGGATGTCCATCTTCAGCGTTCGGACAACCACTTCCGCCAGGAAAGCGTGAACAACCGCATTCAATCGCGCTGGTTCCAGGGTGTCGACTCGGTGATCAGCCCGGTCACCAACCAGCCGGTATGCCGGATCAACGCCGATGCCAGCACGACCAACGACAACCCGGCGTGTGTCCCGATCAATGTGTTCGGCCCCGGATCGATCAGCCAGCAGGCGCTGGCCTGGTATCGCGGTACTTCGTGGTACGACGCCCGGATGACCCAGAACAATGCCGGCGCCAACCTGTCGGGCTCGCCGTTCAAGACCTGGGCAGGTCCGGTCAAGCTCGCGGTCGGTGCCGAATATCGCAAGGAGACGATCAAGAGCGTCTCCGACCCGATCTCGGCGATATCGGGATGGCGTTCGATCAACCAGCAACCCTTCGCCGGTGAACTCACGGTCAAGGAAGTCTATGCCGAGGTGGCGATCCCGCTGGCCCAGGATTGGGCCTTCGCCAAGAATCTCGAGGTCAGCGGCGCCGTCCGCTACGCCGATTACAGTTCGAGCGGCGGCGTGACGACGTGGAAGGTCGGCTTCAACTATTCGCCGATTTCCGACATCCGCTTCCGCGGCACGATTTCGCGTGACATCCGCGCGGCCAATATCAACGAACTCTATGCCGGCCAGAACCAGGTGATCAACTCGATCTCCGATCCGCGCATCAACGTCACCACCAACACGCTGCAGCTGACCGGCGGCAACCGCAATCTCAACCCCGAAAAGGCCGATACCAAGGCGATCGGCGTTGTCCTGCAGCCCAGCTTCATCCCGGGCCTGAACGCCTCTATCGATTATTACTCGATCAAGATCAACGACGCGATCACCGCGATCGCGCCACAGACTATCGTCAACAATTGCTTCACGTTGAAGATCGACTCGTTTTGCGGTCTGATCACCCAGGACGCGGGCAATCACATCACGTCGATCCAGGCGACGCTGATCAACGCCCAGACCATCGAAGCTGCCGGGCTTGACTTCGAATTGTCCTATCGCCGCCCAGTGACGTGGTTCGGGGCGACCGGGACGATCGGCAGCCGCCTTCTCGTCAACTATGTCGACAAGCTGCAACTGACCGCATCGAACGTCACGACGATCCTGCTGGGCGACATCGCCACCGATCCGGGCGGTCAGCCGCGCTGGAAGGGAAATTTCGATCTGACCTATTCGGGCGGCCCGCTGCGCCTGGGCGCGTATGTCCGCTATATCGGGGGTGGCAAATTCCGGACGATCTACGTGGACAATGTCGATCTCCCGACGTCGCAGAACCGGGTCAAGGGGCGCGCCTATGTCGATCTGTCGGCGTCCTACAAGATCACCAAGAATATCGAGCTCTATGGCAAGATTGATAATCTGCTGAACCAGGATCCGCCGGTTGCGCCGAACAGCATCATAGCGCCGACGGTGTCGAACTCGCAGATGTACGACAAGATCGGCCGTTACTATGTCAGCGGCGTCCGTATCCGCTTTTAACCCGCGCTTCGGCTGAAAGGTCGGGCGAAATCCCGGCGCGCCACAAACGCGCCGGGCTTTTCGCAACGGCCGAAACGCAACGGATGTCGTTCGTCTCGATTCGCGCATTCGCAATGGCGTTTGTAATTGCCGAATTGACAGGGCATTGATAAGAGGTGCGTGTGCGTAGACAGCCGACCGCCAGACTGCCGCGTCGTCACTCGGGCGAAGGGCAGCCCGCATGAGCCAGCCGATCACCCCCAACGATATCGTCAAGCAATCCCCCATGGGCTGGTATCAATATGCGATCGTCGCGATCTGCATGCTGGCCTATGCCGCTGACGGGCTCGACGTCGTTACGCTGTCTTATGCGGCGCCGGTGATGATCAAGGAGCTGCACCTTTCGATCCAGGAGTTCGGGCTGGCATCGAGCGCGACGCCCGTGGGCGTCGCAATCGGATCGATCTTCGTCGCACCGCTGGCCGACCGGGTCGGACGACGAGCGCTCACGCTAACGCTGCTGGGTTCGCTGGTGTTGCTGCTGCTGATCACAGCGACCAACGGCACGATCACCACATTGATGATCCTGCGCCTGCTGACCGGTGTTTGCCTGGGCGCGCTGGTCGTTTGCCTGAACGTCACCGTCACCGAATTCAGCAACGAAAAACGTTCCAATCTGCTGATCGGCATCCTCCACTCCGGCTATGCCTTTGGCGGGATGCTGTGCGGCGCGATGGCAGGGCTGCTGATCGAACCATATGGCTGGCGATCGATCTTCCTCGGCGCCGCGGCGCTCAACCTGACCGCGTTCCTCCTCGGACTGTTCATCCTTGCCGATTCACCCGCCTTCCTGATGGCGCGACGTCCGCCGGACGCACTCGCGCGGATCAATGCGTTGATGCGGCGGATGCGCAAGCCAGAGGTAGCGGCGCTGCCCGAAGAGCCGATCGTCATCGGCAAGCAGCGGGCAAGCCTGACGATGATCCCGCGCTCGCTGTGGATCGGCACGGCATTGCTGTGCCTGGCTGGCTTCGTGTTCACGATCAGCGGCGGCTTCATGGCGGGCTGGCGCCCACAGATATTGTCGATGGCCGGGATGAACATGCAATGGAACGGCGTTGCCGGCGTGACCACCTACGGCGCCGGAATCGTCGCGCAACTGATTGTCGGGGCGCTGTCGCGCCGCGTCGGCGAGGTGCGGATCGCGGCCATCTTCCTGCTGGCGATGGCGGCATCGTTCACGTTGCTCGGCGCGGTGCCGGATGGGGCGAACTGGGCGTTGGTCGGCGCCTCGACCTTGTGCGGCTTTTTCAACGTCGGCGCTTATACGGCGCTGATTCTGGTCACGCTCAACTATCACGGTGTGGCTACGCGCAATGTCGGCCTCGGCATCATGCTCGGCTGCTCGCGCATCGGCGGGATCATCGGACCGCTGCTCGGCGGCTATGTGATCGGCGCCGGCATAGGGCGATTCTCGGTGATGCTATTGTTCGGCGGACTGATGATCGTCCCCGCGGCGGCAGCGGTATTGGTGCGAATGCGCGCGGTACGCCAGCAGCCCGAGCCCATTCCGGCATGAGGAAATTACAGTGACTCACAAAAATGCATATCTGAACGCGGCCATGATCGGCGCTGCATTGCTGTCGATCGTCGTATCGGCGCGCGGCGTCGGTCGCGCGGCAGCGCCCGCAGCGCCGATGCTCCCGGCCGCTGCTGCGCCGCCCGCGGCCTTCGCGACGTGTAATGCCTGCCACAATACCGCCAAAAGCGAGCCCAACGGCGTCGGCCCCAATCTGTTCGGCGTGGTCGGCAGAGCGGCAGGAACGAGGCCAGGCTATGCCTATTCTCCGGCCATGAAGGGATCGAATATCCGCTGGGCGCGTGCCAAGCTCGACGCCTTTCTCGCTGATCCCAAGGGCGTCGTGCCGGGCACGAAGATGATGATTCCCGGGATCAAGGATGCCGCCAAGCGCGGCGAAATCATCAGCTATCTCGAGACACTGAAATGAGCCGCCGTCTCGCCCTTGCCGCGACTTTGCTGATCGGCGTACCGGCTTCCGCGCAAACCGCGCGACCGGTGCTCGATTATGCCAGCGCCGCCAAGATCCGCGACACTTGCCTCGGCTATGCGCGCGCGCACAATATCAAGGTCGCGATGGTCGTGCTCGAGAATCACGGCATGACGGTGACGCTTGCGCATATGGACGGCGTGTCAATGGGGGTCGGCGAGATCGCGTTGTGGAAGGCGACCTCCGCCGCCAAATATGGCCGCGCCACTGCCGATACCGCCGCGCTCAATCCGCCGGCGAACATGCCGAGCGCCGCGACGATCATGGGCGGCGTGCCGATCTATTCGGCCGACGGCGTGCTTCTGGGCGGCGTCGGCACGTCGGGCGGCAAGCCCGCCGACGATGCCGCGTGCGGCACCGCCGGCATCGAGGCGGCAGGGCTCAAGGCGGCAAAGCCCGACCCTGCCCCCGCTCGGGCTCAGTAAGCGTCGATTTCCTTGAGCGCTTCGGCGGCGAGCGCCCAGCTCTCGACGCCGCCGGCAACGCCGATATACATCGTCGTCTGGAGCAGGGTTTCGCGGATATCCTCCTTGGTCGCGCCATTAGCGATCGCGCATTTGACCATACGCTTCAGCGGGATCTGGCGGTTGAGCGCGGCGCTGATCGCGATGGTGATCAGGCAACGTTCGCGCAACGTCAGCCCGGGCCGCGTCCAGGTTTCGCCAAAAACGGCGGAAGTGACGTAATTCTCGAGCGGCTCGCTGAAATCGTCGGCATTGTCGAGCCGCTCGATGCTGGCATCGCCGAACATCTGCCTGCGCAGCTCGCGGCCGGCCTGGAATGCGGGGTCTTCGGTCTTGAGCGCCACGGTCTAGTTCCTTGCGTTCGTGAGGGTTCGGAAGGTGTCGCCGAGCCAGCGCATTTCGGCGCAGGCGGGGGCGGAGAAACGGACGGCGCGGAGGAAGCCGTGACACATGTCCGGAGCAACGCGGAACTCGCAATGCACGCCGGCAGCGCCAAGCCGCTCGACGAATTCGCGACCCTCGTCGACCAGCGCGTCATGCTCGGCCTCGAGCAGGATCGCCGGCGGCAGGCCGTCAAGATTGCTGCGTAGCGGCACCTCGAACGGTGCCGGATCGCGGGCGTCGGCGTCGCGATAGGCGGCTATAACCGCCCTGATCAGCGGCAGCGTCAGCACCGGATCGCGAACGGCACCATAAGCGGCGCGGCCATTGTCGACATCGAACATGCCGTATGCAAGCAATTGGCAAACCAGCTTCGGGCCGCCGCGATCGCGAGCGAGAATCGCAACCTGCACCGCGAGGAACGCGCCGGCGCTGTCGCCGGCGACCGCGATCCGCGCCGGATCGATGGCGAGGACGCTCGCCATCCGCGCGGTCCAGGAGAGCGCGTCAAAGCATTGTTCGACCGTCGCGCGCGGCGTGGCTTCGGGCAGACGGGCATAATGGACGCTGATCACCACCGCGCCCGTCGCCTCGGCCAGCGCCATCGCCAGCGGTTGATAGGTCTCGATGCTGCCGGTGGTGAAGCCGCCGCCATGAAAATAGACGATCGCCGGCAGCGCCCCTTCCCCGGTCGGACGATAGATACGCACCGGCACCTCGTCCCCGGCTCGCACCACGGAGCTGTTGGCGACCGTCATCCCCGTCGGCAGAGGGTACGCGATCCGCTGTGCATCGCGGTCGGCGAGGAGGCGCGCCGTTTCGAGCGGGGTACCAGGCGTGCCGCGGACGGCATTCAGATACTCGGCCAATCCCGCGGCGAGCCTGGGATTGTCGCTCATCTCATGGCCACAACTGCCGCGAGGCCAAAGCGGCGCCCTCGACCAACGCCGACAGCTTGGCCCACTGCACCTCGGGATGGACCCTCGCCATGTTCCAGCCCTGCGAGAAGCCGCAATCGGTGCCGGCGATGACATTCTCGCGCCCGACCACGCTCGCAAAGTTCGAGATCCGCCACGCGACCAGCTCGGGATGCTCGACGACGTTGGTCTGGTGGCTGATCACCCCAGGGACGAGGATCTTGCCGTCGGGCAGCTTCACGTCCTTCCACACCATCCATTCGTGCTCGTGGCGCGGATTGGCGCCTTCGATCACATAGGCCTGCGCCTTGATCTTCAGAATGATGTCGATGACCTCGTGCAGCGGCACGTCGGTGGTGTGCGGCGTGTTCATGCTGCCCCAGCACATGTGATAGCGCACGCGGTCCTCGGGAATGCCGCGCAACGCGTGGTTATAGGCTTCGACCTGACGCTCGGAGGCGCGCCGCAGATCCTCGGGGGTCGGATTGGGATTGCCGGGCAGCACCTGGTTGCGCGCCGGCAGGCCAAGGTCGAGCTGGACGACATAGCCGGCGTCGACGATCGCCTTGTATTCGACATGCATCGCATCGGCGAGCGCGTAGAGATATTCGGATTCGGTCGCGTACACCGTGCCGGCATCGGCATCGTCGCGCGCCGGCGTGGCCGAGGGCATGAACGCCTCGACGAAGTCCTTGCCGGCGAGCGCCGCCGCGTAATTGTCGAGATCGGTCTGGAGCGCATCCTGCCCGACATAATGGATCGGCGCCGCGACGCGGACACGCGCCGGCGGCGTATTGGCCGCCTTGCGGACCTTCTCGGCGTCGAGCTCGGGGGGCATCCACATGGTTTTGTACATGGCGTTGTACTGGGTCATGAAGCCCGGGAATTCCTCGGTCAGCGCCGCATAATAGGCGCCACGCTCCGAGGGCGGGACCTTTTCCAGACCGCCGAGCCGCTCGACCACATAATTGTGGAAACTCGGCTTGGAGATTTCGCCATCGCTGGGAATGTCGATGCCGATCTCCGCCTGCTTGGCCACGACATCGGCGACTCCCTGGCGGACATCGCGCTGGAACTGCGCCTCGTCGACGGGCTCGCCGAGGACCTTGGCCATCATCCCCTGAAGCACGTTGAGCGGCCGGATCAAGCTGCCTACATGAGTCGTAAGGATGCGATCTGTGCTGCGCTTCACATCATCTCCTGTCGCTGGCTGCCTTGCTGGCGGACCGGGTTACCGCCTTCGCATATGAAAGCTTGGCTTATAGCCGCACTGCTGCCATGTTGAATGGCATTTGTAAATAGCAACTCCGCCAAGCGGATCGGGAGAGGGATGCGGCAATGTTCAACGGCGACGTGAAACGCAAATTGGAGGCCGGAGAGGTCGTCTTCGGCAGTTTCGTCAAGCTCGACGCCCCCGCCATCGTCGAGCTGTACGGTATCGCCGAGTTCGATTTCGTAATCCTCGACGCCGAACATGGCTGCTACACGCATGCCGGCCTCGAGAACATGATCCGCACCTGCGAACGGATGGGGATGAGCAGTGTCGTCCGCACCCCCGATGCCGGCGAGGCCAATATCCTCCACGTCCTCGATAGCGGCGCGAGCGGCATCCAGGTGCCCTCGCTCAGGAGCGCGGCGGACGTGCGCGAGGTGATTCGCAAGGCCAAATACTGGCCACTCGGCGAGCGTGGCTCGGCGCGCGCGTGCCGCGCCGCGGCTTACGGCACTCTCCCCGACTACGAACAGCGCGCCAATCGCGAGACCCTGGTCAGCGTCCATGTCGAGAACAAGGAGATGGTCGAGGATATCGAGGCGTTGTGCGCGGTCGACGAGCTCGACGTGCTGTTCATCGGCCCCGGCGATCTCAGCGCCTCGCTCGGCCATCCCGGCGATGCCGCGCACCCCGATGTCGTCGCGGCGATCGACCGCGTGATCGAGGTGGCGGCGGGCCGCAAGCATATCGGCACCGTCGTCGCCAATGTCGCCCAGCTCGAATCCTATGTCGCGCGCGGCGTCCATTACATCGCCTGGCTTTCCGAGCTCGGCATGCTGCGCGGCGCGCTCAACGCGGCGGCGGGCAATTTCAAATCCTATCGGGGAGAGGCGAAGTGAAGCGACCATCTGGCGGACGCGGCAGGGAACTGGCGGGGGTGGCGCCGTTCCTGGACGAAATCACCCAGAGCGTCCTCTACGACAAGGTCTGGGAGCGCGCCGAACTCTCGAAGCGTGACCGCAGCCTGATCACCATAACCTGTCTGATCGCGCTCAACCGCGAACAGGCACAGGGGCATATGGAACTGGGACTAGAGAACGGCCTGACCGTCGAGGAACTCGGTGAGGCGATCGCGCACATCGCCTTCTACGCCGGCTGGCCGGTTTCGGTAAGCGCGGCGCGCAAGCTCAAGAATATCGTCGATGCGAAGGCCGAGCAGACCTGACACCCACGCTCCTCGTCCCCCGCGAAGCGGGGCGAGGGAATGAGCGAGTTATCCCCGTCCCAGAAACGGGATCTTGTTCTGCACCATCAGCGCTTCGTAGAAATTCAGGTGATCCGGCATATCGGCCATGTGGACGATGATACCCGCGGCGTCCTCCGCCCGCGCGGTCATTTCGGTCGGCTTGGTGCTGGGGCCGCCGCCCAACTCCGTTGCGACGATGCCAGGGTGGAACGCCGAAACCGCGATATTGTCCGCGCGGCAATCGACCGCCAGGGCGCGGGTCAGGCCGGCGAGGCCCCATTTGCTCGCGGTATAGGCCGGACTGTCCTTGCGCGGCACCTTGGCGGAGATCGATCCGACATTGATGATCCGCCCCCTGCCCTGCGCCTTCATGATCGGGATCGCCGATCGCGCGCACAGAAATGCCGAGGTGAGGTTGGTGTCGATGACGCGGCGCCACAGCGCGAGGTCGGTCAGCTCGGCCGGCGTGCTGTCCGCAACGCCGGCATTGTTGATCAGCACGTCGACCGTGCCGAACCGCGCCAGTGCGTCCGCGAAGAGATTGGCGACCGCGTCCTCGTCGGTGACGTCGGTCGCCACCGCCAGCGCCTCGCCGCCTGTCGCCTCGATCAGATCGACCAATGCACCCAGACGCTCGGCGCGGCGCGCGGCGAGGACGACCCTGGCGCCCTTTTCAACGAAGGCGATGGCGCAGGCCGCGCCGATCCCGGAGCTGGCCCCGGTGATCACGACGACCCTGCCCTCGAGGATGCTCACGTCTTCGCAGCCTTTTCCGCCTGGTTCGAAACCAGCGCCAGGGGATCGTCCGCCACCACCGCCAGCCCGCCGCCACGATCCGAGCGGACATTCTCGTAGGTCCCGGCTTCCTTCTTGCGAAGGCCATAGGATTTGACGATCTCGATATCCTCGACCGCGAGTGGCGCCATCTTCTGCTTGCGCGCCAGCGCCGCCTCGAAATAGGGCGCCAGTTCGGCTTGCTTCTTCGCCAGACGTTCCTCCTCGCCCACTTTCAGCCGCGGCATCGCGGTGGTCGCGAACAGCTCGAGCGATTCGCAGATATGGTCGTGGTTGGCGGGGCCGGTCTGCTGGACGAAGATGATCTGGTCGACGCCGACGTCCGCATAGGCCTTGCAATGGTCATGGACCTGCTCGGGCGTGCCGATGCCGCCATTGCCGTGATTGTCCTCGATCCCCGCCTCGGCCTTCTTGAAATCTTCCCACACGCTCGAATGGCCGGGCTTGAGCTTGCCGAACGACGCGTAGAATCCCAGCGAATAGCCGAAATACTTGAAGCCCTCGGTCCCGCGGTCGATCGCGACCTGCTCGTCCTCATTGACCGACAGCGCGGTCACAATCGCAAAATTGGCGTTCACGGCATGGCCGATCGGCACGCATTCGTCGGACTTGATGATGTCGTAATATTCCTGGACCCATTTGCCCGCCTGTTCGGGCGCGGCAAAGCCGAAGACGAGCGCGCCCATGCCGTTGCGCGCGGCATGCAGGATCGTGTCGCGCCGCGAGCATGCCACCCATAGCGGCGGATGCGGCGCCTGGATCGGCTTGGGCACGATATTGCGCGTCGGCATCGAGAAATGTTCGCCCTGGAAACCGGGATAGGGCGTCATCGTCAGCATGTTCGCACATTGCTCAGTCGCTTCGCGCCACATGCCCTTCTTGAGATCGGGATCGACGCCGAAACCTTCGAGCTCCATCGCCGTGCCGCTCTCTCCGGTGCCCCATTCGACCCGGCCCTTTGAAAGCAAATCGAGCGTGGCGATCCGCTCGGCGACGCGCGCCGGATGGTTGATCAGCGGCGGCATCACGCAGATGCCATGGCCGAGCCGCATCCTTTTGGTGCGCTGGCTGAGCGCGCCGAGAAAGACGTCGGGCGCCGAGCTGTGCGAATATTCCTCGAGGAAATGATGCTCGACCAGCCAGGCATAATCATAGCCCAATTTGTCGGCGAGCTCGAGCTCGTCGAGCGCGTTGTGGAAGATCTGCATGTCCTTCGCGGCGGTGAACGGCGCGGGCGACTGATGCTCGTAAAACAGACCGAATTGCATTGCGCTGTCTCTCCGGTTCCTCTCCCGCCCGGAATTCCGATGCGGTACACTTTGACAGCCTATCTTATAACAGCCTATCTGACATTATGGAAGATGCCGGTGGTCGAATTCTGCCAAATTCCCGATCTGCGTTCGTCATTGTCGAAAATCGTTCACAATGCTGCAGTCACTCCTTATGGTCGGCGTTACCGTCGAGTAACGGGAATGAGGGGATGTGCCGATGAATATGCTGCTGCCCACGACACTTGTTGGATCCTACGCAATGCCGGAATGGCTGATCGATCGGGCCCGCCTTGCCGGTCGGTTCCCGCCGCGGGTGCGCGCCCTCGAACTCTGGCGCCCGGCCCCCGACCATCTCGAGGAAGCGCAGGACGATGCCACGATCATGGCCATTCACCTGCAGGAACGGGCTGGGATCGATATCGTCACCGACGGCGAGATGCGCCGGGAAAGCTATTCGAACCGCTTCGCGACAGCGCTCGAAGGGGTTGATCTCGACAATCCGGGCGTCGCGCTCGACCGTAGCGGCCACCCCAATCCGGTGCCGCGCGTCACCGGCCGGATCCGCCGCAGGCATTCCGTCCAGGTCCGCGATGTCGAATTCCTGCGGCGCAACACCGATCGCAGGATCAAGATCACCGTGCCCGGCCCGTTCACGATGACCCAGCAGGCACAGAACGACTTTTACGCGAGCGAGGAGGAAATGGCGCTCGATTATGCGGCCGCGGTCAACGAGGAGATTCGCGACCTGTTTGCCGCCGGTGCCGACATCGTCCAGATTGACGAGCCCTATCTCCAGGCGCGGCCCGAGAAAGCGCGGCAATATGGCGCCAAGGCGATCGATCGCGCGCTGCGGGATGTCGGCGGCGTCACCGCACTGCACGTCTGCTTCGGTTATGCCGCGATCATCCATGGCGATCGGCCGCACGGCTATGACTATCTGGGTGAGCTTGCCGGCACGCGCGTCGACCAGGTATCGGTCGAGACCGCGCAGCCGAACCTCGACCCGGCGGAGCTGGAGCCGTTGCGCGGCAAGCACATCATGGTCGGGACAATCGACTTGAACGATCCTGCGATCGAGACGCCCGAGATCGTCGCCGAGCGAATCCGCCGGGCGATGACCGTCGTGCCGGCCGACAAAATCGTCGTCGCGCCCGATTGCGGCTTCAAATACGTGCCCCGCGACATCGCCTTCGCCAAGATGCAGGCAATGGTCGAGGGCGCCGCATTGGTGCGCGCGACGCTCTGAAGGTGGTCGTGCGCTGAGCCAGATCTAGACGGATCCCGCCAGCGTGCCGCGCGGAACCGGAATGCCGGGGATCAGGAGGCGAATGCGGTTGAGCGAGCGAGCGCCGGTGAAATAGAGCGTGCGCCAGTCGCTATCGCCCCAGTTCATGTTGGACGTGCGCCCCTCCATGGCGATCGTGCCGAGATGATCGCCGGTCGGGCTGAGAATCCAGATGCCGCCGGGGCCGGTGCAATAGACATTGCCCTCGACATCGACCTTCATGCCGTCGGGCCCGCCCATACGGGTGTCGGCGCGCATGTCGCAGAACAAGCGAGCGCTGCCCAGGTCGAGCATACCGTCGGCCTCGACGTCATAGGCCATGATCAGCTTGCGATGCTGGTTGCTGTCGTTGACGTAGAGGACCTTCTCATCGGGCGAGAAGCACAGCCCGTTGGGATTGATCAGGTCGCGCACGACCATGTTGAGTCGCTCGCCGTCGGGCGAGACGCGGTAGACGCCGGCGCAATCGATCTCCGGGGGGTGGTCCGGCGGGGTGAACGGGACCTTGGGCGGCGGATCGGTGAAATAGATCGCTCCGTCCGATTTGACGACGACATCGTTGGGCCGGTTGAGCTTCATGCCGCGATAATTGTCGGCGATCATGGTGACGGTGCCATCGGCATGCTCGCGATCGACACAGCGGCTGAAATGGTGGCAGACGACCAGCCGACCTTCCTGGTCGCGGGTCTGGCCGTTGCCGTTCTTGGTGTCCTGCTTGTCGACGGAGATGCCGTGTTCCGGATGCCAGCGCATGCGCAGGCTGTTATGGATGTCGCTGAACAGCAGATAGCCGCCCTCCGCGATCCATACCGGCCCTTCGGCAGGTCCGGTGGGCCCGCCAAAGCCGCGACCGAGCTCTTCCCAATCCACGTCCGGGGCGACAATGGCGTCCAATCGCGAATCGAGTCGTTCGACGGGCATTGGCTGTTCTCCTCTCCCTGCCGCCAAGTTCAGGCCTTGGTCCAGCACAAATAACAGCCTGACTTATAGCAGCTCTACTGATAATTCGGAAACGATTTGCGCCGTTGACAGACAGCCAGGCTTACATTCTTATGCTGGATAATGCCGACCCGTTCGAGCGGGCACGCAATCAGCATGAGAGGATCGCGCATTGGCCCGGCCGACCGTTG
The DNA here is from genome assembly GCF_001598355.1 of Sphingomonas asaccharolytica NBRC 15499. Lineage (GTDB taxonomy): Bacteria > Pseudomonadota > Alphaproteobacteria > Sphingomonadales > Sphingomonadaceae > Sphingomonas > Sphingomonas asaccharolytica. The sequence continues at coordinate 35,572 of NZ_BCYU01000031.1, forward strand.
ACATCGACACCTTCCTCAATGGCGTGAAGTTCCGCCCGTTCCACGTAAAAGTGATGCTGATCGGGGCGCTGGCGATGCTCGTCGACGGGTTCGACCTTGGCGTGCTGAGCTGGGTGCTTCCGAAGATTTCGGACGAGTTCGGGGTGACGCGGACCTCGCTGACCTGGGTGCTGTCGATGCAGCAGGTCGGGATGGTATTGGGCGCCTTCCTCATCGCGCCGTTCGCGGACCAGATCGGACGGCGGACCTTGCTGATGCTGTGTCTGGGCGGCGTCGCCGCGACATGCTTCGTGACGATCTTCACCGACAGCATCTGGGCACTGGCGATCTGCCGGCTGCTCACTGGCATGTTCGCCAGTTCGGTGATCGCCAACATGGTCGCGCTGGCCTCCGAACTCGCTCCTGCGCGGCAACGCTCGACCGTGGTGACGGTGGTGCTTGCCGGCGCGATGCCCGGCGCCCTGCTCGGATCGGCGATGCAGGCGTTCCTGCTCGAACCCTATGGCTGGCACGTCGCGTTCTGGATCGGCACGGCGATGCCGCTGCTGCTGGTGCCGGTATTCTATTTTCTGTTGCCCGAATCGCCCAAATTCCTGGCGGCGCGCAACCCTGACGATCCCCGACTGCAGGCGATCGTGCTGGCCTTGATGCCCGAGGGCGAAGGCGAAGCGGTGGTCTTGTCGCGGGGCGTGAGCGAGAAGCGTCCGAGCAGCCTGTCGCTGGTCCGCGATCTGTTCAAGCCCGGGCTGGCGCTGCCGACGATTCTGCTGTGGCTGAGCTTCGTCAGCAGCTTCGGCTTCATCAGTGCCGCGCTCTGGAAGACGACGGTGTTCCACGACGCTATCGGGCTCAACTGGGGCCAGGTCGGGATCACCACGGCGATCGGTACCGCGTTCGGTGCGACGGGTATGCTGACGATCGGACTAATGATCGACAAGTTCGGCTTCAAGGCGATCGTTCCAACCTATTTCATCGTCGCCGCCGCTGCCGCGATCGGCATGGGGTTGTTCGCGCCGGGCTGGGGAATGTTCGTCGCGCTGGCACTCAACGCGCTGGCGCAGCATGCCGCCCATGCCGGGCTGGCCTCGATCGCCTCGACGCTCTACCCGACGCGCAACCGCGCGACCGGGGTCGGCTGGGCCTATGGCGCCGGGCGCGCCGCCTCGATCGTCGGGCCTTGGTACGGCATGCTCGCGCTGCAATATCATTGGGGCGCGATCGGCTATTTCTTCCTGCTCGCCGCGCCGCTGGCATTGGCTGGGGTGGTGATCTGGATGCTGCTGACGCTCAAGCCGCTCGACCCGGCGACCCGCATCGCCGGGCACTGACTTGCATTTCTAGACTGGCGGTTGCCAGCCGAGCACGCGCTTGACGGTGCCGCCGAAGATCGCCGCCTTGGCATCGCGGTCGAGTTCGTCGCTGTGGAGCAGCATGTCGCGGCTCTCGCTGTACAGGCAGCCGCGGTTGCGATGCGGCCCGCCGGCCTCGGCCATGCGCAGACGCGTATAGTCGCTAGCCCATATCAGCCGATCGGGCCCGAACGCGGCGATGACGCGGCGCAGATTCGGCCAGACATCGGCGAACGGATAGGCCTGACGCGACAGCAACGGCAGCCCGCACAATTTGACCGAGACGTTCGGCAGATCGGCGAGGCCGAGCAGCCCATCGAGCCGATCCCAGGGATCATCGCGCGCCGGCGACACCGGGTGCTGGCTGACCCCGACATGGTCGATGATCACGCTGAGATCGGGATGGCGCTCGATCAGCGGACGCATCGCCGCGGCCTGGCCGTGAGTCGACAGGAATAGCGGCAGGCCGACCTTGGCCGCGGCAGCGAACCCGGCATCCATCGCGCCGCTGGTGAAGGCCTCGGAGAGTTCGGTGATACGGAAATCGGTGACGAGCAACCGGCCGGCGACGATGCGGTCGTCGCCCTTTGCCCGCTCCACCGCGGCTCCCAGTTCGGCGTCCCTCACCATGAACGTCTCGACGCCGATGAAGCGGCTCGGATAGCGAGTCACGCACGCATCGATATAAGGCAGCGCCGCGACGACCAACGTGGCGTCGACGCCGACGCTATCCATCGCTTCGCGCGCGAGTTCGACATTTATCGCGAGTTTGACGTCGTCGGGCACATCGTCGCCGAACGGCACCGCGGGCGCAGGCTGGTGGATCTGGGCGTCGATGATGTCGAAGTCGGTGCTCTTCACGATTGTGATTCCTGTTTTGCCGCGAAGCCGCGGTAGATGGCGCGGCCACAGGTGGCGCAGCAAATGTCTTCGGTCGGCAGCGCCGCGGCGGCATGCAGCGCCGGTGCTCCGCCGCAACAAGCGCAACCCGAAGCCACGGTGGAGCGGTCGAGTTGGGTTAGCATGTCCTCGCTCCACGCCGCCCCGCAAAACGGGCAGGTCGCGCCGTCGCTCTCGCTCATCATTCTTCTCCACCAACATGCATCTTGTTGAATGCCATTCGTCTTTATATAACCGGCGCGATCATTATCCAGCGCCTTTCGCGCATCCGTCATCCTCGTCATGGAGACAAGCCAGCATGCAGCCCGCCCGTTACGACGTCCTCGCCATCGGCAACGCCATCGTCGACGTCATCGCCCATGCCAGCGACGATTTCCTCGCCCAGGAGGGCATGGCCAAGGGCGGCATGGCCCTGATCGACGAAGACAGCGCCGAGCGGATCTACGCCGCGATGGGTCCGGGGATGGAAATCTCCGGCGGATCGGGCGGCAACACCATTGCCGGGGTCGCGGCGTTCGGCGGCAGCGGCGCGTTCATCGGCAAGGTCCGCGACGACGCGCTGGGCGACATCTACCGCCACGATCTGCGCACGATCGGCGTCGCTTTCGATACGCCGGCGACCACCGCCGGCGCCGCTACCGCGCGCTGCCTGGTGCTGGTCACGCCCGACGCCGAGCGGACGATGAACACCTTTCTCGGCGCCTGCACCGGGCTCGATGAAGGCGATATCGACGAAGCGCTCGTCGCCTCGGCGGAAATCATTTATCTCGAAGGCTATCTGTTCGACCAGCCTCCCGCCAAGGCGGCCTTTCGCAAGGCCGCGTCACTAGCGCACGCCGCCGGGCGCAAGGTCGCGCTGACCATGTCCGACAGCTTCTGCGTCCATCGCCACAAGGATGCGTTCCTCGAACTGGTCGAAAGCCATATTGACATATTGTTCGCCAATGAGGACGAGATCCGGGCGCTGTATGGCGTCGACGACACGATCGAAGCGGCGAAAATCGCCGCGCAGCATGTCGACCTGGTGACAGTGACGCGCGGGCCGGCCGGGGCGCTGTTGATCGACGCGAACGGTCTGGTCGAAGTGCCTGCCTCGCAGGTGTCGGCGGTGGTCGATACCACCGGCGCCGGCGATCTGTACGCGGCTGGCGTATTGTACGGCCTAACCCGCGAACTGCCGCTCGCCGAATGCGGACGGCTGGGCTGTGCGGCGGCGGGCGAAGCGATCAGCCATTTCGGGGCACGGCCGCAGGCGGATCTGAAGACGTTTTTAGCCAACTGATTCCTCCCTTCTGCGAGAGGGGCGTAATATCAGTTCAACCGCGACCGCCGCGAGATGAGGTAAATCTCGTCGTTGAACCACAGTCCCTGGTGGCGCTGAAGAGCTTCGCGCGTCGCGTCGAGATACTGGTCGTTCGACAGCGCCTTGGCGAAGCGGCCATCCTCGATCTGCGCGACATAGCTTGCCGCGTTCCAGGCAGCGAACAAGGTCGAACTGCCGATAGGGGTATGCGCGTCGATCTCGGTCGGGAGCGTGCGGATGTCGTAGCGGAACAGCGCTTCTTCATCCGACAGCGAATGGAAATGATAGTCTCGCGCGGCCGAGCCCAGTTCCTCGCGCACGGCATGCATGATGTCCTCGCGGCTGGTATGGAAGGGGTCCTCGTCCGGCCAGATCGTGCGGATAATCTCCAGTCCGGGATCGTTGCCGTGACTGTGGACGCCCATCAATTTGCCGTTGGGACGAAGCGCCCGGACCAGCGGCGTGACCACGCGCGAGCTCTTGAACTCGAGCGGTGCGTGCGCGCGATAGGGCTGGGACAACAGCACGAAATCGAAGTCCGCCTGCGCATAGCCGCGCCGCGGAATGATCGGATCGAGCATGAAGTGATGGTCTTTGCGATACAGGACGAGCACCGTCGGCGTCTTGTACATCGGGTTGCCGCTCGGTGCGATGCTCGCCTGCCAATGCTTGGCGAGGAACGGATCGAGCTGCTGGACCTGTTCCTCGAACTGTCCCGCCGAGGTGCCCTCGAGCCCGACTTCGTGCCACACCATCGCGCTTGCCCCGGCCGGGGTCTCGGGTTGCAGCGTCGGCGCTTCGCCATATTTGAGGTTGGTCAGCACCAGCACGGTGGCGGGATGCTCGCGCAGTCGGTCGGGCATCTTCTCGAGCGTCAGCCGGATATTCTCCATGCTGATCTCCTTGACCACCACGTAGAACGGCACCCAGGGATGGCGCCGGTGCAGCCCGCGCAGCATCCGCGCCAGCGCGGTGCCGTCGCCGGCACCCCCGTCGAACAGCCGGATCGCCGGCGGGACCGGCTGGGTGTCCGACAATTCGTGCACCGCACGATCCGCGATGATCTGCTTCTCGTTGGTGGTGTTGACGAAGGCGAGATACTTCTGACGATTGTCGTAGAAGCGGAAATTATGCTCGGGGCGCAATTCGGCGCGCAGCCCCTTGATGCCCGACCGCAGCGCGCTGGCGGAGGCGCCGTTCTGCTCCTCGATGAAGCGGTGGACGCGCTCGACGGTCTGCACCGTCACCCGCCCGCCTTGCTGCAGCCGCTGCACGAGCTTGCCGTCATTGACCGCCAGCCGGCCGAACGTCGACTGCGCCATCTTGAGCCGCCGACAACTATGCTCGATCTGCTCGAGAAGGGCCTGGGTGTCGTCCATCGCTCAGGCCGACAATCGCGCTGCGCGGGCATAGCCGCCGTCGAGATAGATCAGCGGATCCACATCGCCGGAGACATGCACTTCCTTGACTGCGCCGATCACCACCGCGTGAGTGCCATATTCGATATGCGTCTCATATTCACAGAAGAAGCTCGCCTGCGCGTCGCACAGGCGCGGCGAACCGCACGCGCCCGAGCCCCAGCGGCCCTCGGCGAAACGCTCCTCGCCCTTCAGCTTGCCCGCGCAGGTCTGCGACACGGCGAGTTGATCGGCATGCAGGATGTTGACGCAGAAAGGCGCGCCAGCCGTCAGCGGCGCATGGAGGCTCGCATTCTTGTTGATGCAGACCAACAGCGACGGCGGGTCCATGCTCAGTTCGCTGACCGCGGTCGCGGTCATCGCCCAGCGCCTGCCTTCGTGCCAGGCGGTAATGACCACCACCGCCTTGCCGAGCCGGCGCAGGCCATTCTTCAGTTGTTCGGCGATGCTCAACTGGGCGATGTCGATCCGGGAGAATTGCATTTCACTCATCGCTACCCAGCCCTTCCCTGCCCATGATGCGCAGCCCGTACCCCTCGATGCCCGACAGCCTCGCTTCGCTGTCGGAGAGCAGGATCAGATCCCTGACGCCCAGATCGAGAAGGATCTGCGCCCCGACGCCGTAATCGCGGATGCGCTGGTCGCGGGTCGGGCCCGGGCTGCTGCGCCGCTCGGATATCGCGCTGACCGACGGATCGCGGATGAACACGACGACACCGGGGCCGTCATGCGCGCCGATCCGCGCCAGTGCGCGCGAGACATATTCGCGGCGGTCGGTCGGTGGCCCGAGCATGTCCGAGACGAAGTCCAGGCGGTGCATGCGCACCAGGGTCGGCACGTCCGGGGTGATGCGTCCGCGCGACAACGTGACATGCTCGACATTGTCGATCGTGTTGCGGAACACCGACAGGCGAAAGCCGTCGCCATAGACGGTCTCGAACGCTTCCTCATGGACGCGTTCGACGCAGCGTTCGGTGCGGCGGCGATAGCTGATCAGGTCGGCGATCGTGCCGATCGGAATACCATGCTCGCGCGAAAACTCGACCAGGTCGGGCAGCCGCGCCATCGTGCCGTCCTCGTTCAATACTTCGCAGATGACGCCGGCCGGGATGAGGCCGGCCAGCCGCGACACGTCGACCGCCGCCTCGGTATGGCCGGTGCGGACCAGCACCCCGCCGCCGCGCGCGACCAACGGAAAGACATGGCCGGGCGAGACGATATCGTCGCAGCTCTTGGAGGGATCGATCGCCACTGCCACGGTATGTGCCCGATCGTGCGCCGAGATGCCGGTGGTGACGCCATCGCGCGCTTCGATCGAGATGGTGAAGGCCGTGCCGTGGCCGGAGTTATTCTCGGTCACCATCGGCGGCAGGCGCAATTCGCGCGCCCGTTCCTCGGTCATCGCCAGGCAGATCAGCCCGCGCGCATGGCGAGCCATGAAGTTGATCTGGGCAGGCGTCGCGAACTGCGCCGGGATGATGACGTCGCCTTCATTCTCGCGATCCTCGGCATCGACGAGAATGTAGGGCAGGCCGTTGCGCGCAGCCTCGATGATCTCCTCGGTCGAGGAAATCGAATTGTGGAGCCGATCGGCCACCGGTTCGATCAGATCAATAGACATCGTTTTCCTGCAGGACTTCGCGCGCATGGCGCCAGCTGTCCGTTCCGGCGGGCAGGCCGACGTAGAGCGTCGCGTGGAGCAGGATCTCCCTGATCTCGTCCTTGGTGACGCCATTGGCCAGCGCGCCGTTGATGTGGTTGCGCAGCTGGTCGGGCCGCGACTGGCCGATCAGGATCGCGATCGTCAGCATGGACCGGGTCTTGCGGTCGAGCCCCGGCCGGTTCCACACGTCGCCGAAGCACAACCGCGTCACCAGATCCTGTAGCGGCTCGTTGAAGTCGTCGGCATTGTCGAGGCTGCGCACGCCGGGCTCGCCGAACATGTCGAAGCGCATCGCGCGGCCGCGGTCGTAGGACTCATCTTTGTTCACGCGATTTCCTTCCTGATCTCGGTAGATGCCGGCGCCGACAGCAAGGGGCGGATCGCGTCGGCCGCGGCCACGAGTTCGGCCCGGGCGGCGGCCGAGACGCCGACCGCACGCAGGAACCCGTGGATCATGTCCGGGGCGATATGGAGCGTCGTCGGCACGCCGGCTTTTTCGAGCCGCGCGGAAAACGTGATCGCTTCAGCGCAGAGCGGGTCATGTTCGGCAGCGACGATGTGCGTCGGCGGAAGATCGGCAAGGTCGTCGCGATCGACCGGCGCCGGGTTGGCGTCGAGGCCGCCGCAGCGCGTGAACAAGGCGATGTACTGGCCGACGCGGTCGGCGGTCAGCATCGGATCGAGCGCGCTGCGGTAGGCGGGCGCATCGGGGTCCATCGCGAAGGTGCCGTAGAAGAGAAGCTGGCAGATCGGACGCGCGGTGGCGGTGCAGGCCAGTGCCAGCAGCGCGCCAGCGCTATCCCCGGCCACGGCGATCCGCGTCGGATCGATGGCGAGCGCTTCAGCCTGACGGCCGACCCAGGCAAAAGCCGCGTCGCAATCGGCTTGCGCACCGGCATAGTTTGTTTCGGGCAGGCGGCGATACTGGACGCTGGCGACGACCGCGCCGGTCGCTTCGGCCAGCGCCGCGGCGACGATGTCGAAGCTCTCGACGCTGCCGAACGCAAAGCCACCGCCGTGGAAATAGCAGATTGCCGGCCGCGGCCCCTCCCCGCCCGGATCGAAAATGCGCAGCGCGATCTCGCGCCCAGGTGCGGCGACAAAGGTGTCGAAGCGCGCGACTTGCGGCGCATCGCCCTCGGCATAACGCCGCCCGGTGAGGTCGCCGACCAGCCGCATCGTTTCGATATCGGCAGTCGGTGGCGTCGCGCGGACCAGCGCTACGTAACGGTCCATGCCGTCCGCAAGGGCGACTTCAGCCAACGGCCTCATACCGCACCTCGACCGTCCGCGTCGCGAGCTCGGCAAGCCGCGGCGCGACTTCGCGGCCCATCATCGTCAGATTGTCGGCCGTCTCCCGGTGGTCGAGTTCGCCGGCCTGCGCCATCATCAGCAGATTGCCGAAGCCGCCGGTCTCGTCGTGGAACGTCGCCAATTGCTCGTAGACGTCGTCCGGCGTGCCGACGAAGAACAGACCCGCCTCCATATATTGCTCGATCGTGCCATCGACCGGCAGCGCCTCGCCGTTGCGCAGGCGCGGACGCATCGCGTTGGCGCCGGCCTGGAGCATGCGGATATTCGCATCGACCGGATTGAAGCCGAGTGGATTGCGGAACTGCGGATCGAGCCGGGCGGCGGTGGTGAAGTAGCTCTTCATCTTCTCGGCGCGGGCGAACGCGGTGGCGCGGTCGTTGGCACATGAAACCAGCGCCAGATAGGCGAGCTTGTCCTGGGCGGGCTGCACACCGTGCGCGGCCAGATATGCTGCGCGATAGCCGCTGAACACCGAGCGGGCGACGGCGCCCGACAGGAAGGTCGCGCAGGTATAGCCGCGCTTGCCGTATTCCTGGGCGCTGGTCGCACTCGACGCGGTCATCCAGATCGGCGGATGCGGCTGCTGGATTGGGCGCGGCCACAAGCTGGCAGTGCGGTAATGAAAATGCTCGCCTTCCCAGGAGAAATTGTCGCCTGTGTTGGAAAGCGCAGCGAGGATCAGGTCGTGCGCTTCCCAGAAGCGGTCCATGAAGCCGGTCGGCTGGCGGTTCGACATGAACAATTCGTACGCCGCGCCCTTGACGAGCCCAACGTCGAGTCGCCCGCCCGACAGGCAATCCACCATCGCGATCTCTTCCGCGACGCGCAGCGGATTGGAGCGGTTGGCGAGCGGGATGCCCAAAGCGAGCAGGCGCGCCTTGCTGGTCTGGCGCGCGAGGATGGCCAGTGTCGTCATGCACGACGTCGACATGCAGGTCGCGGCGGCGTGATGCTCGTTGACCATGATGTTGAGCCCGACTTCGTCGGCAAGCATATATTCGTCGAGATAGCGGTTGAGCAGTTGCCCGGCCTCGACCGGATCGCACTCGCGCTGCGGCAACGTCACGCGCATCGCGCCCGGCTTCTGGAAGGCGGGGTGATAGGCCTGTTCGCTGAATTGCCAGATCTTCATCTTTGTCTCCGAGCGGTCGTTCAGCGGCCGGCGAAGGCGGCGATGCGGGCGGCGAGCCTGGCAGGCTGGTCGGCGTGGACGCGATGGCCGGCGTCTGGGAAGGTCTCGACATCGGCCCGGGGCAGCGCCTTGCGCCAGTCATCGCGATATTTGGCGCCGACGATTCCGTCCGCTTCGCCCCAAACGACGAGAGTCGGGCTGGCGATGCGGTGTGTGCGGTCCCCGAGCTTGTGGTTCGACATATACGGGGTCCAACCGAAATGGCTCGCCGCCTCGTCATTGCGCATCAGCCGGCGCAGGCGGTCTTCCGGCAGTGTCGCCAGCGTCTTCATGTCGCTACCGAGCGCGGGCTCGCCGACCTGCATTCGCTTGCCCAGTTCCTGGCGCGACAGCATGAAGATATCGGCGACATATTGCTCGCGGCGATCGGCAGTGGGCAGGCCGAGCGGCGAGACCAACACCAATTGGGCGGCGCGGCCCGGCTCCTTGGTCAGCATCTCCGCCGCCACCCAACCGCCGAACGACGTGCCGACGATGACCGGCCGGTCGAGCCCGAGCTGATCGAGCATGTCGAGGTAGAAATAGCCGAGATCATCGACGCGGTTGATGCGCGGCGAGCCGGCGGAGGCGCCGAAGCCGGGATGCGAAGGAGCATAGACGGTGAAGTGCTTCGCCAGTTCACGCTGCAGCGGCGCGGCGCCCTCGAGCCCGTCGAGCCCGTGCAGGAAGACAAGCGGCGGGCCGTCTCCAGCCTCGAAGAATTCGAGCTCGGTGCCCAGCACGTCGAGTGCCGACACAGTGCCGAAGCTCAGTTCTTCAAGGCCTTGGGACTGCATCGCTCTCCACTCGTCTCTTCTTTGCTAGCTTGAGAGTGTTGCCCGACGACTGATACGTCCAATTCTTTGTACTTGAGGCTTTGATGCCCAGAAAGTATGGGTAGGCGATGGAGCTACGCCATCTTCGCTATTTCCGCGCGATCGGCCGGGAGCAGCATTTCGGCCGTGCCGCGGTCGCGTTGCGGGTCGCGCAGCCGGCGCTCACGCGGCAGATCCGCGACCTTGAGGCCGAGCTCGGCATCGAACTATTCGAGCGATTGCCGCGGGGAGTGCGCCTGTCGAGCGCGGGGCGCGCCTTTCTCGGCGAGGTCGAGGAAATATTGTCGCAGGTCGACCGCGCCGTCGATCGCGCCAAGCGGCTGGGCAGTGGCCATCTCGGCACGATCCGCGTCGGGCTCAGCGAGATCATCACCGCGCACGACTTCATCTCGCACAGCCTGCGCAATTTCCGCGAGAGCGAGCCTTCGGTGGTGCTCGATCTCAAATCGATGGGCTCCGTGAACCAGATTGCCGCGCTCAAGGAAGGCACGCTCGATGTCGGGCTGATTTATGACGCCCATCTCGACGAGCGCGACCATGACGTGCTCGACCGCATCTGCCTGGGCTATGGCGAGACGATGCTGGCGGTGCACGAAAGCCATCGGCTGGCCGGGCGCGCCTCGGTGACGATGGCCGAGATCGCCGAGGAGCCAGCGCTCGGCCCGGCGCGGCTGACCGCACCCGGCTATTACGATCGGTTGATGACGGCGTGCGTCGAGAGCGGCAGCACCCCGCGCATCGTCCAGGAATGTACCACCAACTCGATCCTGCTCAGCCTGGTCGCCGTGGGGATGGGCGTCGGCTTCGTAACGGCGTCGAGCCAGTCGTCGCCGGCCCACCATATCCAGTTGGTGCCGATCAGCGATCTCGGGCTCAAGTTCGAGGTGCTGCTGGTCTGGCGCCAGCGCGACCGCTCGGCGGCGCTGCAGCGCTTCATAGACATGATGGTCCACCATGCGGGCGTCGCGACCTAGATGCGGAGCGTGCTGCGCAGAGGCGGAATTCGGTTATTCGCAATCAAGCACGCGACCACGGTCCTCCCCGCAGGGTGACAAAAGCCGACGCTCGATCCTGCTATGTCACGGCGATGAGGAGAGAAGCATGACCGACGCACCGCAGCTCAAGGGCCTGTATCATTTCGCCTATCCCTGCCGCGATGCGGAAGAGACGCGCCACTTCTACGAGGACATTCTCGGGCTGCCCCTGGTCAATTGCATGATGGCCGAAAAAGTGCCGAGCACCGGCGAAGAGCAACCTTATGTCCACTTCTTCTTCCAGCTCGGCGACGGTTCGTACATCGCCTTTTTCGACCTGGGCGGCGACGAGAAACCGGCACCCTCTCCCAACACGCCCGAATGGGTCCAGCATTTCGCAATCGAGACCGATTCGGTCGCCGACGTCGAGGCGATGCGGCGGCGGCTTGCCGAGCATGGGGTCAAGACCACGCCGTTGGTCGATCACGAGTTCGTACGGTCGATCTACTTCTTCGATCCCAATGGCTTGCGCCTCGAAGTCGCGGCGCGAACCGAAGCGCCGGGCTTTCTGGAAGAAGCCGCCAGCGAAGCGCATGGAATCCTAGAGGCGTGGAACGCGCGCAAGCATCGCGCACCCGCCGCCGGCTGATTACCTCCTCGTCACCGCGCTCCGTGCTCGCCGTCAATCATTGCCGAATGGACAGATCGACGGCTGGACGGCAGGAGAGCAGCGGGAAAATGTGACGAGAGGATCTGAACGCATGGCAGACACCGAACAATCGCGCCGGCGTGTCCAGTCGATCGAAGTGGGATTCCGGGTGCTGCGCGTGCTGCGCATGGCCGAAGGGCCGCTGCCGCTGCGCGAGATAGCGGCCCGCGCCAACATGCCGCCGAGCAAGGTGCATCTCTACCTCGTCAGCTTCGTGCGTGAAAACATGGCCTATCAAGACGTCCACAACGGCCATTACGGGCTTGGCTCGTTCGCCATCCAGCTCGGCTTGGCCGCCATCCGGCAGCTCGACGTGGTCGGACTCGCCGCCGAAACGCTGACCGACCTTCGCGACAAGACCGACTGCGCGATCTACCTGTCGTTATGGGGCGACCGCGGCCCGTGTATCGTCGCGAAGGCCGATGGCAGGCTGCAAGGCGCGTTTCTGATCCGGCTCGGCTATATCCTGCCGGCAGCGACAACCGCGACCGGGCTGGTGTTCCTCGCGCACCTGCCGCAAGCCGAGGGCGATCGCGCGCTGGCGGCGCAGGCCGCCTATGACGCCGCGCGCGGCGATACCCGCGCTCCGACCAAGGAGGAGCTGGCCGAGAGCGGCGAGAAGATCCGCCGCGATGGCTATTCGTCGACCGCCGGGATGCTTAACCGCAACTTCGCGGCGATCGCCGCGCCGATCTTCGACCATAGCGGCAAGATCGCCGCGACAATCACGCTGCTCGGGCCCACCGACTTCATGAGCAAGGCGCGGCTCAAGGACTTCGGCAAGATGCTGCTGGCATCGACTCAGGCGGTATCAGAGCGGATGGGGGCGCTTCCCAGGCCCGTCGAGAAGCCGGCAAAGGGCTGATCGCAACGCTGCGCTTGGTCGATCCACCCTAGGCCGCGCCCCGCACGAAATCCGGCGCGCGGCGGCCTGCCGCGGCGGCGTCGAGGCGAAGCTTACGGGCTTCGGCACGTTTGGCGTCGTCGAGCCAGGAGCGTTCATGTCCCCACAGGCTGGGGCCGTAATCGCATTCGAACGGCTGCCACGTCTCAGGATCGATCGAGCGCCCGCCCCAGCCCAACTCGACCATGAAGTCCGACGGCGTGCGGGCGTAGAAGCTGGTCATCAAATCGTTGGTGTGACGACCGAGCGTTACGCCGATGCGGCCCTCCTCCAGCTGGGCGAGGTCATAGGCCTGGCCGACATCGTCGAGCGAATCGAGTTCGACCATCAGGTGATGGAAGCCGTCGACACCGGTCTCGATAGCGGCGAAGCTGTGATGCCGGCTGTTGAGATGGAAGAAGAATGCCTTGAACGGGCGCAGCGCATAGTCGCTGAGGCGGAAGCCGAGCAGGTCGACATAGAAAGGCAGCACCGCGTCGAGCGACCGGACGGTCAGAACGACGTGGCCGAGCCCGAGCGCTCCGGTGCGAAAGCCGCTGAGCGCGCGGCCGGGGACGAAGGCGGAGGGCGCCGCGGCGGCGCCGTGGAAGAATTCGAGGCGGTTGCCGGCGGGATCATGGGCGATGATCAGCTCGGCGACGCGGCGTTGCTCGGCCTTGATCGAGGTGCCCGGGATGACCGGATGGCCGGCGTCGGACAGCCGCGTCGCCAACCGCGCCAGGGCATCGCCATCGGCGACTTCCCAGCCCATCGCGCTGACGCCGTCGCGCGCGCCGCTTTCGACGAACAGGCGCCCCGCGCGATCGTCGGTGCGCAACGAGAAGCCGTGCGCGCCTCGATCGGCAAGCTGCATGCCGAGGAGGTCGGTGGCGAAAGTCGCCCAGGCATCGACCGACGCGGTGGTGACTCCGATATAGCCGAGGGACTGCAGCATGGAACGAACGCTATTCGGTGATGCCGAAAAACGCCAGTCGAGATTAAGGCCGCTGCACGCCGGGCCGGCTGTATTCGGGGGTGAATTCCTCGATATCCAGCGCGAGGTTCTCGGTCGGCGCGCTGAGCGACGCCAGCAGCCGGGTGAGGTAGCCGCGCAATATTTCCCGCTCGTCGGCATTCAGCGGCGTCAGCAATTCGGTTTCGAGCGCGCGGCTGTCCTTCTGGAGCTTCTTGAGCGCGTCCTTGCCGGTCGCGGTGAGGCTCAATTCGAGCAGGCGTTTATTCGCGCTACTGACGCGGCGATCGATCAGTCCCTTGGATTCGAGCAAGGCGATCTGCTTGATCATCGTCTGCGGCTTGACGTCGTAGAGACGCGACAATTCGGCCGAAGACATGTTCGGCCGCGTCGAGAGCGTCGTCAGAATTCGGAACTGCACGGCGGTCACGCCGAGCGGATTGAGCACCGATTCCAGCCGCACATACGCCTTGTACTGCACTTGCTTGACCAGATGCAGAATCGAGGGCGGATGTCGATCGGTAGTTGCGCGAACGGCTTTCCCCATCCGCCCTTAGTGTCCGATCATGTCGAAGCTGTCCAGAGTCGGGCGATGCGTCCTTCGCCGCACCGCCCGCTCTAGCTTCTTCGCGGTCGCGCGCTTGATCGCGAATAGCCGGATCACTTATTCGCAGCATGCTCTGCGTCAGCCCTTGAGCTTCTTGGTGGCAATTGCCGCGCCTTCGGCCATCGCCGCCAGCTTGGCCCACACCACTTCGGGATGGCCGACACGCGAGCCGATGCCGCAATCGGTCCCGCCCTGGATATTCTCCATGCCGACAAGCTTACCGACATTGACGAGCCGTTCGGCCACCAGCTCGGGATGCTCGACCAGGTCGGTCATATGGCCGACAACGCCGGGGCAGATGATTTTGCCGGCGGGAAGCTTGACGTCTTCCCAGATGCGCCACTCATGCGCGTGGCGGACATTGCTCGCCTCGAACGTGTAGCACTGCGCGTTGATCTTGAGCATCAGGTCGACGATGTTCTTGAACTCGATGTCGTGAACATGCGGGCGATGGCCGCTGCCCCAGCACATGTGAAAACGGATCTGCTCCTCGGGCAGGCCCTCGACCGCATGGTTGATCACCTCGACCGCGAATTCCAGATAGTCGCGATACTGGTCGACCGACCATTCGGGATAGAACATCCAGCTCGTCGCGAATTCGGGCTCGTCGATCTGGACGATCAGCCCGGCATCGGTGATCGCCTTATATTCCTCGCGCATCGCCGCGCCGACCGCCATCATGTAATCGCGCTCGTCGCGATAGAAAGCGTTGCGCGCGCCGGCGCCGGCGCTGAGCGGGCCGAGAGCGGCGATGAAGCCATCGACCTGGCTCTTTCCCTCGATCCCCTTTTTGAGCGCGTCGATGTCCTTCGCGATCTCGGCTTGACCAATATAGGTCAGCGCGCTCGTGCAGACCTTTTCGGTGGTCGGGCGCTTGGGGACGTTGCCGGGCGTCATGAAGCCAGGGCGGACCGGGCCGCCGGCGCCGGCGAACCACAGGCCGGATTCATAGAAGCCCGGGAAATCGCGGCGGTCGCGCTCGCCCGGACCGGCACGCTTGGACGGCGCCGCAGGGTCGCGCGGCAGCGATTCCCAGCCCGTCACGCGCTGCTGGATATAGCTGGTGTAGCTGCCCATGTTGGCGGCCTTCACATATTCGCCGTCGTTGATGATATCGACGCCGCATTCGATCTGCTTATCGACGACTTCGCGCACCGCCTTGGGCAGCCGCACGGCGATCTCGGCCTGTTTGGTGTCGGCATCGACGAGCAGCGCATCGAGATCGGCGGGACGCGGCAGATTCCC
>NZ_BCYU01000032.1 GCF_001598355.1 Sphingomonas asaccharolytica NBRC 15499
CCGTCGGGCACGGTACGCACTACCGGCGGGATCGGCACCGTCGCAGTCGCCGGCGGCGTGACGATCACCGGTTGGGCGGGCGCGGCCTGCGGCGTCGTATCTTGCGCGAAGACGGGGGTTGAGACGAGCGCAGTGGCGACGAGGAGGGGCGCCAGTGCGCGGGCTTTGCGGGGGGCAAAATGCTGTTTCATGACGGTGTCACAATGAGTGGAACCCGTCCGCGGTTCCTCGTTTCGTCGCCGTCCGACCGACCGGTTTTTCGCGACGAGACGAGCAACCCATTGATTCATTGTTATAAACCAAGGACAATTTTGCACTTACTTTTTTCGGGCATACAGTCCCGAAATGACTATCGGCCTTATTCTGGGCGCCATCATGGCCTCCGGCACCCCTGCCCCGCAGACCGTGTTCACCTGCCGCGCCGATGCCAAGCGCATTGCCGTGACCCTCAGCGGCGATCGCCTGACCTATAGTTTCGGTCCGCCCGGCCGACCCGAGATCAGCCTAAAGGGTGGCCCGCAAGGCGGCGTCTTCTATCACCGCACCATGTACAACCGCGGCGAGGACCAGACGCTCCGCTTCGTCAGCGGGCAGTGGAATTACGTCCTGTTCAACCGCTGGCAGGCGCCGCAGCAATTAAGCAGCGAGCGGATCGAGCCCGAATATAATGTCTCCGGCGTGCTGGTGATGAGAGATGGGAAGCTGGTGCGGCGGATCGACTGCAATAAGGGCAGCGGAAACCTGACCGAATGGCCGATCTTCAAACAGCTCAAGCAGGATGAGGAGAATGTAACCCCAGACGATGCCTGAAGATCGGGCCTGAAGATTGGACTTGAAGATTGGGCCTGAACTTTGGTCCGAAAAAAATGCGTCGGGCGTTTGACACTCTCCAACACGCTACCTATATCGCGCCCCTCACCACAGCTTTCGGGAAATGACACGGCGTCGCGCACCGGGTCGATCGAATTGGAGGCTGTCGGTTCACACGACGCTAGAAGCTGCACCGTCCACGGCCGGAAACGGAAGTAGGATGGAGCGGCTTTTTTGCGTCGCGATGCGTGCCCGCCTCGGGGATCCGGGGCACGAAGTTCTAAGCTGACGAGGCAAAAAACCCACATGGCGACCAAGGCGATCGAAGGCACCGCAAAGCGGCGCATCCGCAAGGTTTTCGGCAATATCCACGAAGTCGTGCAGATGCCGAACCTGATCGAGGTTCAGCGCGAATCCTACGAACAGTTCCTGCGCAGCGATCCATCGATCGGCTACGTGTCCGGCCTGGAAAAGACCCTGCGCTCGGTCTTCCCGATCCGCGACTTCGCCGGCACTGCCGAGCTCGACTTCGTCAATTATGAGCTCGAGCCGCCCAAGTTCGACACCGACGAATGCCGCCAGCGCGGCATCACCTATGCGGCGCCGATGCGCGTTACGTTGCGCCTGATCGTGTTCGAGGTGGATCCCGATACGGAAGCCCGCTCGGTGCTCGATATCAAGGAGCAGGACGTCTACATGGGCGACATGCCGCTCATGACCGAGAACGGCACCTTCATCGTCAACGGTACCGAGCGCGTGATCGTCAGCCAGATGCACCGGTCGCCGGGCGTGCTGTTCGACCATGACCGCGGCAAGACCCACGCCTCGGGCAAGTATCTGTTCGCGGCGCGCGTGATCCCGTATCGCGGCTCGTGGCTCGATTTCGAGTTCGACGCCAAGGACATCGTCAACGTCCGTATCGACCGCAAGCGCAAGCTGCCGGTCACCGCATTGCTCTATGCGCTTGGCCTGACGTCCGAAGACATCCTCAACTATTTCTACAACCGCGTGACCTTCGTCCGCGGTCCCAACGGCTGGCAGATTCCGTTCGCGCCCGAGAATTGGCGCGGCGCCAAGCCGATGTTCGACATCGTCGACGCCAAGTCGGGTGAGATCATCTTCCCGGCCGGCCAGAAGGTTTCCCCGCGCGCTGCCAACAAGGCGCAGAAGGACGGCCTCGAGACGCTGCTGATCCCGACCGAGGAAATCTACGGTCGCTATTCGGCATATGATCTGATCAACGAGAAGACCGGCGAGATCTACATCGAGGCGGGCGACGAGTTCGGGATCGAGAATCTCGAGAAGCTCGACGCCGCCGGTATCGACCGCGTCGAACTGCTCGACATCGATCACGTGTCGACCGGGCCGTGGATCCGCAACACGCTCAAGGCCGACAAGGCCGAAGAGCGCGAGCAGGCGCTGTCGGACATCTATCGCGTCATGCGCCCCGGCGAACCGCCGACGCTCGAGACCGCGGAATCTTTGTTTGCGGGTCTGTTCTTCGACCCCGAGCGCTATGACCTGTCGGCGGTCGGCCGCGTCAAGCTCAACATGCGCCTCGATCTCGATGCCGAGGACACGGTCACGACGCTCCGCACCGAGGACATCCTCGCGGTGGTCAAGACTTTGGTCGACCTCAAGGACGGCAAGGGCGAGATCGACGATATCGACAATCTCGGCAACCGCCGCGTGCGCTCGGTCGGCGAATTGCTCGAGAACCAGTATCGCGTCGGGCTGCTGCGCATGGAGCGTGCGGTCAAGGAGCGGATGAGCTCGGTCGACGTATCGACCGTCATGCCCAACGATCTGATCAACGCCAAGCCCGCGGTCGCCGCGGTGCGTGAGTTCTTCGGCTCGTCGCAGCTGTCGCAGTTCATGGACCAGACCAACCCGCTCTCCGAAGTGACGCACAAGCGTCGCGTCTCGGCGCTCGGGCCGGGCGGCCTCACCCGCGAGCGTGCGGGCTTCGAGGTCCGCGACGTCCATCCGACCCATTATGGCCGTATCTGCCCGATCGAAACGCCGGAAGGCCCGAACATCGGTCTGATCAACAGCCTGGCATCGTTCAGCCGCGTCAATAAGTACGGCTTCATCGAAACGCCGTACCGCAAGGTCATCGACAATAAGGTGACCACCGACGTCGTCTATCTGTCGGCGATGGAAGAGGCCAAGCACACGATCGCGCAGGCCAACGCCGAAACCGATGCCGACGGCAAGCTGACCGAGGAGCTGGTCTCCGCGCGTCAGGCCGGCGAATTCCTGATGGCGCTGCCTGAGAACATCACGCTGATGGACGTGAGCCCCAAGCAGCTCGTGTCGGTCGCGGCGTCGCTCATTCCGTTCCTGGAAAACGACGACGCCAACCGCGCGCTGATGGGATCGAACATGCAGCGCCAGGCGGTGCCGCTGGTCCAGGCCGAGGCGCCGTTCGTCGGCACCGGCATGGAAGAGACGGTGGCGCGGGACTCGGGTGCGGCGATCGCCGCCAAGCGCGCGGGTATCGTCGACCAGGTTGACGCCACCCGTATCGTGATCAGGGCGACCGGAGAGGTCGAGGCCGGCAAGTCGGGCGTCGACATCTACACGCTGATGAAGTTCCAGCGCTCGAACCAGAACACCTGCATCAACCAGCGTCCGCTGGTGAAGGTGGGTGACGTGGTCAACACCGGCGACGTGATCGCCGACGGCCCGTCGACCGAGTTCGGCGAGCTGGCGCTCGGCCGGAATGCGCTCGTCGCGTTCATGCCGTGGAACGGCTATAACTACGAGGATTCGATCCTCATCAGCGAGCGCATCGTCAAGGACGACGTCTTCACCTCGATCCATATCGAGGAATTCGAAGTCATGGCCCGCGACACCAAGCTCGGGCCGGAAGACATCACCCGCGACATCCCGAACGTCGGCGAGGAAGCGCTTCGCAACCTCGACGAGGCGGGCATCGTCTATATCGGTGCTGAGGTCGAGCCGGGCGACATCCTGGTCGGCAAGATCACGCCGAAGGGCGAGAGCCCAATGACGCCGGAAGAAAAGCTGCTCCGCGCGATCTTCGGTGAGAAGGCGTCGGACGTTCGTGACACCTCGCTGCGTCTGCCCCCGGGCGTCGCCGGCACGGTGGTCGAGGTCCGCGTGTTCAATCGCCACGGCATCGACAAGGACGAGCGCGCGATGGCGATCGAGCGCGAGGAGATCGAGCGCCTGAAGAAGGACTCGGACGACGAGCGCACGATCCTCAACCGCGCGACCTGGTCGCGCCTGCGGGAAATGCTGATCGGTCAGGTCGCCACGGCGACGCCGAAGGGTCTCAAGAAGGGCTCGGAGATCGATCAGGACCTGCTCGACAGCGTCGACCGCCACGAATGGTGGAAGTTCGCGGTCCAGGACGACAAGGTCCAGTCGGACCTCGAAGCGGTCAAGGGTCAGTATGATGACGCTGTGAAGCTCATCAAGGACAAGTTCGAGGACCGCCGCGAGAAGCTCGAGCGGGGCGACGAACTGCCGCCGGGCGTGCTCAAGATGGTCAAGGTCTTCGTCGCGGTGAAGCGCAAGCTGCAGCCGGGCGACAAGATGGCCGGCCGTCACGGCAACAAGGGCGTCATCAGCCGCATCCTGCCGGCCGAGGACATGCCGTTCCTGGCGGACGGTACCCCGGTCGATCTGGTGCTCAACCCGCTGGGCGTGCCGTCGCGCATGAACGTCGGGCAGATCTTCGAGACGCATCTGGGCTGGGCCGCGCGCGGCCTGGGCCAGCAGATCACCCAGGCGCTCGAGGATTGGCGCGACGCCAATCCCGATGCCAAGGCGGGTGCGATGCCGGAAGCGGTCAAGGAGCGTCTGAAGACGATCTATGGCGAGCATTACGTGGCCGATATCGACGCCCGCAGCGGCGCCGAGATCGTCGAGCTGGCGCAGAACCTGAAGGCCGGCGTCCCGATGGGCACCCCGGTGTTCGACGGCGCGCACGAAGGGGACGTGACGGCGATGCTCGAACTGGCGGGCCTCGACCCGTCGGGTCAGTCGGACCTGTTCGACGGCCGCACCGGCGATCAATTCGATCGCAAGGTGACGGTGGGCATCATTTACATGCTGAAGCTCCACCATCTGGTCGACGACAAGATCCATGCTCGTTCGATCGGCCCCTACTCGCTCGTCACCCAGCAGCCGCTGGGCGGTAAGGCGCAGTTCGGCGGCCAGCGCTTCGGCGAAATGGAGGTCTGGGCACTGCAAGCGTATGGCGCCGCCTATACGCTGCAGGAGATGCTGACGGTGAAGTCGGACGACGTGGTCGGACGCACCAAGGTCTATGAGGCGATCGTCAAGGGTGACGACACGTTCGAGGCCGGCATCCCGGAGAGCTTCAATGTGCTTGTCAAGGAAATGCGCTCGCTGGGGCTCAACGTCGAACTCAAGAACGACGAGCCCGGCGTGGATTCGGACGGCGTGGTGATCGCGGCCGAGTAAACCATTGGCCCTCTCCCGTTTGCGGGAGAGGGTTGGGTGAGGGTCTTCCTGCTTCTTCTTTCCCGTCGCTGCGATCGAAGAAGGAAGAAGGCCCTCACCCTCCCACCGCCTGACAGCGGCGGGCCCCTCCCTCTCCCGCAAGCGGGCGAGGGGAAAGAATTTCAAGGAAGGGTTCATTCCCATGAACGAACTGACCAATTTCGCGAACCCGGTCGCCAAGCCGGAAACCTTCGACCAGATCCAGATCGGCATCGCGTCGCCAGACCGTATCCGCTCCTGGTCGTTCGGCGAGATCAAGAAGCCCGAGACGATCAATTACCGCACGTTCAAGCCCGAGCGTGATGGCCTGTTCTGCGCGCGCATCTTCGGTCCGATCAAGGATTACGAATGCCTGTGCGGCAAGTACAAGCGCATGAAGTACAAGGGCATTGTCTGCGAGAAGTGCGGCGTCGAGGTTACCGTCTCGAAGGTCCGCCGCGAGCGGATGGGCCATATCGAGCTGGCCGCCCCGGTCGCGCACATCTGGTTCCTGAAGTCGCTGCCGTCGCGCATCGGCCTGCTGCTCGACATGCAGCTCAAGCAGCTCGAGCGCGTGCTGTACTTCGAAGCCTATATCGTGATCGAGCCGGGCGTGACCCCGCTCGAGCGCTTCCAGTTGCTGACCGAGGACGAGCTCCTCGAGGCGCAGGACGAATATGGTGAGGACGCTTTCACTGCCGGCATCGGCGCCGAAGCGGTCCGCATCATGCTCGAGCAGCTCGACCTGGTCGGCGAGCGCGAGCAGTTGCTGCAGGAACTGGCGACGACCAAGTCGGAGCTGAAGCCCAAGAAGATCATCAAGCGGCTGAAGGTCGTCGAGAGCTTCATCGATTCGGGCAACCGCCCGGAGTGGATGATCCTCGAGGTCGTGCCGGTCATCCCGCCCGAGTTGCGCCCGCTGGTGCCGCTGGACGGCGGCCGCTTCGCGACGTCCGATCTCAACGATCTGTATCGCCGCGTGATCAACCGCAACAATCGCCTCAAGCGACTGATGGAACTGCGCGCGCCGGACATCATCGTCCGCAACGAAAAGCGCATGCTGCAGGAAGCCGTCGACGCTTTGTTCGACAACGGCCGCCGCGGCCGCACGATCACGGGTGCCAATAAGCGCCCGCTGAAGTCGCTGTCCGACATGCTCAAGGGCAAGCAGGGCCGCTTCCGCCAGAATCTGCTCGGCAAGCGCGTCGACTATTCGGGCCGTTCGGTCATCGTGACCGGTCCGGAACTCAAGCTGCACCAGTGCGGCCTGCCCAAGAAGATGGCGCTCGAGCTGTTCAAGCCGTTCATCTACGCGCGCCTCGACGCCAAGGGTCTGTCGATGACCCTGAAGCAGGCCAAGAAGTGGGTCGAGAAGGAGCGCAAGGAAGTCTGGGACATCCTGGACGAAGTGATCCGCGAGCATCCGGTTCTGCTGAACCGCGCACCGACGCTCCACCGTCTCGGCATCCAGGCGTTCGAGCCAGTGCTGATCGAGGGCAAGGCGATCCAGCTTCACCCGCTGGTCTGCTCAGCGTTCAACGCCGACTTCGACGGCGACCAGATGGCCGTGCACGTCCCGCTGAGCCTCGAGGCCCAGTTGGAAGCGCGCGTCCTGATGATGTCGACCAACAACATCCTGTCGCCGGCCAACGGCAAGCCGATCATCGTGCCGTCGCAGG
The DNA here is from genome assembly GCF_001598355.1 of Sphingomonas asaccharolytica NBRC 15499. Taxonomy (GTDB): domain Bacteria; phylum Pseudomonadota; class Alphaproteobacteria; order Sphingomonadales; family Sphingomonadaceae; genus Sphingomonas; species Sphingomonas asaccharolytica. The sequence continues at coordinate 6,966 of NZ_BCYU01000032.1, forward strand.
ACATGGTGCTGGGTCTCTATTACCTGTCGATGCTCAAGGAAAACGAGCCCGGCGAGGGTATGCTGATGTCAGACATGGCCGAAGTGCATCAGGCGCTCGAAGCCGGTGCGGTTACCTTGCACACCAAGGTTATCAGCCGCGTCCCGCAGACCGATGAGGACGGCAAGACGTACCTCAAGCGGTTCGAGACCACGCCGGGCCGCATGCTCCTCGGCGAGTGCCTGCCCAAGTCGCACAAGGTGCCGTTCGACACCGTCAACCGCCTGCTGACCAAGAAGGACGTCGGCGACGTGATCGATGAGGTCTATCGTCACACCGGCCAGAAGGAGACCGTGCTGTTCGCCGACGCGATCATGGCGCTGGGCTTCAAGCACGCGTTCAAGGCCGGCATCTCGTTCGGCAAGGACGACATGATCATCGCGCCGGACAAGGACAAGCTGGTCGACGAGACGCGCGATCAGGTGAAGGACTTCGAGCAGCAGTATCAGGACGGCCTGATCACGCAGCAGGAGAAGTACAACAAGGTGATCGACGCCTGGTCGCGTTGCGGTGACCAGGTCGCCAACTCGATGATGAACGAGATCAAGGCGGTGAAGAAGGATCCGGAGACGGGTCGTGAAATGCCGATCAACTCGATCTACATGATGGCGCACTCGGGTGCCCGCGGTTCGCAGGCGCAGATCAAGCAGCTCGCCGGTATGCGCGGCCTCATGGCCAAGCCGTCGGGCGAGATCATCGAGACCCCGATCATCTCGAACTTCAAGGAAGGCCTGACCGTCCTTGAGTACTTCAATTCGACCCACGGCGCCCGCAAGGGCCTCGCGGACACCGCGTTGAAGACCGCCAACTCGGGCTACCTCACTCGCCGCCTGGTCGACGTGTCGCAGGATTGCGTCGTCATGGAGGAGGATTGCGGTACCGAGCGAGCGCTCGAGATGCGCGCGATCCTGCAGGGCGGCTCGACCATTGCTTCGCTCGGCGAGCGCATCCTGGGTCGCACCACGGCCGAGGACGTGGTCGATGCCAAGACCGGAGAGGTCGTCATCCCGTCGGGCACGTTGCTCGACGAGGCGGCGGTCGCACGGATCGAGGCCACCGGCATCCAGGGGATGAAGATCCGCTCGCCGCTGGTCTGCGAAGCCAAGATCGGCGTCTGCGGCAAGTGCTACGGGCGTGACCTCGCCCGCGGTACTCCGGTGAACATCGGCGAAGCGGTCGGCGTCATCGCGGCGCAGTCGATCGGTGAGCCGGGCACCCAGCTGACCATGCGTACGTTCCACATCGGTGGCGCGGCGCAGCTCAACGAAACGTCCAACCTCGAGGCGCATGCCGACGGTACGGTCGAATTCCGCGACCTGCGTCTGATCGTCGACCAGCGTGGCCGCCGCGTGGTGCTGAGCCGCTCGGGCGAGATCGCGATCAAGGACATGGACGGCCGCGAGCTGTCGGTCGATCGCATCCCGTACGGTGCGTACGTCATGTTCGACGATGGACACATCGTCAGCAAGGGCGACCGTATGGCCGAGTGGGATCCGTTCACCATGCCGCTGATCACCGAGACCGGCGGTACGGTGAAGTATCAGGACCTGATCGAAGGCAAGACGCTTACCGAACAGGCCGACGAAGCGACGGGTATCACCCAGCGCGTCGTCACCGAGTATCGCGCCGCCACCAAGTCGAAGGAGGACCTCCGTCCGCGCATGACGCTGACGGGCGCCGATACCAACGAAGCCGCGCGCTACATGCTGGCGCCGGGTGCGGTGCTGTCGGTCGAGGACAATGCCACCGTCCAGGCCGGTGACGTGCTTGCCCGTGTTGCTCGCGAGTCCGCCAAGACCCGCGACATCACCGGTGGTCTGCCGCGCGTCGCCGAGCTGTTCGAAGCGCGCAAGCCCAAGGAAAACGCGATCATCGCGAAGGTCTCGGGCCGCGTCGTGTTCGGCAAGGACTACAAGGCCAAGCGCAAGATCGGGATCCAGCCCGAGGACGGCGGCGAGGTCGTGGAGTATCTGATCCCGAAGTCGAAGGTGATCGACGTTCAGGAAGGCGACTACGTCAAGCGTGGCGACAATCTGATCGGCGGCTCGCCCGATCCGCACGACATTCTCGAGGTGCTCGGCATCGAGCCGCTCGCGGAATATCTCGTGTCGGAAATCCAGGAAGTCTATCGACTCCAGGGCGTGAAGATCAACGACAAGCACATCGAGGTGATCGTTCGCCAGATGCTGCAAAAGGTCGAGATCACCGACGGCGGCGACACCACCTTGCTCGCCGGCGAGCAGGTCGACCGCACCGAGATGGACGAGACCAACGAGAAGTTGCCCCCCGGCCAGGCCCCTGCACAGGGCAAGCCGGTCCTGCTCGGCATCACCAAGGCGTCGCTGCAGACCCGCAGCTTCATCTCGGCGGCGTCGTTCCAGGAGACCACCCGCGTCCTCACCGAGGCGGCGGTCCAGGGCAAGCAGGACACGCTGATCGGCCTCAAGGAGAACGTCATCGTCGGTCGTCTCATCCCCGCCGGTACCGGTGCGGGCATGAACCGCCTGCGTGTGGCCGCCTCCAGCCGCGACGCCGCGCTCCGCGTCCAGCAGCGTGCGCTGCAGGAAGTGCTGATCGCGCCCAACTCGGCAGCCGAAGAGCGTGCCGCCGAAAAGCTGCGTGACATTGCCGACGATACCGGCAGCGATGCGCTGGCCAGCGTCACCCCGAGCGGCCACGGCACCGACGCCGATGCCGGCGAGTATCTGAACGAGAGCGAATAAGCTCCTCGTTCGGCACTCTCGGCCGAAACGAAACAACCGCCGTCCGGGCAACCGGGCGGCGGTTTTTCGTTGTGGTGGCTGTTGCGCAACAGCATCACCGCGCGGCTTTTCGTCGCGTCGCCCCAGACCTGGCGATCGCTCGGCCTTTTTGAGCCATGACGGTCATGTTACGACTTTGCGCAAGATCCGGGACACACGGAGTCGTCAAACGGCGAGGATGCCGATCTTCGATTCAGGGGGATACATGAACTCGTTGTCCAACCGCTCGCTGGCGCACTGCCTGCTCTTGGGCGCCTCGCCCGCATTGCTCATCCTTGCCGCATCACCCGCCATGGCGCGGGCCGACGAGCCCAAAGCGCCGCCGGCAGCCGACGCGCCCGCCCCGCAGGACGATGCCGCCAAGCCTGCCGACAAGGGCCTGGGCGATATCGTCGTCACCGCGACGCGCGTGTCCGAATCGTCGAAGGACGTGCCGGTCGCGGTGACCTCGATCAGCGGCGAAAAGCTTGCCGTGATCAACTCGGGCGGGCTCGACATCCGTTTCCTGTCGTCGCGCACGCCGAGCCTCCAGGCCGAATCGTCGTTCGGCCGTACCTTCCCGCGCTTCTACATTCGTGGCCTCGGCAACACCGATTTCGATCCCAACGCCGCGCAGCCGGTGTCGGTGGTCTATGACGACGTCGCGCTTGAAAACGCGATGCTCAAGTCGTTCCCGGTGTTTGATCTCAAGTCGGTCGAAGTGCTGCGCGGGCCGCAGGGCACCTTGTTCGGTCGCAACACCCCCGCCGGCGTGATCAAGCTCGATTCGGCGAAACCGACCGACGACAAGATCGGCGGCTATGGCAGCGCGAGTTGGGGCACGTTCAATACCGTCAATGCTGAAGCCGCGCTCAACCTGCCGCTCGGCGGCGGTTTCGCCTTCCGCGCCTCGGGCCTGCTCCAGCGGCGCGACAATTGGGTGACCAACACCTCTGCCACCGGCTTTGCCGACAAGAAGCTGGAAGGGTATCGCGACCTCGCCGGACGCTTCCAGCTCGGTTATTCGAGCGGCAATTTCAACGCGCTGATCAATTTCCACGTCCGCGACCTCGATGGCACGCCGCGCGTGTTCCGCGCCGGCCTGTTCAAGCAGGGCAGCAACGATTTCTCGCCCGGCTTCGAGCCGAGCAAAGTCGCGCTCGACGGCTATACCAGCCAGAGCATGACCCAATGGGGCACCAACCTGCGGCTGGATTACCATTTCGACGGCGCCGGTACGCTTTATTCGGTCACCGCGTACGAGAAGGCCAAGGTCGAGAGCACCGGCGATATCGACGGTGGCAACAACTACGTCTTTCCGGCGCTCGGCCTGAACAACGCTTTGTTTCCGTCGAATACCGGCGGGATCACGCGGCCGGCGGAATTCAGCCAGGAATTGCGGTTCGTCAGCGACGAGTTTAACGGCTTCCGCCTCCAGGGCGGTCTCTATTATTTCCACCAGACGCTCAAATATCACGAATATGACTATAAATTCCCGGCCACCGGCAGCCGCGCCGCCGATCTCGACCAGGATTTGTTCCACGACAACAAGAACGAGAATTGGGGCGCGTTCGCCTCGGTCGAATACAAGCCGGTCGAGAAGCTGACGTTGCGCGCGGGCGGGCGCTATTCGCACGACCACAAGGAAGACCTGATTACGGGCTATTCGCCCAATTTGTTCGGCGCCGTGCTGCCGAGCCTCGCCAAGGTGAGCGGAGGCGATTTCACCTGGGACGTCAGCGCGACCTATGCGGTATCGCCCCAGGTCAATCTATATGCGCGCGCCGCGACGGGCTATCTAGGCCCGGCGATCCAGGACCGCGTGACGTTCGGCAGCCGGCAGACCACCGCGGGCAAGCAGACCACCCTGTCCGGCGAGGCAGGCATCAAGGGCGAGACCGCGGACCGCACTGTCCGTTTCTCGGTCGACGGCTATTGGTGGCGCACCAACGATCTGCAGATCACCGCGGTCGGTGGCTTGTCCAACTCGGCACGTCTGCTCAACGCCAAGCGCGCGATCGGTTACGGCGTCGAGGCCGAGCTCGATATGCGTCCGATCCCGCAGCTGACGCTGACCGCGAGCGGCAGCTACAATTTCACCGAGATCCAGGACCCGAGCATTACCGTCGGCGTGTGCGGGTCGCTTTGCACCGTGACTGATCCGCTGGCGAGCCCGGGGCAGGCGATCATCGACGGCAACCGCCTCCCCCAGGCGCCGCGCTGGGTGGCGAACTGGACCGCGCGTTATTCGATCCCGCTCGGCGACGGCCGCGAAATCTACGCCTATACCGACTGGGCGTACCGCAGCAGCATCAACTACTTCCTCTACGAAGCGAAGGAGTTTCGCGGCAAGGCGCAGCTCGAAGGCGGCCTGAAGATCGCCTATTCGACGCCGCGCTACGAAGTGAGCGCATTTGCGCGCAACATCACGAACCAGTTCCGTGCGATCAGCGCGATCGACTTCAACAATCTGACCGGCATGATCAGCGAGCCGCGGATCATCGGCGGCGCGTTCCGCGTAAAGTTCTGACGCGGCGGATTGTATCCAATATCCAGTATCCAATCGCTGACTGGGCATCCTAGACCGAACGCCGTCCGGAAATTTTCCGGGCGGCGTTTCTTTTTCCGGGAATAATCCGCCGTATCCCTCAGTCCTGATCCTCGAACCGCAATGGAGCGAGGACATGGGACACGAGATCGAGCGCCGCGAGGCGTTGAAATGCATGGCCTGGGCGGGCACCGGCGCACTCTATGCGCTGAGCGGCGGCATCGCCCGCAGCGCGATCCTGGACGGCGCCGGCAGCGGCGTCGCGCCAGCGGCTGGCTTCACTTTCCTTCAACTCAGCGACAGCCATATCGGCTTCGACAAGGCGGCCAATCCCGACGCGCGGGCGACCTATCGCGAGGCGATCGCCAAGGTGAAGGCGCTGGCGGTCAAGCCCGACTTCATCATCCACACCGGCGACATCACCCAATTGTCGCGCGACAACGAATTCGACGACGCCGACCAGATCCTGCGCGAGACGGGCATTCCCGCTTTCTTCGTGCCGGGCGAGCACGACATGGTCGACGAAGGCGGCGGCAAAGCGTTCCTCGATCGCCACGGCAAGGGCAGCAAGGGCGCCGGCTGGTTCAGCTTCGACCATCAAGGGGTGCATTTCGTCGGGCTGGTCAACGTCGCCGACCTCAAGCCCGGCGGCATGGGCAATCTCGGTGCCGCGCAACTCGCCTGGCTCAAGGCTGACCTGGCAGGCCGCGGCGCGTCGACGCCGATCGTGGTGTTCGCGCACATTCCGCTCTGGACGGTCTACGAACAATGGGGTTGGGGCACCGGCGACGCGCAGGCGGCGCTGGCGCTGCTCAAGCGGTTCGGCTCTGTGACCATCCTCAACGGCCATATCCATCAGATCGTGCAGAAGGTCGAAGGCCGGATGACCTTCCACACCGCGCGCTCGACCGCCTTTCCGCAGCCGGCGCCGGGCACCGCCCCCTCGCCAGGCCCGCAAGTCGTTCCGCCCGGCCAGCTTCGCTCGATGCTCGGCATCACCGACGTGACCGTCCGCAGCGGTGACCAGCGGATCGCGCTGATCGATTCCACGCTCGCTTAGAACCTTTGGAGAAACCAGATGCACTCCCGTTTGATGATTGCCGTGCTCATTCCTGTCGCGGCGGTCATGACCTCACTTGCCTCGGGCCGTGCCCATCCCCCTGTCACGGCATCGGCCCGGGGCAAGACCTTGTCGGCCCGCCCCGCGGCACCGGCAGCTGCCGCCGGTCCGGTTGCGGTTCACATCTCCAACTTCACCTTCGGCCCGAAAATGGTGACGGTGAAGATCGGCCAGACCGTCACCTGGACCAATGACGACGACATCCCGCACACGGTGGTCGCGACCGACAAGAGCTTTCGGTCGAAGGTGCTCGACACCGGTCAGTCGTTCAGCTTCACCTTCGCCAAGCCGGGCCAAATCGCCTATTTCTGCTCGCTCCATCCGATGATGACGGGCAAAGTGACCGTCGTGGCGCGCTGAGGCGGGGAGCGGAGAAGTGATCGGCGGCTTTCGCCCAAGACTGGTCGGCGGTCGGGACGTGAAACCCGGCCCCGAGCTGCGCTTTCGCGAACTGATGCTGCCGCATCTCGACGCCGCCTATAATCTGGCGCGCTATCTGACCAATGATGCGACCATCGCCGAGGACGTGGTGCAGGAAGCTTTCCTGCGCGCATTCCGCGCGTTCGAGACCTATCGCGGCGGGCCGCCTCGCGCGTGGTTGTTCGCGATCCTGCGCAATTGCTGGCGCGATCGCGTCGGCGAGCAGATCCGCCGCGAGCGGGTCGTCGTGTCGGACGCGAGCTTGTCCGAAGCGCAGTCCGAAGCGGTTGCCGCAACTCCGGCGGATAGCGACACGCCGGAGGAATCGCTGGCCCGCGCGCGCGAGGTCGATACGGTGCGCGGGGTGATCGCCGCCCTGCCCGAACCGTTTCGAGAAACCCTGATCCTGCGCGAGATGGAAGACATGTCCTATCGCGAGATCGCCTCGGTGACCGGCGTGCCGATCGGCACGGTGATGTCGCGGCTGGCGCGCGCCCGCGAGATGCTGGCGAAGCTGCTGCTTCCGGCACGAGCCACCGGGCAACAGGAGCGCCAGGCATGAGCTGTCCCGATCCGATGCTGCTCCACGCCTTGCTCGACGACGAGCTCGACGCCGCCAATGTCGCGGCGGTCGAAGCGCATTTGCGCGCCTGCCTCAATTGCGCCGCCGAATTCGAGCAATTGAAGCAGCTCCACCAGATCATCGCCGATCCGGCGCTGCGCCATGCCGCGCCCGCTGGCGTGCGCGATCGCATCGATGGCGCGCTGCCCACCACTCAGCGCACCACCAATCCCTGGCCCGCGCGGCTCGGCTGGGGCGCCGGCGGGGCGATCGCCGCGGGCCTGGCGCTGACGCTCGGCATTCCGCAGCAATCGGCGACAACCGGGCTCGAACAGCAGATGGTTGCGAGCCATGTTCGCTCGCTGCTCGCCGACCATCTTGTCGACATCCCGACCTCGGACCGCCATGTCGTCAAGCCGTGGTTCAACGGCAAGATCGACTTCTCGCCGCCCACCCCCGACCTCAAGGCGGCCGGATTTCCGCTGGTCGGCGGGCGGCTCGATTATATCGGCGGCCGCGTCGTTCCAGCAATCGTCTATCGCCGCAATCTCCACACGATCAACGTCTTCGCCTGGCCGGCGGGCAGGGCGCCGACAGGCGAGACGATGGCGACCGATGGCTACACGCTCATCCATTGGCGCCAGGGTGACCTCGATTTCTGGGCAGTGTCGGATGTCGCCGGCGGCGATCTCGGCCAGTTTCGTACGGCGTTCATCGCCGCCACGCGCTGAATTTTAGCGAAACGGTAAAAAACTGACCGAGACGGGTTTTCATTCGCAACCCGAGTCTTATGTCCTGCTCGCGGGCGCCGATCGGCCGCCCGTTTCTCTAGGGGAGAATCCAGTGGCTACCGAACTTTACGCCCTCACCGCGCCTGTCTTCGTGCGCGCGCTGATCAATCTCGACAAGATCATCGACAAGGCCCGCGCCTTTGCCGCCGACAAGGGAATCGACGAGCAGGAACTGCTCGACGCGCGGCTGATCGAGGACATGGGCAATTTCATCTCGCAGATCCAGCGCGCGAGCGATTCGGCCAAGGGTTGCATGGTGCGCCTCGGCGGGGTCGAGAACGTCGTGATGGAAGACAATGAGGCGAGCTTCGACGACGTCAAGGCGCGCATCGCCAAGACGATCGACTTCGTGAAGTCGGTTCCGGCCGACGCGATCAACGGCAAGGAAGATGCCGAAGTCGTGCTCAAATTCCCGAATGGCGAGTTCAAGTTCCCCGGGCGCGATTTCCTGCTCGGCTTCGTCCATCCCAATTTCTATTTCCACGTCACGACTGCTTATGCGCTGTTGCGCATGAAAGGCGTACCGATCGGCAAGATGGACTTCCTGGGCGGCTGACCGCCGCGGAACGCGGCCGGCCCCTGCTTGGCGCCGGCCGTTAGTGCCCGAACAACAACCGGTCGCGTAGATATTGGCTATCCGCCCGGTAATAACGTTCGAACCAGGCTGGCTTGCCGCTCAGCGCGGTCGGCTTGCCGAGGGTCAAGGGTGTCGCCTCGGCGGGCTTGGCACCTTTCGGCTTGACCTTCGCGTCCTTCATTTTCGAGCGGAAGTGCAGATGGTCGAAAAGGCGCACCGCCTCGATCGCATAAGCGGTGGCGACGATCGGGTCCTGGATCATCACCAGGTGATCGCCGTTACCGCCCTCGCCGCTCGGTGACAGGTTGGACGACCCGGTGAACACCTTGGCGGTCGGCAGGCCGAAATCGGTGACGACGAACTTGTTGTGCAGGTTGATGCCTTTGCCGCCCTGCCACTCGGCGCCGAACGGCGGGGGCGCGTTCTTGGCGAGATAGCCGAAATCGACCACGCCGATCGTGCCGTCGGGCTTGTAGACGTCGAGCCTGCTCGGCTTGGCCTCTGCTCCAGGCTTGGGCTCCGCGCTCGCTTTGTCGACCACGCCGTAGCTGAACAAGGGCCGCGTTGCGAGGCGATCGATTGCGGTGCGCACCGATCCGCTCTTGGTCTGGTTGAGAAAGGCGATCGAGAAGAACACCGACGAAGTCGCCTGATCGATCGCCGCGCCGACAGGGGACAGCCCGATCTCTTTATCGGAATGCGGTGACAGCGCTATTTGAACGATCGGCTTGCCCGGCGTTGTGAAGGCATACCATTTGCGGGCCATCTCCGATGCCGAGAATGTCTCCGGCTGGTGGAACGCCGCGTCGAAATAATCGCCGAACAGCCCGGCGATATCGGGATCGCTGAACAGCAGCGCGTTGTTCGCCTGGATGTAGAAGCCACGGTAGCTGAAGTTGGTCGACCCCAGCAGCACACGCTGGGCCACTCCATTGCGCCGCAGGATGATCACCTTGTTGTGCTGTAATCCCTTGAAATGCATCCGGACGACCTGGCCGCCAGTACTCGCCAGCAGCCGCACGGATGCCTCCCCTTCGGCGCCGTCGGGCTGATTATGGTCCTTGGGGCTGTCGTCGATCACCGCGCGTAGCCGCGGCCCGAGTTTTTCGAGACGGTCGACCAGCCAGCCGAGATTGAGGTCATAGGCGAAGAAATCCACGGTCAGCGTCGGGTCCGCGACTGCCTCGTCGACCAGTGATTGCACCATCGCCGCCGCCTCGAAGCCGAGCCAGGTATAGGGATTGGCGTCGCTCGCCGCTGACGGATCGAAGGGCGGCGAGAAATTGAGACCGACCGCGTTGGTTGCCGGCAGGATGTCGGCACGGTTCCCGAACTTGTCGCGATAGGCTTGCGACGACGCGAATGCGCGAGTGAAGCCGATGTCGAGGAAACCCGGATGCGTGACGGGATTGAGGTTGATGGTGGCGACGAGTTGCGTGCCGGCGACCAGCGGCCCCTCTGCCGGCATATGCATCTTGGTCACGCGATAGGAATAGAGCCCGTCGATCGGATCGTAAGGGAAATGCACCCAGCGGAATTTCTGAAAGGGCGCCTCGGTCGAGGGGAATTGGACGTCGCCGTTGACCTTGCTTCCTGCCGGATAGGAAAAGGCCAGGCGGTTGCGCAGCGGCGCGAACTCGGTCCCACCCGGATGGAGGACCTCGATCGCGAAACCGACGAAATCTGGTTCCGGCGCGTCGACGTCCATGCCGATCAAACACATGCGCTCGCCGCGCCACAATTTCAGGTGAAATCCGTCCTTGCTGGCGCTGTCCATCGCGTTGCCCCTGCCCAAGTGAGATAGCTTTTATCGCATCGCACGATGACAAACCCGCGAATTCACGTCCGCATCGGATCGATCTCGACCATTGTCGTCGCCAGCCGCTCCGCCTGGCTACGATCATGCGTCACCATCAGGATCGGCAGCTTGAGCCGATCACGGATGTCGAGAACGGCGTGCTCCACCTCGGTGGCTCGACCACGATCAAGCGACGCGGTTGGTTCGTCGAGCAATAGAAAGGCGGGATCGCTGAGCAAGGCGCGGCCGATCGCGACGCGTTTCGCCTCTCCACCCGATAAGGTCCGCGGCCAGCGGTCGAGCAAATGCCCGATGTCGAGCAATTGGACGGCGTCGTCGATCGCCGCACTCCGCCCCGCGCCGTAGCGCAGGTTCGCCGCAACTTTCAGGTGAGGAAACAGCCGCGATTCCTGGAAGACGTATCCCGCGCGCCGGCGTTCGGGCGGTACGTCGATGTCCTCGCCGAACAGTTCGACGCCGCCAACCCGGATATGACCGCGATCGGGCCGCAGCAGCCCCGCCACCATATGGAGCACGCTAGTCTTGCCCGCGCCGGATGGGCCGAACAGCACGGTCAGGCCTTCGCCTGCCTCCAGCCGCAGTGCGATCTCGGCATCGCCGAGCCGCTTCGAGACCTGGAGATCAAACGCCATGGACCATCGCCGCGCGCATCCGCCGCGCGAGCAGTTCGGAGGCGACCAATGCCGCCAGCGCCACCGCGACCGACAGCGCCGATAGCCTGAGCGCGATCGCATCGCCGTCGGGGCGTTGCAGCGCGGCGTAGATCGCCAGCGGCAAAGTCTGGGTCTGACCCGGCACGTTCGAGACGAAGGTGATCGTGGCGCCGAATTCGCCGAGCGACCGCGCGAAGCCAAGCACGGTGCCGGCCAACAGGCCAGGCAGGCTCAACGGCAAGGTGATCGTCCAGAAGACGCGCCATGGCCCCGCGCCTAACGTCCGCGCAGCGCCCTCGAGCCGGCGGTCGACCGCCTCGATCGACAGCCGGATCGCGCGCACCATCAGCGGCAGCGCCATGATTCCGGCGGCGATCGCTGCACCGGTCCAGCGAAACAGCACGCCATCGCTCAAGAAACCGAGCGGCCCGCCCGGTGCGAAGGCCAGCAGCAGGACCCAGCCGGTGACCACCGGGGGTACGACCAGCGGCAGATAGACGATGGCCTCGATCAGGATCTTGCCGGGGAAACGTCCGCGGGCGAGCAGCCAGGCGATGGCGAAGGCGACCGGCAATGCCGCTATCGTCGCGACAAGCCCGACGCGTAGCGACAGCGCGACGATTCCCCATTCTTCGGGGGTCAGCGCTGCCTCCCCGGCGCAGTGAAACCGAACCGCGCGAAGATCGCGCGGCCGCGCGGCGAGAGCAGGAAGCGGCGGAAACCCTCGGCCTCAGGATTGGTCGATCGCGCCAGCCGGGCGATCGGATACAGGATTGGCGGATGGCTGGTCGGCGGGAATACGCCCGCCACGCGCACTTTGGACGATGCCTTGGCGTCGGTCAGATAGACGATCCCGAACGGCGCCGCGCCGCGCTCGACCAGTGCCAAGGCCGCGCGGACATTCTCCGCGCGCGCCACCTTCGGGGCGACCGCGGTCCAGGCGCCGAGCTTCTCGAGCGCGGTCTTGCCGTATTTGCCCGCTGGCACGCTATCAGGGTCGGCCATCGCCAAGGGCCCCGCGCTCAATATCCGCGCCAACCGGACCCCGCCTGCCGGTATCGCCGAATGCCGGCCGCCGGGCTCGACCACGACCAGCCGATTGCCGACCAGATCGGCGCGCGTCCCTGTCGCAAGCAGAGCCTTGGCGGCGAGCGCATCCATCCAGTCCTCGTCGGCCGAGGCAAACAAATCGCCCGGCGCCCCCGCTTCAACCTGGCGCGCTAACGTGGACGACGCGGCGAACGAGATCACCGGACGTGGATGCCCCGCCTTTGCCCAGGCATCCGCCGCGGCGGTCAAGGACTCCTGCAGGCTCGCCGCAGCCAGCACGATCGGCGCCTGGGCGGACGGCGCCGCGCCAATCAACAGCGCAGCAAATCCGGCGAGGACAAGGCCCAATACCGGGCGGCGCGTGAACGACTGGATCATGCCGCCGCGCATACACCGCGCGGCGAGCGCCTCAAAGCGCGCGATAGGTCGCGATGTCGGCGCGGATGCCGTGCGCGGCGAGAAAGGCGTTGCGGTCGAACCGCCGCTTCGCCTGGTGGCGCGCGATGGCGGCGGCGACGATCGGGATCACCTCGTCGCTTTCCCATTCGGCGACGGTAACGAAATTATACTCGCCCGGCCCACCAACCTGTTCGAGCAGATCGTGGCGGACGAAGCCGGGCTGCTTGCGCATCACGGCGTCGGTTTCGTCGACCGCATCGATGAACGCCTGGCGCGCCGCATCGGGCACGATGAACTTGTCGACGCGATAGAAGGGGGCGGTAGCCATGGATGATGTCTCCTGAGGGTCGTGAACCCGGCGCCGGAGCGATTGCCGGCGCCGCGAGACACGCCTATGCAACCTCAAGCTTGGTTCAGGTCAAGGGACTTTTCGCATGCAAAATATTCCCGCGATGCTGTCGGTCGGTGAGGTCGCGCGGCGCAGCGGCGTCGCGGTGTCGACGCTCCATTTCTATGAGGCGAAGGGTCTGATCAGCGCCGAGCGCTCGGGCGGCAACCAGCGCCGGTTCCGCCGCGGCGTGCTGCGCCGGGTAGCGGTGATCAAGGTAGCGCAACGTACCGGCATTCCGCTCGGCGAAATCAAAGCGGCGCTCGACATGCTCCCAGCCGATCGCCCGGTGTCGGGGGAGGATTGGCGGCGCATGTCGGCGGCATGGCGCGACGATCTCGACCATCGCATCGCGCAGCTGACGGCGCTGCGCGATCAACTTGGCAGCTGTATCGGCTGCGGATGTCTGTCGATGGAGGACTGTCCGCTGCGCAACCCGGCCGACCGGCTGGGCAAGGATGCGAGCGGCGCGCGGCTGATCGCGCAGGACTCCTAACCTGACGCTTGCACCCGTCCCGTGCGCTGCAATTTGCCCCAGCCGACCAGCGGGCCGCGCAGCGCCTGGGTGATCGCTTTCAGCACGACATAATACATCACTTGGCGGTACCCGATCCGCTGCGGGATCAGCAGCCACAGCAACGACCATTTCTCGCGGCGTTCGAGCGCGAAACCGACGATCGCCGAAAGCAGATCGATCGCGGTAAAGATCAGCCAATAAGCCAGCATCTTCTCGATACTGTGCTGGGTCTGGTCCCAGCCATGCTGTTCGACCGCGAGCCAGGTCAGCGCGAAGCTGACGATCAGCGCAAGGTCGATGATCGGGCTGATCGCCGCGAGCACGATCTGGAACACGATCGCCTGGGGCAGGCCGATCCAGGCGAGGCCACGCGGCTTGCCGCGGCCGATGATCGTGCCGTGCTTCCACAGACATTGCAGCGTGCCATAGGCCCAGCGGAAGCGCTGTTTGGCGAGGCCCTTGAAATTCTCCGGGCTCTCGGTCCAGGCGACGGCGAATTGATCGTAATGGACTTTCCATCCGGCGCGCTGGATCGCGATCGTCAGATCCTGATCCTCGGCCAGCGTGTCGTCGGGATAGCCGCCGACCGACCGAACCGCTTCGAGCCGCCATGCCCCGACCGCGCCCGGCACCACGGTCATCGCATTGAGGCTGGCAAGCGCGCGGCGCTCGAGGTTCTGCGCGGTGATATATTCGAGCGCCTGCCATCTGGTGACCAGATTGACCCGGTTACCGACCTTGGCATTGCCCGCCACCGCGCCCAATTTCGGATCGCCGAACCAGCGAGCCAGCCGCGCGATGGTGGTCGGTTCGAACTGGGTATCCGCGTCGAGCGCGATGACGATCTCGCCGGTCGCGAGCTCCAAACCCCGGTTGAGAGCGCGTGCCTTGCCACCATTTTCGAGCGTCAGCAATCGGACGCGGGGGTCGCCGGCGAAAGCGTTGCGCACGATCTCGCTGGTCCGGTCCTTCGACCCGTCGTCGATCACGATCACTTCGATCCTGACATCGGTCGAGGCGAGCACAGTCCGGATCGACCGCTCGATCACCGCTTCCTCGTTATAGGCGGGGATCATCACCGTCACGAAGCGATCGGGATCGATCGCCGGGAACACCGTCCGCCCCTCGCGCCGCGCCTGGATCAGCGCGAGCGCCGACAGGACCACCGCGCGCAGGATGCCGATCGAGATCGCGAAGAAGAAAATCCAGCCGAGCGCGGTGACCACCGCGCCGATCGTGCCGAACAGGAAGAGATCGACCTCCGCCGCGGCACGGTCGCCGGGCGAGATCAGCGGCATCGTCTGGTCGCGCGACAGGCCGGCGAGCGACGATACCGGCACCAACGTGAACCCCATGGCGCGCAGTTTTTCGATGATCGTCGGCAGCGCCTCGACCGTCTGCTGACGGTTGCCGCCCGCATCGTGGAGCAGCACGATATTGTGGCTGCACTGCAAATCGTCGCCCGACGCGCAGCCGGTGCCGCGCTTGGCAACGCCGTCGATGACATTGTCGATGATCGCCTGGACGCCCGGCCGCTGCCAGTCCTCGGCATCGACATGGAGACCAACCGAAATATAGCCGCGTAGTTGAGCCTGATAAACGGGCCCGAGTTCGTCCGCCGTGGTCGGCTCGGCGTCGCCGAAATAGGGCGCGCGGAACAGGCGCAGCGAGCGCCCGGTGAAGGCCTGGAACAGCCGCTGGTTGGCGTTGAGTTCGATATCCGTGTCGGTCGCCGAGGCGCCGGCGAGATTGGGATGGGTATAAGTGTGGCTGCCGACCTCGTGACCCTCGCGCACGATCCGTTCGAGCAGGCCGCGTTCGGTCAGGCCGTTCTCCCCGACCATGAAGAAGGTCGCGGGCACGTTGTAGCGCTTCAGGATGTCGAGGATCTGCGGCGTCCATTGCGGATCGGGGCCGTCGTCGAAGGTCAGTGCAACTTGGTTCGGACTATAGCCGGTCCGCTGAACCTGATATTGGCTGGGCAGCCGATCGAACGTGACTCCCGCTATGTCGCCGCTCCGCGTCGTGGCGACGCGGCGCTGACCCGATGCCGGAGTCGCACCGATCTTGAGTATCTCCCCCCTGCCTTCGATATCGACGTCGGTACCATTGGGAATTGTCTCGATGACATTGGCCGGCGGCAGCGTCGGATGCGACTTGCCGAAAATCGACCAGATGCCCGGATCTTCGGCACCCAGCCGCCACAAGGCGATGCCGCCCAGGCCGGCGCGACGCAGGAAATTGATCTGGTTGTAGGCCGACGCCGCATCGAGGAACCAGACGACGTGTTTTTTGCCGTCCTCTTCATAGGAGAAGCCCGAATTGCCGCTGGCGCGATCGAACGTCGGCATGGCGTCCGATTCGCGCGCGACCTGCCACGCTTCTTCGACCGTGATCGGATCGGCGCCGCCGGGATACCAGTTATAGCCATAGCTTCCGATCGTCACGACCAGTTTCGACGCCGAAACTCCGCGCGCCGCATCAGCGACCGCTCGTGCGAACCAGGCCTGAGACGCGACCGGCCCGGGAGCGCTCGACGTCTCGTGCTCGTCGTACGACATCAAGAAGATGCGATCGACGATCTTGGCATAAGCCGGCAGGTTCCACGATTTGTCCCCGACCGGGACTGCCATGGTAATCAGCCAGCCGTGCCGGTCGAACCGGGTATTCGCCTCGTTGAGGAACGCAAGGTAATCGCGTTGTGCCGACGGCGGCAGCGCCTCGAAATCGAACATCGCACCTGCCGCGTGATTGGCGACCAGCCAAGGCTCGAGCTTGTCGAGAAATTGCTTGCGTAGCTTCGGGTCGTGCAGCAGCGCGGCCATACCGGGGCCGTCGAATTGCCCCTGAATGGCGTTCTGGATCATCGGCAGGATCAAGGGACGATGGGCCGCCCCATTGATTACGGCGCGCCCCGCAGTGTCGCTGAACGTGGTGATCGTATGCCTGGGGCCAGTTACTGACACCCATCCGGGAATCACCCAGTCGAGATCGTTGATGTGCCGGCGCAGCGATTCGGCGCTCTGCCCGTCCCACGGCACGTGGAAGGCGATCGCCAGCGGCACATTGCCGACGGTCTTGGCTTCCTTCGAACGCGTCTCGCCGGTCAGCTTACGCCCATACCAGTCGATCGTGCGGCCGGTGGTTTTGAGCAGGGTGTCGTGCGGCGGCGCCAGCCGGTGCAGCGGCCGTTCGGTGTTGATCGGCAGCAACGGTTGCGACGGCACGATCCCGATCGAGGCGCCGAACACCACCACGGACAACAGCAACAGCGCGATGAACGCCGCGACGCCGAGCGCGAAGCGCCGCCGCCGCCGGCCCGAGGGATCATAGAAGATTGGGGCGCCGGCTGCGGTCATTGGATGCGCGTCGTGGCACTGCCCGCGTCCGCCTTCAAGTGGGTCCGTTCGATCGGCGCGATCGGCCGCGTATCAAGCCGCCGCACGCGCGACCGATCGCTCATACACCGCGAACAGATCGCTGAAATGCGCGTCCATCATCCGCACTTGCGGTGCAAGTGCCGCGGCTCGCCGGCGGTCCTCCCGGAGGTCGCAGCCAAGATAATCCGTCAGCCGCTCGCCGAGATCGCGCGCATCGCACGCGGCATAGCGGATACCGCATCCCGCCCGGTGGTGGTCGGCGGCGCCGCCGCGATTGGGCAGGATCAACGGCAGGCCGCTTGCCGCGCCCTCTGCCGCGACCATGCAGAACGTCTCCGCCTCGCAGCCGTGGATCAGCGCGTCGGCGCTGGCCAGCATCCGTGCCAGCCGGGCACGATCGGTGATCGCCGGCGCGACAATGATATGCGGCGACCCTCGCGTCGCGCGAATCACGCGCGCGCGATCGCGCCCGGCGCCGAACAGGACCAGCCCGACAGCGTGGTGCGATCCCGCCGCCAGCACTGCCTCGCAGATCATCGGCCAGCGCTTCTCGGGCGCCATGCGGCCGAGCCCGACCAGCAACGTCGCCTCGGGCGGCAGGCCGCATTGTTCGAGCATCTCGCGCCGTAGGTCCTCGTCGCGCAGGTCGGGCGAGAAGACGTCCGGCTGCACGCCCATCGGAATGGTCTGGGCCTTGGCCACGCCACCGGCACGCAATCGCTGCGTGAGGTCGTCGCTCGCGCTCACCACGAAATCGAACTGGCGATCGAGCTTGCGCAAATGCCGCCAATACCATTCGAGTCGGCGGTCGATCGTCGGGATCGAGAACATCCCCTGCAGCCAGCGATAGGGATAGGCCGATAGGAAATCGCAATGCATGATCAGCGCGCGTGGGGCGTCGCCGCGCCACTGCCCGACCATCGACGCGCTGGTCCAGGGTGAGGCGACCTCGACCAGATCGGGCCGCCACTGGTCGAGCGCGGCGTGGAGCCGGTCCTGATCGTCGAAATAATGATAATTGCGGTCGAGCGGAAACGGCGCCGCGGCGATCGTCGCGAGGATCGCGCCCGGGGCTACTTCCTCGATCCGGTCCTCGTCCCCCGGCGCCAGGATGATCATTTCGTGCCCCGCCGCTGGCGCCGCCTGCAGCTTGCGCTCGACATAGGTTTTCACGCCGCCGCCAGCGGGAGTGTAGAAGGCGCAGACGTCGACGATACGCATCAGCGTGCCTCGACGTGCAGGGCTTCGCGCGCCAGGTCGGCGACGGCAAGCGCTGCGCCGATCACGACCTGCCCGGCAAAGAGCACGCCCGCGACCAGAGCGACCGTATCGGCGACGTTCGGCACGTCGTGCAGCATGCCGGCGGCGAGCCCGGCGAATACCAAATCCTTATTGGGCAGGAACGGCAGGCGAGTGACGAATTGGCGCGCCGCCGACAGTAGCAGCCACCAGCCGAGCGACACGCCCGGCATGACCATTGCCCATAGCAATCCGAACATCACCGTCACCGCGATCGACCGCGCCGTGTGGATCGCAGCGATCCGCCAGAATTGCGCACGTGACAGCGCGAACAGGCGATGGCGGAACAGCATCACGGCCATCGACGAGGCGACCAGGAGCACGCCCGACCATAATATGTGCGCGTTCATCGCGCCGAATTCGAGCGGCCCCGGCACCGCGATCGCCGCCAGCAGCAGGGCCAGGGTGACGATATTGCCGGCCAGCGCCGACAGCACCGCGACGTCGCGCACTGCCCCGAATGGCGAGCCGGGGATCGATGCGTTGCGGCGCGCCCAGAGATAGAATTGCAGCTCGCCCGAATAGCCGAACAGCAATTCGTTCGATGCCGATTTGCGAAGCAAGGCGACGAGTCCGCCGCCCAGCGGCAACGGCCACAGCCCGCGGAAAATAATATAGTCGGCGATCGGCTGGATCGCGAGCAGCAACGCCATGCCCACCCAGAAGCCGGCCGATACCGGCAGCAGCTGATCGAGCGTGATCAGGTCGGCCCGACCCAGAACGCGTGCAACGACGAAAATGATCGCGATCGAGAGGATGGGCCCCGTCCAACGGAGCCAGGGGGCAGCGGCGCGATCCCCCGCGCTTCGTGCCCAATCGGCAACCGTGGCGGCCTCCATTCCGCGTACGGCCCGTGACATGTCGTTCATTCGATCGCTACCTTATCCGTCCCTTTCCCGTGTTGGTTCTTGACCGTCTACGCCCCCGCGGCCGGCAAAAGTTCGCTATATCGGGCAAAACGCGCCCCGCGCGACAGACTGGCAACCGTGCGCGCGATACTGTCCGTCAGTGCCGGTACGTTGGTGTCTCCAGGATGAACGGCGAGGCGCATCCATGGACGACGCGGCAAAGCAGCGCGTGCCACAGCCGCGACGGCGAGCGACGACGCGATCCGCCAGCGGCTGCGGCTGGCCCAGGTGATCACCGGTCCCTTGGCGACTACCTCACCTGTCGCGGGGCGCCACACCTTGATATGATCCTCGGCGAGCGCGAAGCCTTCCTCACCCAGCGCCCGCATCGCGTCATCGCCGTAGAGCCAGGCCGGGGCGATGAATCCCACCGCGGGCCGCCCGATAATGTCTTCGATCAGCTTGCGCCCATCGGCCATTCGCGCGCGCGCGGTATCGTGATCGAGACCCAAGAACTCCCCCTCGCCGGCCGTCATCCGCTTCGCCTTGAATTTGGCGAGCGCACCGTCATGCTCGCTGCGGTCGAGGTGGAACCAGCCATGGACGAACATGTCGACCCCGGCGTCCGACCAGGCTCGCAGCCGCGAGGCGAACGGTGTGCCGGCGCGGATAGGCGAATCCCCCCAATGATCGGGCACGACCAGCATCGCGTAATGCGGCGCCGGCATGTCGCGCGATACAAGGTCGGCGAGGCGATCGACTTTCCCCTCGAACTTCGGAGAAACGTCGTGGATTGAAACCAGCAGGGAGGGTTCTTGGCGGGGCATAGGGAATGGGCAACAGCGTCGCGTCGGGTTGCGCGCCGCTAGGCCCGTTCCGGACGGACCGCAAGTGCAGGAATGTCGCAATCTGTCGCCGTCATTTGCACGCGGAAAGCTAGGCGGCGCTGCGCGTCCCGAACCAGAGCACGTGCCGCGGCCCCTTGCCGTTGCTGCGGGCGCGAGTCACGATCTCATCCACCGTGAAGCCGCACGAGGCGAATTTGCGGGCAAAGCGCGGGTCGGGCGCCGCCGACCAGATCGCCAGGATGCCGCCCGGGCGTAGCGCGCGCCACGCCGATTCCAGCCCGCGCTCCGAATAGAGCCGGCCGTTGCTCGCGCGAGTCAGCCCGTCGGGGCCGTTGTCGACGTCGAGCAGGATCGCGTCATATTGGCCTTGCCCGGTGTCGATCAGTGCCGCCACGTCGTCGCCGACGACGCTGACCCGCGGATCGTCGAGACAGCCGGCGGCGAGCTCGGCCATCGGGCCGCGCGCCCAGTCGATGATCTCTGGCACGAGTTCGGCCACCGTCAGCTTTGCGTCGGCGCCCAGCGAGCGAAGCGCGGCGCGCAAGGTGAAGCCCATGCCATAGCCGCCGATCAGCAGATGCGGCGCCTTGCGGGCACCGAGGCGTTCGCAGGTCGCGGTCGCCAACACTTCCTCCGACCCGCTCATCCGACTGTTCATCAGTTCGTTGCGGTCGAGCACGATCATGAAGTCGGCACCTCGGCGGAACAGGCGCAGTTCGTCGTTAGTGCCCGGGATGCGCGCGACGTCGATCAGTTCGCGGGGGATCATGTGGTGTTTTCCTCGTGACCCCGACCTTGACGGCCGGACGTATGCACAACCAGGCCTCAGCTCTCGTCGCCCATCCTGAGCGCGGCGATGAAGGCTTCCTGCGGAATCTGGACGCTGCCATATTCGCGCATGCGCTTCTTGCCTTCCTTCTGCTTGTCCAGCAGCTTGCGCTTGCGACTTATATCGCCGCCATAACATTTGGCCGTAACGTCCTTGCGCATTGCGGCAATCGTCTCGCGCGCGATGACCTTGCCGCCGATCGCGGCCTGGATCGGGATCTTGAACAGATGACGCGGGATCAGGTCCTTCAGGCGCTCGCACATGCCGCGACCGCGGCTCTCCGCGGTGCCGCGATGGACGATCATGCTGAGCGCATCGACCGGCTCGTTATTGACCAGGATCGACATCTTGACGAGGTCGCCTTCGCGATAGCCGATCTGATGATAGTCGAAGCTGGCATAGCCGCGGCTGATCGATTTCAGGCGATCGTAAAAGTCGAACACGACTTCGTTGAGCGGCAATTCGTAAGTCACCTGCGCGCGGCCGCCAACATAGGTCAGGTTCTTCTGGATGCCGCGCCGGTCCTGGCAGAGCTTGAGGATCGAGCCGAGATATTCGTCGGGGCAATAGATCGTCGCCTCGATCCACGGTTCGCTGATCAGCGCGATCTTGTTGGGATCGGGCATGTCGGCCGGGTTGTGCAGTTCGATATGGCCCTGCCCGTGGGTCAGCTCGATCTGGTAGACGACCGACGGCGCGGTGGTGATCAGGTCGAGGTCGTATTCGCGCGTCAGGCGCTCCTGGATGATCTCCAGATGCAGCAGGCCGAGGAAACCGCAACGGAAGCCGAAGCCAAGCGCGGCTGAAGTCTCCATCTCGAACGAGAAGCTGGCGTCGTTGAGGCGCAACCTCGAAATGCTCTCCCGAAGCTTCTCGAAGTCGTTGGCATCGACCGGAAACAGCCCGCAGAACACCACCGGTTGGACTTCCTTGAAGCCCGGCAGCGGCGCAGTCGCGGGGCGCTTGGTATCGGTCAGCGTGTCGCCGACGCGTGCTTGGGCGACATCCTTGATCTGCGCGGTGATGAAGCCGATTTCGCCGGTACCGAGTTCGGTCAACTGTTCGATCTTGGGCCGGAAACAGCCGACGCGGTCGACCAGATGCTGAGTGCCGGCCTGCATGAACGTGACCTGCTGGCCCTTCTTGAGCACGCCGTCGATCACGCGGACCAGAATGACGACGCCGAGATACGAATCGTACCAGCTGTCGACCAGCATCGCCTTGAGCGGCGCGGATGCGTCGCCCTTGGGATGTGGGATGCGCTGGACCACCGCCTCAAGCACTTCGGCGATGCCGATCCCCGATTTGGCCGAGGTCAGGACCGCGTTGGAAGCGTCGAGACCGATCACTTCCTCAATTTCGGCCTTCACCTTTTCCGGCTCGGCGGCGGGCAAGTCGATCTTGTTGATCACCGGCACGATCTCATGGTCGTGCTCGATCGACTGATAGACATTGGCGAGCGTCTGCGCTTCGACCCCTTGCGCCGCGTCGACCACCAGCAGCGCGCCTTCGCACGCCGCCAGGCTGCGCGAGACTTCATAAGCGAAGTCGACGTGCCCCGGCGTGTCCATCAAGTTGAGCGTATAGGTCTCGCCGTCCTGCGCCTTGTAGGACAGGCGGACGGTCTGCGCCTTGATGGTGATGCCGCGCTCGCGTTCGATATCCATATTGTCGAGCACCTGCTCGGACATTTCGCGCTCGGACAGCCCGCCAGTCGCCTGGATCAGGCGGTCGGCGAGCGTCGACTTGCCATGGTCGATATGGGCGATGATCGAGAAATTGCGGATTTTGTCGAGCGGCGTGGACACGATGATCTTTGCAATGAAGAGGGATTTGCCGCGCCGATAGCAGGCATGCGGCCAAACGCCAAAGACCCTAAGCGCCAGCCAGCGACTTCTCGGTTCCCAAGATTGCCCGGAGCGCGGTCAGGTAGCGTTGCTCGCCGTCTCCGCTGACCATCGTCCAGCGCACACCGCGGCGCTCGAGCACTTCCATCGACAGATCGTAGAAGCGCCGGCGCTTGTCAGGCGTGCCGAACATCCGCGTGCCGTCGTCTACCCAGGGGAGGTCCACGTCGAACAGCAAATAGAGGTCGGCAAAGCCGTCCCACGAGTCGAACCATTTGTCGTGGCGGCCGAACAGCATCTCCGCCCAGACCTCGGTCATCAGTGGATCGGTGTCGAGGATCACCGGCGTCCGCCCGCTGGCGATCGCCTGGCGCGTCTGGGCGTCGTGCGCCTGGGCGATCGCAACCAGATCGGCCATCGTCCAATTGGTGCCGAATGCCTCGGTATAGGTGCGGCCATATTCGACCACGCAGGCCGAACCGAAATGGCGTGCCAGTTCAGGCGCCATCGTGGACTTCCCGGTGCTTTCGGGACCGTGGAGACAGATCGAGCGGAGCTTCATGCCGCCGCCCCTTGCCGCGCGGCTCGCCAACGCGCCAGTCCCCAGATCGAAATGCCCAGCAACAGGACGTAAAGCGCCGCGGTGATCCACAGACCCTTGGTCGCATAGAGCCCGATCGAGAGGATATTGGCGGCTATCCACAGCCACCAATTTTCCAGCTTGCGCACCGACATCAGGATCTGCGCGGCGACACTGGTCATCGCCACCGAGGCGTCCCACCAGGGCAGCGCCGCGTCGGTGAAGCGGTGCATCAGCCAGCCCCAGCCGGCGACCGCGACCACGATACCGGCGAGCCAACCGAGCCGCGCGCTCGTGGTCAGGCGCTCGACCACGACGTCGCCGGAGTCGATCTGAGAGCGGCGCCATTGCCGCCAGCCATAAAGCTGAACGACCAGGAAAAAGGCCTGAAGCAGCATGTCGCTGTAAAGCTTGGCGCGAAAGAAGACCGCGCCATAAATCACGACCCCGGCGATCCCGAACGCGTAGTTCCAGATGCTCCGGCGTGCGACCAGCCAGACATTGGCAAGGATCAACAGCGCGGCGACGCCTTCTAACGGCGACATCTCGCTCAGGAATTCGCGGACGATATCGAGCGATGCCATCGCCTCCGACGATAACGCGACCTGCGCGGTCGGCAAGGATTTCCATGCGGCCTTGCCCGTCGGCATGGCCAAGCCAATGGCGCAAAACGCCTATTTCAGGTCATTACGCTCTGTTAAATATCGGCCAGGATGCGGGGCAGATGGCAACTCCCGCATCGTCATGCGTACGTCACGGCTATGCCGGATACGTGCGAATTGGGTCATCCGTCGCCGGACCGATTGTGGGGCATCGGCGCTTGGGGAGGTTTAGATGCGTAAGTTGATGATAGCGGCCGCTGCTGCCGCGATGGCGTTTTCTGTTTCGCCGGCGTTCGCCGGACCCGACAGATCGTCGGGCCGCAAGGATCAGGATCGCGGCATGCGCGAAATGCCGCATTGCGCGAGGCCGCTCGGCACGATCGCAATGGTCGAGCCCGAAAATCAATGGTGGCGGCAATACAGCCTGGGCAGCCCGGAGGCGATCATCAAGGTGTTCGTCCAGGAATCGCATTGCTTCACGTTGGTCAATCGCGGCCGCTCGATGCAAAGCCGCGCTATGGAACGCGCGCTGGCCGATAATGGCGAACTTCAGCGCGGGTCGAACATGGGCAAGGGCCAGGTCCGCGCGGCCGACTACCTGCTCGAACCGAATATCGTCACGACGAACGACAATTCCGGCGGCAGCAATGTCGGCGGCGCGATCGGCGGCGTGCTGAGCCACTTCGGCGGCGGTGGCGCGCGCGCGATCGGCTCGCTCGCCGGCGGCATAAACATCAAGAAGGGTGAAGCCAACGTCACCCTGTCGGTGGTCGATTCGCGTACCACCGAAGAGAATGTGGTCGAAGGCTATTATCGCAAGACGGATGTCGGCTTCAGCGCGTCGACCGGCGCCAGCTGGTGGGGCGGGTTCGCCTCGGCCGGCGGTGGTGGCTATCAGAACACGCAGATCGGCCAGGTCATCGTGCTCGCCTATCTCGACGCGTATATCAAGCTGGTCGACCAACTCGGCGGTCGGTAGCTACTGACTCCTCTCCCGCCTGCGGGAGAGGGCTTTGGCAATGCCGATAAGCAAGCCCGTAGCGCTTGGAACCCCTCTCCCGCCCGCGGGAGAGGGAGGGACCCGCCGCCGAAGGCGGGGGGGAGGGTGAGGGTCTTCTTCTGTTTTCGGCACACGCTTGGAAGAAGAAAGAAGACCCTCACCCAACCCTCTCCTGTAAACGGGAGAGGGTTAGCGCCCCCACCGCAATCCAAGCCGTTGCCGATGGCGGATACACGCCCTAAGCATCCCCTCCTGACCTATCAGGAGGGACCATGCGTCACGTTGCGATCGTCGGATCGGGTCCTGCCGGCTATTACACTGCAGAAGCGTGCCAGAAGCAGTTCGGCGACCAGGTCCGCGTCGATATCATCGACCGCCTCCCCGTTCCCTATGGCCTGATCCGCACCGGCGTCGCGCCCGACCATCAGTCGATCAAGGGCGTGTCGCGCCGCTACGAAGCGACCGCACTGTCGGACAATGTCCGCTTCGTCGGCAATGTGACCGTCGGCATCGACGTCACCATCGCCGAGCTCGTCGGCTTGTACGACGCCGTCGTCCTCGCAACAGGTGCCCCGGCCGATCGGCCGCTCGGGATTCCCGGCGACGATCTGCCCGGCGTGGTCGGATCGGCGGCGTTCGTCGGCTGGTATAACGGCCATCCCGATTTCGCCGGCCTCGCCCCTGTGCTGAGCGGCCCCGGCGCGGTGATCGTCGGCGCAGGCAATGTCGCGCTCGACGTCGCGCGCGTGCTGGCCAAGACCGGCGCGGAATTCACCGGGTCGGACATTGTCGGCCACGCGCTCGATTCGCTCGGCGCGGCGTCGCATGAGAACATCACCATCCTGGCACGGCGCGGACCCCACCAGATCGCGATGACGCCAAAGGAGCTTGGCGAGCTCGGCCATCTTGAACGCGCGATACCGCATGTCGATCCGGCCGACTTGCCACCCGAAGCCGAGGACGCCGCGCTCGAGCCGGGATTGCGCAAGTCGGTGACGCATTTGCGCAATTTTGCGACGCTCGATGCGGCGGACAAGCCGATCACCATCGCGTTCGATTTCTACGCGATGCCGGTCGCGGTCGAAGGCGATGGCAAGGTCGAGCGCGTGATCGTCGAACGTACCGCGATCGACGCCGAGGGCCGCGCCAATGGCACCGGCGAAACCTATGTGATCCCTGCCGCTCTAGTGGTGAGCTGCATCGGCTACCGCACCCCGCCGATCGACGGTGTGCCGTATGACGCCAAGCTCGGCCGCTTCGCCAATGACGAGGGTCGGATTTCCCCCGGCCTCTACGCTGTCGGCTGGGCACGGCGCGGGCCGACCGGAACGATTGGTACCAACCGACCGGACG
The DNA here is from genome assembly GCF_001598355.1 of Sphingomonas asaccharolytica NBRC 15499. Taxonomy (GTDB): domain Bacteria; phylum Pseudomonadota; class Alphaproteobacteria; order Sphingomonadales; family Sphingomonadaceae; genus Sphingomonas; species Sphingomonas asaccharolytica. The sequence goes on from NZ_BCYU01000032.1 coordinate 33,176, forward strand.
GCTTCATGATCGCCGAACAGATCGCCGTCGACACGCCAGACGATTACGGCAAGCAAGGACGCGCCGGGCTCGACCTGCTGCTGCGCGACCGCAATGTCGACGTCGTCACCTTCCGCGACTGGCAGAAGATCGAAGCGGCAGAGATCGCCGCTGCCCGCGACGGATCCCCACGCGAGAAGTTCACCAGCATCGACGCGATGCTGGCGGCCCGCGGCAACTGAGCCCTCGGCCCGGGCCGGCCACTCCGTCGGCAATTTTAGACTTGATAGCGGTGCATCGCCAAGCTAGGCGCACCTCCCTGCAATGTGTCGGGGCGTGGCGCAGTCTGGTAGCGCACTGGTCTCGGGGTCCAGGGGTCGTAGGTTCGAATCCTATCGCCCCGACCATTGCGGCGATCTTCATGCGATAGCGCTGGAGTGGCCCGATTAGCTTTCGATCCGCGGTGATCGGATAACGGCGAGGGTTGAGACACCTCCCCTGCCCACCCAAAAGCAACGCCGGAACGTATCCGTCCCGGCGCCGCAGTTTTCAGGCCGTCCCCTGAACTCTATTCGTAACGCAACGCCTTGATCGGGCTTGCCTGCGCCACCCGGACAGCGTGGCCGGCGATCGTCCCCGCCGCGATGATCACCGCCAGCAAACCCGCCTCGACGAACGGCAGCGGCGTCAGCGTCACACGCGTGTCGAAGCCGTTGAGCCAGCCGCGCATCAACCACCAGGCGATCGGCCAGGCGACAAGGTTGGCGATCAGCACCGGCCGGCTGAACTGCCAGACGAGCAACCGCACGATGTCGCGCGTGCGCGCGCCGAGCACCTTGCGGATGCCGATCTCCTTGGTGCGGCGTTCCGCGGTGAACGCTGCAAGCCCGAACAGGCCGAGACAGCCGATCACCACCGCGAGGATCGCGAACATCCCGAACAACTGCGCGCTCTTCTCATCAATATTGTAAAGGTCGTGGATGATATCCTCGACGAAGCGCGAATTAAGCGGCAGTCCGGGGACCGAGCGCTTCCATACACGCTCTACCGTCGCTTGCGCGGTCTGCGGATCGCCGTTGAAGCGCACCATCAGCTGGTTGAACGCGCCGTTGGTGATGAAATAGTAGATGATCGGCTGCACCGGATCGCGCGCCGAACGATAGCGCACGTCGCTTACCACACCGACGACATTGGCGGTGACGAAGCCCGCTTCGTTGCTGGCGATGATGTACTGGACCTGCTTGCCGACCGCCGCGGCTGGAGAAGCGAAGCCGAGGCGCCTGGCGGCCGACTCTGACAGAACGACGTTGAGGCCGCGAGAGACCAAAGCCTTTTCGGCGTTGAGATCGGGCGGGTTGGGCAGGGTCGAATCGTCCATCGCGACCGCTTCGGAGAAATTGCGCCCCGCCAGCATGCGCATGCCCAATGTGTCGAAGGCATGGGTATCGACGCCATAGACGCCCAGGGTAACCGGTTTGCCGCCGGGCACGTTGACGTCGGTGGTCGAATTGTTGCCCGACGCGATGCCGAGCGACACGCGCGCGGCGTCGACGATGTCGGGCTGCTTGCGCAATTCCTGCAGCAATGTCGGCGCGGCCGCCTCTACCGGCGCGCGCGCGATGCCGTTGAGCTGGAGCAGCCCGTCGCGCTTGTACCCTGCGTCGAGGTGCCGCGAATATTCGGTCTGGGCATAGATCACCGACGTGCAGATGATCAGTCCGATCGAGACGGCGAACTGGGTGATGACCAGCAGGCTACGGAGCCGCCCACTCCCTTCCGCATCGGCCGCCGACTTGTTGGCCTTGAGGATCCGCGCCGGCTCGAACCGCGACAGATAGAAAGCGGGATAGAGACCGCCCGCCAGCCCGACCAGCACGGTCAGCGCGATGACGGGCAACAGGATGCCTGACAGGCCGAAATAGCTGAACGTCATGTCGGCATCGAGAAAGGCATTGAGCGGCCTGATGGCGAGTTCCGCCAGCGCCAGCGCGATCAGCATCGCAATCGCCGAGACCAGCATCGATTCACCGACGAACTGTGTGATGAGCTGCTGCCGGCTCGCCCCCAGCACCTTGCGCAACGCCACTTCGCGGGCGCGCTGCGACGCGCGGGCGGTGGCGAGGTTGGTGAAGTTCATGCACGCCATCGCCAGGATCAGCAGTGCGACCACAGCAAAGGTCAGCACCGCCTGGCGATTGCCGTTGGGCCGCCCTTGCCCCTGCCCCTTGCTCAGGTGCAGGTCGCGGACGTTGATCAGGTGGAAGTCCTCGAACTGGCCGGGATTGGTCACCGGATTGCTGCCGACATCGTCGGGGATGTTGCGCTTTTTCCAGGCGGGGAATTGCGCCTCGATCGCCTTGGCGTCGCTGCCTGGCTTCAGCCGCACGTACATTTCGCCATTCGACCACGTCCAGGACGTCACCACGTCGGGCGTCTTGCGGAAATAGTCGGTCGGATCGATCCGCACGACCGTGGTCATGTCGAAATGGCTGTTCTTGGGCAGATCCTTGAACACGCCGGTCACGCGATAGTCGGCGGTCATGTCACCCGCCGCGATGGTAAGGGTCTTGCCCAAAGGGTCGGTATTACCGAACCGCGCACCGGCCTCGCTCTCGCTCAGCACGATCGAATGCGGATCATCGAGCGCGGTCGCGCCATTGCCGCGCACGAAAGGCACGCGCACGATGTCGAACAATGGGCCATCAGTGATCAGCGCCTTCTTGGCGGCGGTCGGCGTACCGTCTTGGAGGAAGGTCACGTTCTGCGACGACGCCCAGACCACGCGGTCGATCTGCGGGAAGTCCTTTTTGAGCGCGCCGCCCGCGACATAGGCGGTGGTCAGCGACGTGCCGGGCTGTTGCCCGCCTGGCGACGGCAGATATTCGGTCGCCAGCTCATAAGTGTTTCCGGCCTCCGGCAGCCAATTGTCATAGCTGAACTCGTATCGGACATAGGTCAGAATCAGCAGACACGCGGCCAGGCCGATCGCCAGTCCGGCGATGTTGATCACGGCATAAACCCGGTTCTTGAGCAGGGCACGGATGCCGACCGTCAGGTAATTGCGCCACATCGGGGCTCTCCTATTCGTACCGCAAAGCGTTGATCGGGTTGGTGCGCGCGACGCGGATGGCGTGACCCGCGACGGTCGCCAGCGCGATGCCGAGCGTCAGCGCGCCGGCGACGGCAAACGGTGTCGGGCCGAGCGCGATCCGCGTATCGAAGCCGTTGAGCCAGTCCCGCATCAGCCACCAGGCGACCGGCCAGGCGATCAGATTGGCGATCAGCACCGGCCGGCTGAACTGCCAGACCAGCAACCGCACGATGTCGAGGGTGCGCGCGCCCAGCACCTTGCGGATGCCGATCTCCTTCGTCCGCCGCGCAGCGGTGAACACAGCAAGCCCGAACAGGCCCAGGCACCCGATCACCACCGCGAGGATTGCGAACGCCGCGAACAATTGGCCGCGCGCCGCCTCTCGCTCATATTGCTGGCGCACCAGGTCGTCGGCGAAGCTCGCCTTGAACGGCACGTCGGGGATTTGGCGTCGCCACACCTGCTCGACCGCGTCGCGTATCGCCGCTGGCGCCACGCCGGCATAGCGAACCGCGATCTGGCTGAAGCCGTTGCGCTGCATGACATAGACGATCGGCTGCAACGGCTCGCGCAGCGACCGGAAGCGGGCGTCCGACACCACGCCGACGATCGTGCATGGCACCTGGCCGAATTCGGGCAGCGTGAGCTTTCCCACCATCTGCTTGCCGATGGCGGCTTTGACGTCGGTGAAGCCCAGGCGATGCGCGGCGCTTTCGCTGACGACGACGTTGAGGCCGCGGGCAACGAGTGCTCGTTCGGCGTCCGGATTGACCGGATGCGGTGTCGTTCCATCGTCCCGGCCATAGTTCAGCGAGAAGTCGCGACCCGCCAGGATCCGCATTCCCATCGCCTGGAAAAAGCCCTCCTGCACGCCGTAAGTGCCGAGATCGATCGTGGTCGAACTGCCGGCCAGGAAGAATGAGGTGATCGAATTATTGCCCGGCGCGACCGCGATCTGCGTTCCCGCCGCGGCGCGCACGCCCGGCAGCTTGCGGATCTGCGCCACCAGCGACCAGGCCTGGTCATCCGTCACCCCGCGAAAGGAGAGGTTCGCGACCTGGAGCAGGCCATCGCGGCGATAGCCGGCATCGATCGTGCGGGCGTAGACCGTCTGGGCGTAGATCACGCTGGTGCACACGATCAGCGCGATCGACACCGCGAATTGCCCGATCACCAGCACGTTGCGCAGCCTGCCCGAGCCTTGCGAGTCCGCAGCCGATTTATTGGCCTTGAGGATTTTCGCCGGCTCGAAGCGCGACAGATAGACCGCGGGATAAAGGCCGCCGATCACCCCGACCAGCAGCACCAATGCGATGCCCGGCAGCAGGACGCCGCCAAGCCCGAAATAGTGCAACTGGATGTTGGCATCGAGGAAGCGGTTGAAGGACGGCAGGATCAGTTCGACAGCGGTGAACGCAACCAGCAGCGAGATCAGCGAGACCAATATCGATTCACCGACGAACTGGACGATCAACTGGCGCGGGCTGGCGCCGAGCACCTTGCGCAGCGCCACTTCGCGGGCGCGCTGCGACGCGCGGGCTGTGGCCAGGTTGACGAAGTTGACGCAGGCCATGCCGAGCACGAGCATCGCGATGATGGCGAAGGTCGTCACCGTGGCATTGTCGTTGCCCGGCGTCATCGCGCCATTCTGCGCCTTGCCGAGGTGGATGTCGCGCAGATTGACGAGCTTGTAATCCTGCCCGTCGCCAGGATTGTAGCGCTGGCCGTTGGTCACCGTGTCGGGGATGTTGCGCTTCTTCCACGCCGGCATCTGCGCCCTGATCGCATCGATATCGGCGCCTGGCCGCAGCTTGAAATAGTGCCAGCCTTCCTGGTCGTCCCAATTGGTCAGGACCTGGGTCCGGTCGGCGAACTGAACGTCCATGTCGAACCGGGCGACCATCGCCGCGCTGAAACTGCTGTTCTTGGGGATGTCCTTGAATATGCCGGTGACGCGGTAATCGACGTTGCCATTATTATCGACGACGGTCAGCGTCTTGCCGATCGGATCGGCATTGCCGAACCGCCGTTTAGCCTCGCTTTCGCTCAGCACCATCGAATGCGTGTCGTTGAGCGCATTATGCGCATCGCCCTTCACGAACGGCACCTGGATGATATCGAAGATGTTGCCGTCGACCATCCGGAGCAGGCCCTGCGACGGTTCGCCGTCCTGGATCACAATCGGAGAGAAGCCCCGGACGAACACGACCTTCTCGATCTGGGGAAAGTCCTTCGCCAGCGCCCGTCCCGCGGCGAGCGAACTCATCTGCAGGTACATCTCCTCCCCGCCTTGCGGCGTGGGGTGATAATAGGTCTGCAGCTGGTAGGCCTGATCGGTGCCCTTCGGCCACCCGTCATAGCTCTCCTCGTAGCGGACGTAGAGCAGGATCAGCACGCACGCCGCCAACCCGATGGCGAGGCCGAGGACGTTGATCGCCGCATAGACGCGGCTCTTGAGCAGCGAGCGGATGCCGACAATGAGATAGTTGCGCCACATCGCAATGTCTCCGAGGAGATTGAGGGTCAGGCCGCGCGGCGCCGTTCCTGGAGGATACGACCGTCGAGCATGTTGACGACGCGGCTGGCGTAATCGGCATGCGACGGCGAGTGCGTGACCATGACGATGGTCGAGCCCTGGGCATTCAGCGTCTGGAGCATCTTCATCACTTCCTCGCCGTGATTGGTGTCGAGGTTGCCGGTCGGTTCGTCCGCCAGGATCAATTTGGGTTCGGCGACCAGTGCGCGGGCGACCGCGACGCGCTGCTGCTGGCCGCCCGACAACTGGCTGGGGAAATGGCGGGCGCGGTGGGCGATGCCGACGCGGTCCATCACTTCCTCGGTGCGGCGGCGGCGCTCGGCGGCGGGCACCGAATGATACAGCAGCGCCAGTTCGACATTCTCGCGCACCGACAATTCGTCGACCAGGTTGAAGCTCTGGAAAATGAAGCCGATCGATGCTTTGCGGACGTCGGCGAGCTTGGCTTCGGACAGGCCGGCGACTTCCTTGCCGTCGAACACATAGCTGCCGCTGGTCGGGCTATCGAGCATGCCCATCAGGTTGAGCAGGGTCGACTTGCCGCAGCCCGACGGGCCCATGATCGCGACGAATTCGCCGGGCATGATGTCGAGATCGATCGCGTCGAGCGCGGTGGTCTCGACGGTATCGGTGCGGTAGGTCCGCGACAGCGCGCGCATGTGCAGCATAAGATTCACTCCTTCGCGTTCGAAAGGTCGAGCCGATCCTTGTCGGCAAAACCGGTATAGGGACTGGTGATCACACGCTCGCCGGCATCGAGCCCGTCGAGCACTTCGATAAAATCGGGATTGCGGCGGCCAAGTCGGACCTGCCGCTTCACCGCGCTGTTGCCGTCGGGAGCGACGACGAAGACATAGGCGCCGCCGCTCTCGTTATAGAAGGCACCGTTCGGGATCAGCTTGGCCGGCGCGGGATCGCCCAGCGTCAGCTTCGCCTGCAGCGTCTGGCCGCGCTGCACGCCTTGCGGCTCGTCGCCGAGGAATTGCAGATCGACCTGGAACTGGCCGTTCTGCACCTGCGGATAGATTTTCATCACGCGCGCGCGGAAGGTCTTGCCGTTCCAATCGACGCTCGCCGACTGATTGACCTGAACGCGGCCGAGATAGAATTCATCGACGCCGGCCTGGAGCTTGTTCTTGCCCGGCGAGTCGATCTGGCCGATCCGCTCGCCACGCTGGAGCGACTGGCCAATCTGGATCGAGAAGCCCGACAATTTGCCGGTCACCGGCGCCTTGAGATTAAGTGCATCGAGGTTGGTGCGCGCGATGCCCAGACCCGCCGACATCGACTTCATCGACGCCTTCTGCTGATCGAGCTGGCCCGACTGCAGCCGCTCATCGCTTGACTGGCTGCGCTGGAGAACTGCGAGGCGGCGCTGCTGATATTGGTAATTGTCGGTCGTGTCGTTGAATTGCTTGCCCGACACATAACCCTTCGCCGCCAGCGGCGCCTCGCGCTCATATTGGCGGCGCGCGGTGGTGAGCGCGAGCTGGGCATCGAGGATCGCGCGTTCATTGGCCAAGCGGGTCTGCGACAGCGCCAGCTCCTGGCTGCGCATATTGTTGATCTGCTGCTCGACCTCGGTCTGGCGGGCGAGCGTCGAGAGCTGAAGCTCGGCGTTGGAGAGCATCGCGATCGGCTGACCGGCAACGACATCGGTGCCATCCTCGACCAGCACCTTGTCGACCCGCCCGCCCTCGATCGAATCGATATAGACGGTGAGCAAAGGCGTGACCTTGGCGCGCAACGGGATGAAATCCTCGAACCGGCCGGTCTGCACGGTCGAGATCGTCAGGCGATTCTTGGTCACCGTCTGCGATCCCGCGCCGGGCATGAACCACCAGAACAGCAAGGCGAGCACCAGCACTGCGCCGGCGCCGATCGCGATCTTGACGTTGCGCGACAGGCCGCGGCGCTCGACCACCTTGTCCATCTGGCTGCCGCTGACCGCCCGGTCAGTGGTGGCCGACGCCGCCTTCAACGACGCGATATTCACGACCGCTCGCTCCCGATTTGCAGCAGGAATAAAGAGTGTCCGTTTCCGGACACGGGTGTCCGGAAACGGACAGTGTCACTCTGGAGCGAGAAGGCGATCCTGACCGAGGAAATCTGGATCGCGCCGCTCCAGTGCGACGCCGGCTGAAAGAACAGCACCCAGCTCACGCCGAGTAACACGAGCACCGTGAGGAGTTTGCGGTTGGCTGTCGTGTCTTTCATCGGTTCTGTCCACTTGATTAGGTTGTCCCTCCCTCAGCACGATGCGTGCCAAAAGCCTTTTCGCCTCCGAACCAACTCAGTGCTCGACACTGGCACGGAAATTGATTGTCCGTATTCGGACAGTAGCTGTACGGAAGCGGGCAATGGCAGCACCGGAATTCGATCTCTGCATCATCGTCGATGACGACGAGGATATCCTGGTGGCGGCGCGGCTCGCGCTACGCGGGCTGTTTCGCGAGCTGATCACCGTGTCGTCGCCCGAGCGCGCGATCGCCGCCACCGCCGGGCGCCAACCCGACGTCATCCTGCTCGACGCCAATTTCGCCCGTGGCGCGACCGATGCGCGCGAGGGGCTGGCGCTGCTCGACCGGCTGCTGACCAACGATCCCGAGGCGATCGTGGTGATGATCACCGCGCATGCCGGGGTGAATGTCGCGGTCGAGGCGATGAAGCGCGGCGCGACGGACTTCGTCTCCAAGCCGTGGGAGAATGAGCGGCTGGTCCAGACGGTGCGCACCGCCGCCGCTTTGCGCCGGTCGCGCACGGCCGCCGACGCGCCGTCGCCGACGCCGGCATTGTCGAGCGCGGCGCGCGGGCCATCGCCGCTGATCGGCAGTGCCCCCTCGATGGCGCGCGTCCATTCGCTGATCGCGCGCGCCGCGCCGACCGAAGCGAATGTCCTGGTGCTCGGGGAAAACGGCACCGGCAAGGAACTGGTCGCACGCGCGCTGCATCAGCAATCGCACCGCGCCGATCGCGAGATGGTGACCGTCGACCTCGGCGCGGTCGCGACCGAGCTGATCGACTCCGAATTGTTCGGTCATGTCAAAGGCGCGTTCACCGACGCGCGCAGCGACCGCGTCGGCCGCATCCAGGCGGCCGATGGCGGTACCTTGTTCCTCGACGAGATCGGCAATCTGCCGCTCCATCTGCAGCCCAAATTGCTGACCGTGCTCGAACAGCGCAAGGTCACGCCGGTCGGGGCGAACCAGCCGATCCCGGTCGATATCCGGGTGATCGCGGCAACCAACATGACCCCGGCGATGTTGCGCGATGAGCGTCAGTTCCGCCAGGATCTGCTGTTCCGGCTCAATACGGTGGAGATCGACCTGCCGCCGCTGCGCGACCGCCGCGAGGATGTGCCGGCGCTGATCGACCATTATCTCAGCCTTTATGCCGAGCGGTACAAGCGACCGCGCCCCGAATTGTCGCCACAAGCGCTGGGAGCGTTGGTCGCGCATGACTGGCCGGGCAATGTCCGCGCGTTGCGTCATGCTGTCGAACGCGCGGTGATCCTGGCCGGCGATGGGCCGCTCGAGAGCGACGCCTTCGCGCTCGCCCCGGCGGCGACGCCGCGCGTCACCGCCGAGCCGGCAATGTCGGACCTCAATCTCGATCGCGTCGAGCGGCGGTTGGTCGAGGAAGCGCTGAAGAAGCACGGCTATAACATCTCGTCCGCCGCGCACGAGCTCGGCCTGTCGCGGGCCGCGCTCTATCGCCGAATGGAGAAGCATGGGCTTTGACCGCCGTTTCGCGCTGACCCTGGTCGGCTGGCTGGTCGCCTGCCTGCTCGCGCTGATCGCGCTGACGGTGGCGATCGCGACCCCGGGCCTTGCCGCGGTGAGAATCGTCGCCGGCCTGCTGGTGCTCGGCATGGTGGGCGGCCTGCTTCATCATATCGACCGCACCAACCGCACCGTCGCGCGCTTTGTCGAAGCCTTGCGCTATGGCGATTTCTCGACGCGGTTCGACGGCCGCGGCGGCGCCGGGTTCGACACGTTGGGCGGCGCGCTCGATGCGGCGATGCGCGGGCTGCAAGCACAGCGCGATCGCACGGTCGAGGAGTTAAGGTTCCTCGAAGCCTTGACGGACGATGTTCCGGTGGCGCTGCTGACGGTCGATGCCGATCATGGCGTGACATTGGTCAACAAGGCCGCACGGCGCCTGTTCGCCGCACATCAGGGCACGCGGCCGGAGGATTTCACCGTCTATGGCGAAACCTTCGCGGCGCGCCTGGCCGATGGCGCCGCGCCTGCCGCCGAACTGCTGTTGCTGCGATCGGCAACCGGACCGCAGCGCGCGATCGTGCGCAATGCCTCGCTCGAACGGCTCGGGCTGATGACGCGCGCGATCACGGTCGAACCCGTGCAAGGTACGCTCGACGCGATCGAGATGGCGGCGCAAACCGACCTGGTCCGCGTGCTCACTCACGAAATCCTCAATTCGCTGACGCCCGTGACCTCGCTTGCATCGAGCACCGCGGAGGTCCTGGCCGAGCCGGAGCCCGATCTCGACCTAGCGCGTACCGCCGCCGGGACGCTCGCGCGACGGGCCGAGGGGCTCGAATATTTCATCCGCTCCTACCGTGCGGTGGCGCATGTTCCCGACCCGCGCCGCCAGCGGTTCAAGGCGGCGTCCTTCGTGCGCGACCTCGAACGCCTGTTCGCCGCCGAATGGCCCGACATCGCGCTCGAGAGCGAGGTGACACCCGATCTCGAGCTCGATGCCGATCCCGATCTGCTCGCCCAGGCGCTGATCAACCTGTTGCGCAACGCCGCCCAGGCGACGCGCGAGCGGGACGAGCATCTGCTGGTCGAATTGCGGTTGCTCGGCGACGGCGCGGGGACGCGTATCCTGGTGTCGGACCGCGGTCCTGGCGTGCCGGAGGCAATGCGCAACGATATCTTCCTGCCGTTCTTCACGACGCGGGCCAAGGGCACGGGCGTCGGCCTCAACCTGGTGCGCCAGATCGTGATCGCGCATGGCTGGACGATCGAGGTCGGCGAAGGGCCCGAAGGCGGCGCGGAGTTCAGGGTGTTCGTTCGGTAAGCACGGCTTGGATCCAGAACCCACCGCTTCCCCGGCGAAGGCCGGGGCCTAGTCGCCGCGAACAATGTTTGAGAGCGATTAGTGCGCCAATAGACGGCACGAAGCTGGGCCCCGGCCTTCGCCGGGGAAGCGTTTATTAGGTGTTGGAAAGCAGATTCAGCTCCGGCTCCCCTGCCCCCTCTTCCTCCAGCGTCGCCAGGGTCACCCCCACCAGCCTGATCCCTGCCCGCAACGGAAACAACGTCGCCACCAGCCGCTCGGCCACCACGATCAGATCGGCATGGCTGGCGATAGCACCGCTCAGCGTCTTGCTCCGCGTGACGATGCGGAAATCGGCGTAACGCACCTTCACCACCACGGTCTTGCCCGTCGTCCGGGTTCGCTCGCACCATGCCCAGACCTGGTCGGCCATCCGCCGGACTTGCTCGATTACCTGGTCCGGCGTGGTCAGATCCTGTTCGAAAGTGGTTTCCGATCCTGACGATTTGCGGGGTCGGTCTGGGGTGACCTCGCGATCGTCCTCGCCGCGCGCGATCTTGTGGTACCACAAGCCAGATTTGCCGAAATGCGCCTGGAGGAACGCAGGATCCCGCTCGCGCAGATCGGCGCCGGTGACGATCCCCAGCCGGTTGAGCTTTTCCGCGGTGCGCGGTCCGATGCCGTGGAACCGTCCGACCTCCAGTCCGGCGACGAACTCCGCGCCGGTCCCCGGCGGGATGACGAATTGCCCATTGGGCTTGTTGTGATCCGAAGCCAGCTTGGCAAGGAACTTATTGTACGAAATCCCCGCCGATGCGGTCAGCGCGGTCGCGTCGAAAATGCGCGCGCGAATCTCGCGCGCGGTAGCGGTGGCGGAAGGGAGTTCGCGCAGATTGGCCGTGACGTCGAGATAGGCTTCGTCGAGCGACAGCGGCTCGACCAGCGGGGTGTACTCCTCGAAGATATCGCGGATCTGGCGCGAGGCGCTGCGATAGACGTCGAACCGGTGCGGCACGAAGATCAGATCGGGACATCGGCGCAAAGCGACGACCGAGGGCATCGCCGACCGCACGCCGAATGTGCGCGCTTCATAGCTCGCCGCCGCGACCACGCCTCGGCCGGTCGCCGATCCCACCGCCACCGGCCGCCCGCGCAACGCCGGGTCGTCGCGCTGTTCGACCGAGGCGAAAAAGGCATCCATGTCGATATGGATGATCTTGCGATTGGCTGTTGGCTGATTGCGTTGGAACATCAACGGCTTCGCTCGAACTCAAGTTGGCTACAGTGGGGCGAAAACTCCCCCCGCTTCCGGCACCGAGATTACCTCGGGATTGCTCGCAGAGCCAGCGTGAAAAGGAACAGAACCAGAAAACCGCCAATCGGAATCACGATCACTACCGTCCGTGCTCTACCTCTATCGGAACCCGGCAAAAAGCATTTTCAGTGGGATCGTGAGGTCAGGGGATTCGGCGCCTACCGGACTTCCGGAGGCCAAGTCATGTTTGTTTATCACTATCGCATGCCGTACCAACGCGCGAGACGGGTAAAGGTCGGTCAACTTGGCGAGATGACCCCAGCGCAGGCTCGCGAAATCGCTCGAACTTGGGCCTATGAACGACGCCAAGGCGTAGATCCAATTGAGAAGCGACGGGCCGCTGCCCGAGAGGCAGAGGCCGACGAGAAGCTCAAGCTGGGCAAATATACACCAGATTATCTTGAACGTGTCGTCCGAATTGACGTGGCAGGCTTGCTCGCCGACATTCGTATAGATCAGCTGCGTGTCGACGACGTCGACCAATTTCTACAGGACCTCTCGAAGCGATCAAAATCCGCCCAGAACATGGGTCTCATCTACCTCAAGGTTTTGATTAACGACGCCAAGCGGCGGGGCACGATAACCAGCTCGGAAGCTTTCAGCATGTTCCTGCCACCCCAAGTGGTCAATATTATGGAACGTCAACAACCCGACTTGAGGCGACGCATTGGCTTCGTGTTCACCTTCGACAGTACCCGGTCGACGGTGGTCAGCACCCAGGCGAAGAATACGCTCGATGCCAATATACACCGTCGCATGGAGCTTGCGATGGCGCTGGGGTCGGTCATCGCGCTGCTGGCGTTGGTCGCTTTTGCCAGGATGAGGCGGGTTTAGGGACTGCCCTCGGCCCGCCGAAACCAGGTCTATTCGAACAGCAATTTCGCCGCATCATCCCTGCAGATCGGCTGCCTGAGCTCGGGCTTGCAGCTATGTTCGGGGTCGCCGTGGACATCGATCGCGATCAGATCGGTAACATCCGCGACACTGCGCATCTCAGCTCTCCGCCAGGATCAGTGCATCGAGCGCGACCGCGCCCTCCCCCTTGGGATAAATGACGACCGGGTTGAGATCGACCTCGCGGATCGCCGGCGTGCCGAGCAGCGCGCGGCCGAGCGTCGCGACAAGCTCGGCAACAGCGTCGACATCGAGCGCCGGGCTACCGCGCCAGCCGTCCAGCAGCGCGCCGCTCTTGAGCTTGCGCAACTCGCTCGCGACTGCCGAAGCGGACAGCCCGGCCGGCAACAGGCGAACGTCTTTCAATATCTCGGCCTGGACGCCGCCGAATCCGACAAGGACGACCGGACCCCATTCGGGATCGTTGCGTGCGCCCACGATCAACTCAACGCCGCGCGCGCCCATCTTCTCAACCAGCACTCCGTCCAGCCGCGCGCCGGGCGCATGAGCGGCAAGATTCGCCTGCAGTTGCAGCCAACCTGCGGCGAGCTCATCGGCGTCGCCGAGCCCGAGCACCACGCCCCCGACGTCGCTCTTGTGCGAAAGTTCGCGCGCCTGCGCCTTGAGCACGACTGGGTAGCCGATGCGGTCGGCGATCGCGCGTGCTTCGTCCGCGGTTCGTGCCAGTGCCCCTTGCGGGAAACGCACGCCGGTCGGCGCGAGCGCGGCCTTCGCGGCGTGTTCGGGGATCACCCCGCCGTGCGGCAGGTCGAGCGCGATGGGCGCGGCCGTCGTACCGCCCTCCCCGCGCGCCGCGGCCAGCCGGGCGATCGCGCGAAAGGCGCGGTCGGGCGAGGGAAAATAGCAGACGCCGAGGTCGCGCAGCCCGGCGATATACTCGGCCGGTACCGGCGCCCCGTCGTCGAGGCCGGCGAAGATGACTGGTTTTTGCGGCGCCAGCGCGCGGATCGCGGCGATGATCGGCTCGAACTTCAACTTCGATGTCGCGACATCGGTCTGGATGATGCCGAGCACGATGCTGCCATAGGCGTCGTCGGCGAGCAGCGGCGCCAGCGTGCGACGATAAAGGTCCGGATCGACCAACGCCTGCGCGGTCAGGTCCATCGGGTTGCTGACCGGGATGAAATCGGGGATCGCAGCGCGCAAGGCGGAATAGGTATCGGGAGACGGCGGCGGAAGCGGCAGGCCGATCGCCTCGCACAGATCCAGCGTGAGCGCCTTGAAGGCGCCCGATTCGGTCAGCACCGCGGTACCGCCGGCCTCGATCGAGCCGGCACGGATGGCCAGGTCGACGACGTCGCCGAGTTCCTCCAGCCCATCGACCAATACGACGCCGGCATGCTCGACCAATGTCTTCATGACTTGCCAGTCGCCCGCCATCGCGCCGGTGTGCGTGGCGGCGGAGTCGCGCGCTGCGCTCGACTTGCCGGGATGAAGCAGGACGATCGTCTTGCCCGCGGCACGGGCCTTTTCGGCCAATGCCAGGAACCGCTTGGGCCGGCGGAACTGCTCGACGATCATCGCGATCACGCGGGTGTGATCGGCATCGATCAGATACTCGACATAATCCTCCGCGCCCGATGCCGCTTCGTTGCCGGTCGAGACCGAAATCGAGATGCCCAGCCCCTTCGACATCAGGGTCGTGCCGAGCACGACCGCCATTGCCCCCGATTGCGACACGATGCCGACCCCGGGCCTGTCGCCGAGCCGCTCGGCGGGCGTTTCGACGAAGGTCAGCGCGATCCCGTCGACATAATTGGTCATGCCCAGGCAATTGGGGCCTTCGACCACCATCCCGCTTTGTTCGGCGATCGCCGCGAGCTCGCGTTGCGCGGCGAGCCCTTCCTCGCCCCCCTCGGCAAATCCCGCGGCGAAGATCACCACAGCGCCTACTCCACGCGCGGCCAGCCCGCGCACCGTGTCGAGTACCGCGGCGCCGGGAATCGCGAGTACCGCGGCGTCGACATCGTCGGGCAGATCGGCGACGGAGCGCAAGCACGGGCGTCCGGCGAGTTGATCGTGCTTGGGATTGATCAGGTGGATGTCGCCGCCAAAGCCGTGAAGCTCCAGATTGGCGAGCACCTGGTTACCCAGCGCGCCGGCGCGCTCGGATACGCCGAGGATGGCGACCGATCGTGCACGCAACAGCCGGTCGAGCGGACGCACCGCCGGGTGCGCGAGTATGTCGGTCGCCATGTCCCTTGCCTCAGGCCGATTGCTTGCTCCTGTCGTACGCGCCCAGCCCCGGCTTGAACGTCTTGTCGTCGATGAACTGCTTGATGCCTTCCTTGCGGCCCTCATTGTCGTAGCTGTTGGCCGCTTCCTGCGCGCGGATCAGGTAATCCTCGGCATCGTCATAGCTCATCGGCCCGACGCGGCGCATGGCGTCCTTGGTCGCCTTCAGCGCGACGGGATTCTTCTTGAGCAGCACGGTCGCGACTTCGGTCACGCGCGCTTTCAGCGCATCGAGCGGCAACGCCTCGTTGACCAGGCCCCAGTCTGCGGCGGTCTTGCCATCGATATTCTCGCCCATCATCGCGTGGTACATCGCCTTGCGGAACGGCAGCAATTCCTGCGCGACCTTGGTCGCGCCGCCACCGGGCAGAATCCCCCAGTTGATCTCGCTGAGACCGAACTGCGCCTCCTCGGCGGCGAAGGCGAGATCGCAGGCGAACAGCGGTCCATAACCCCCGCCGAAGCACCAGCCGTTGACCATCGCGATCGTCGGCTTCTGATACCAGCGCAGGCGCCGCCACCAGCCATAAGCCTCACGCTGCGCCTTGCGGGTCGCGGGCAGACCCAGCGCTTCGGTCTCACGGAAATATTCCTTGAGGTCCATGCCGGCCGACCATGCGCTGCCTTCGCCGGTGAGCACCAGGACGCCGACATCGTCGCGATATTCGAGCGCGTCCAGAACGTCCATCATCTCGCGATTGAGGGTGGGCGACATGCAGTTGCGCTTGTCCGGACGATTGAATTTCACCCAGGCGATATTGTCGATCACGTCGTAGGCAACGGTGCCCTGTGGGCTGGTAATGGTCATTGCATTTTCCCTGTTCGGATGATCTGGTCAGATGGGGTAGTGGCCGGGCAACGTCTCGATCGTGACCCAACGCAATTCGGTGAAACTGTCGATGCCCGCCTTGCCGCCGAAACGGCCATAGCCCGAGGCCTTGGTGCCCCCGAACGGCATCTGCGCCTCATCATGCACGGTCGGACCATTGACGTGGCAGATGCCCGACTTGATCTGGCGGGCGACACGCAGGCCACGCGCGGTGTCGCGCGTGAATACGGCCGCCGACAGGCCGTATTCTGTGTCGTTGGCCAGCGCGATCGCATCGGCTTCATCCTTCGCCCGGATGATGCCGACGACCGGACCGAAGCTTTCGTCGCGGAACAGCTTCATCGCCGGCGTCACCTTGTCGATGACATGCGCGGGCATCAATACCCCGTCCGCATCTCCGCCGACCAGTGTTTCGGCGCCGGCGGCGACGGCATCGTCGATCAGGCTTTTCACATGCGCGACGGTCTTCGCGTCGACCACCGCGCCCAGCGGCGTCTTGCCCTCGCGCGGATCGCCGACCGGCATCGATCCGACCTTTTCCCTGAACTTGGCCGCGAACGCGTCGGCCACCGCGTCGACGACGATGATCCGCTCGGTCGACATGCAAATCTGGCCGGAATTCATGAAAGCGCCGAACGCAGCGGCCTTCACCGCTTCATCGAGATCGGCGTCGTCGAGCACGATGAACGGCGCCTTGCCACCGAGTTCGAGCAACACGGGCTTCAGATGTTCGGCGGCGCGTTTGGCGATGATTCGGCCGACCGCGGTCGATCCGGTGAAGTTGATACGGCGCACCGCGGGATGATCGATCAACGCCCCGACCACCTCGCCGGCATCGGCGGGGGCGTTGGTGACCAGATTGACCGCGCCCTTTGGCAGCCCGGCTTCGTTGAATGCCTCGACGATCAGCGCGTGGGTGCGCGGGCATTGCTCGCTGGCCTTGAGCACCACGGTGTTGCCACAGGCGAGCGGCACGGCGATCGCGCGGACGCCCAGAATGATCGGCGCGTTCCATGGCGCGATTCCCAGGATCACGCCGACCGGCTCGCGCAGCGCCATCGCGATGCAGCCGGGCTTGTCGGACGGAATGACCTCTCCGCCGATCTGCGTCGTCAGTGCCGCTGCCTCGCGCACCATCCCGGCGGCGAGCACCAGGTTGAATCGCGCCCAGCCCTCGGTGGCGCCGATCTCACCCATCATCGCGTCGACGAAAGCGTCGGCCTTCGCCTCAAGCGCGTCGGCCGCCTTGTTGAGCAGCGCGCGGCGAGCATTGGGGCCGAGCGCCGACCAGGCCGGGAACGCAGTCTCGGCGGCATCGGCGGCGGCCGCTGCGTCGGCCGCGATCGCGGCAGC
>NZ_BCYU01000033.1 GCF_001598355.1 Sphingomonas asaccharolytica NBRC 15499
CCCATCCTTCGGCCGCCTCCTGGCTTGTTGCTTGTTGGTCGCGGGCCCCCTCCACCACGCGGCTGCGCCGCGCGGTCCCCCTCCCCGTGCCGGGGAGGAATTTTTAAGTGCTCTCCCGCACTGCATCCTCGCTCTACTGGCTCGGCCGCTACGTCGAGCGCGCCGATTTCATCGCCCGCCTGGTCGAAGCCACAGTCCGTCTCGACGTCCTCTCCCCGCGTCCCGCGGGCGAAGTCGCCTGGGCCAGCGCGCTGGCGGTGATTGACGCGCAGGAAGCGTTCGAATCCTCGGGCGCGACAATCGGGCAGCAGGCGGTGGCGCGCTTCCTGACGCTCGATGCCAGCCATCCCGGATCGATCGTGCGCTGCCTCGACAAGGCGCGGACTAATGCCCGCGCGGTGCGCACCGCGCTGACCCGCGACGCCTGGACCGGGATCAATCGCGCCTGGTTGTTGTTCGACAGCCGCTCGTCGCCCGGCGGCGCCACCGCGACCTTGAACCTGGCCGAGGCAGTCAAGGCGGAGACGCGCGGGTTCGAAGGCGCGATCCATCGCATGCTGCGCAATCAGACGACCTGGTTCATCCGGCTCGGCCAGGCGATCGAGCGCGCCGACAACACCGCGCGCCTGCTCGACGTCAAATACCATATCTTGCTGCCCGAGGACGAAACGGTCGGCGGCGTGGTCGATCGCGACCAATGGACCACCATCCTGCAAACGGTGTCGGCGGTGACTGCCTATCGCTGGCTCTATTCGGACGGGCTATCGCCGGCCAATGTCATCGACTTGCTCATCGCACGTCACGAATTGCCGCGCAGCCTGGCCGCCTCGGTCGAGGAATCGGTCGAATTGCTGTCGCTGCTTGCCAAGCGCACCGGTCACCATGGCGAGGCCGACCGTATGGCGCGCGGCCGCCATGCCAGGATGATGAAGACGCGGTCGGCCGATGTGATCGTCGGAGGGCTGCACCAGTATCTAGAGACCTTCCTCGCCGAGAATGCCGATCTGCATTTCGCGATCGGCCGGCAGTTCAAGTTCGCCTGATGCGGATCGCGGTCGATCACACGATCGTCGTCGACTTCCCCGTTTCGTTACCTCGCGTGACCCTGGCGCTGCGCGTCACGCCGGAGGACAATCACGACCAGACGGTCGCCGGCTGGCGGATCGGTCCAGATCGCGACGCCCGACTCAATATCGGGCGCGACGGTTACGGCAATGTGCTGACGATGCTCTACGCCGACGGTCCGCTCGACCGGATCGAGATCCATGTCGGCGGGGAAGTGTTCACGGGTCCGTCGAGCGGTATCCTCAGCGCGGCGCACCCCGAACCCTTGCCACCGTCGCTGTTTCTGCGCCAATCGTCCGGCAATGCGGAGGCGCCTGATCTTGCCGCGCTCGTGATCGACGCGGTCGAGGAAGCGGAGGGCGATATCGATCGCCTGCATCTCCTCAACGTGGCGCTCCACCAGCGCGCGGAGGATTCCAATGCCGACATGCTGGCCGCGATGTTCGTCTCGGCCGCGCGGCGCTTGAACTATCCGGCGCGATGCGTGTCGGGCTATTTCGCCCGCGATGGCGGCGCGACACCGCATTTCTGGGCCGAGGCCTATGTCGCCGATGTCGGTTGGGTGGGCTTCGACCCCGCCATCGGCCTGTCCGCAGGCGAGGATCATGCGCGGGTCGCCAGCGCGATCGATTTGAGCGGCGTGGCAACGGTGATTGGGGGCCGGATTAGGCTTTAGCACTTCCCGCAGGGCAGGGCTTTCAGACGAACTCGCCGCTAATCGCCAGCGCCTGTTCGGCCGGATGCGTCGGCGGAGCGTAATTCGCGTCTTCGTCCTCGAGCAGCGACCAACCCGACGGGCCGAGTACTTCGATCGGCCGATAGCGCGTCTTATACGCCATGCGCGCGGATCCCTTCACCCAATAACCGAGATAGACATAGGGCAGGCCCGCAGCGCGCGCGCGCAGGATATGGTCCATGATGATGAAATTGCCCAAGCCCGGCCGGCTTTCCTCGTCGGCCAGGAAGAAGCTGTAGATCATCGACAGGCCGTCGGCCTGCTGGTCGGTCAGACACGCACCGACTAGCCGGCCGCGCTCGCCGTGCAAGCTCGGTTCGCGATATTCGACGACCACCGAATTGACCGGCGATTGCTCGACCATGTCGGCATAATCGCTGTCGTCCATCATCGTCATTCCGCCGCCGGGATGGCGCGCGCCCAGATAACGGCGGAGCAACTGGAACTGCTCGTCGGTTGCCCAGGGATTGCAGGCGGTGATCTCGACATCGGCATGGCGGCGCAGCAATTTGCGCTGGCTCGCATTGGGTTTGAATTCGGGCGCGACGACGCGGACCGAGACGCAGGCTGAACATCCCGCGCAGCTCGGGCGATAGGCCACCGACTGGCTGCGGCGGAAACCGATCCGGCCAAGCGCGTCATTGAGTTCGCTGGCGTGCGGGCCGTTGAGTTCGGTGAAGACCTTCCGCTCTTGCCGGCCCGGTAAATAGGGACACGGCGACGGCGACGTCACGAAAAAGCGCGGAAAACGAAATGGCGCGGTCACCGACGAATATGTCCCCTCGGACGCCGGTCCATCCGGCCTCTGGGAACGCACTATGAATCGAGCGGGGCGTGATGAAAAGCGGCTTTACCAAGAAAGGTGGTTAATGATTCACCAGAATGCGACGAACCGCCTTGCAACGACAGAATACGACCTCGCGACTCGCGGTTGCAAGGCGGCTCGTCGCTGCTCCGATTCGTTTTGTCGCAAGCTTCGGTTCAGGGAGTCGCGGTTAATCGCGGCGACTCTGTTTCAGCAGAGCTGAAACGGTTGCGGCACCGGCCCGCTCCCCCACCCGGCCACCCAACAGGGTATTCTATGGGTGGCGGGTGGGGGAGCGGGCCGGCACCGCCTCAGCGTAGCTGCAAGGGACTCGAAGGAGATAGTGATGCGTCGCTTGTTGATTGCCGCCCTGATCGTCCCATTTGCCATCCCCGCGACGGCGCAGCGCGTGCAACCCGTTCTTCCGTTCGCACCGCGCGGGATCGATTATGTCGAAAGCGTCTGCACCGGCGGGTTCGATGGGCGCTATGAACAGACGCGGATCCTAGCCAATGGTCAGGTGATGAAAGTGACCCGTCGGTCGGATGGCGTGTTGCGTGCGCGGGCGACCAAGGCGGAGGTCACCAAGATCTGGCGCGAACTCGATTTCGCGCGCTTCGAGCAACGCACGGTGCCGCCGGAAAAGCCTTATGTGATGGACGGCATCGACTGCGCGCTGGCCCGCCGCGTCAACGGCCGCGTCCATACCGTGACCTTGATGCAGCAGAGCCGCGACAAGCCGCGCTATCGCGACCTTGTCCAGGCGCTCGACGATGTGAACGAGATCGGCCGGCGGGCGACGGGACCGGTGCTGCGGCCGGCGGTGGAATAACGGGCGACCGAACGGGCCGCAGGCAGAACGCGCTTCGCGCTTTCCCGGCGGTGCCGCTATGGCGGCATCCCAACGCTTGGAAGGCTTGCCATGATCGGCGCGATGATCGCCATTCTGCTCGGCGCGGCGGCAACGACCGCTGCCTATGCGGGGTTCGAACCGCTGAAGGGGGCTGGAAAGGCTGGCACGCTGTGTACGGCCGATGCCGCTATCTGCATCCATGTCTCCGACCCAGGGGTTCTGACCGTCACGCGCGACGGCAAGGATATCGCTAGCTGGTCTCCCGATACCGACAGCGGTGACCTGTCGCTCGCGCCGATGCCCGCCGTGTTCCGCCTGCGCGACGCTCGCTTGCTGGTCGGGGTGCTGGCGACGCGCCAATCCTCCTATTCGGGCGGTGGCGGCAGCGCGACCGAGCACATGCTGGCGCTGGTCGACCCCGGCAAGGAGCCGAAGCTCGTGCTGAGGGTACCCGAGGGCGGCAGCCTGATGATCCGCGCCTGTTTCGATGAAAAGGACGTCAAGCACCGCGCCGGCGCCTGTCACGACGAATATCGCTTCGTCGGCGCGCTCGCCGTCGCGACATCGGCCATGGATGGGCTGCCGACGCTCCGCTTCAGCATGGCCGCCTCGCATTACCCGCGCGGCGTGTCGCGCGAGGGGGATTCGACGACATTGCCGCCGCTGCGCAAGGCCGACTTGATCTGGCAGGACGATCCGCGCTGCACCTACAAGCGCGTCTTTCGCTTCGACGCGGCGAGTGCCCAATATGTGCCGGACGCTGCGCTGCCCGACTGCAGCGATTATACCGTGCCTTGATCGCCGTGGGGAACGTCGTCGCCAGCCTGAACATTGGCTTTCCGACTATTCAGCGGATCGGTAAGTCCGGTTGCCACGCTCCTGCCGACGGGAAGATTGATGCCGCACGCTAGCAATACTGTCGCTTGCCTGGGACCGGACAGCCCGCACGCGTTCGACAACGTTCCGCTCCTGCCACGCAACGGTAGCCTCGACGCGATATGCCCGGTTTGCCAGGGCCATGGGCAGTGGAATGCGGAGATCGATCTTGTGAGCTTTCGTTGCATCCGGACGATCTGCGAGCGATGTCTGGGCGCCGGGTGGATCGAGACCGGCAGCGACCCGATCGAGGTGAACGACATCGAGATGACGCCCGATGGCCATCCGCAATGGACGACACGGCGGCTTTAGCGAGTGCTCACCGGGCTGGCGTGATCCGCTGGCTCGCTCTACCCCGCCGTCATGCATCTCCGCGCGCAAGCCTTGGTCCTGTCGGTCCGCCAGCATGGCGAGCATAATGCAGTGGTGCGCTGCCTGACGCGCGAGGCGGGGATGATCGCGGGCTATGTGCGCGGCGGGCGGTCGCGGGCGCTGCGGCCGGTGTTGCAGCCGGCCAATCTCGTTGTGGGGGAGTGGCGGGCGCGGACCGAAGATCAGCTTGCCGGGCTGACGGTCGAATTGATCCACAGCCGCGCCCCGCTTTATTCCGAACCGCTGGCGAGCGCCGCGCTCGAATGGGTGACCGCGTTGACCGCAATCGCGCTGCCTGAAAGCCAGCCTTATCCGCGGCTCTACGGCGCGCTCGATGGCATGATCGGCGCGATCGAGGCAGCGCCCGCCGCGCGCGGCTGGGCGGTGGCATTGGTGCGGTATGAGGATCTGCTGCTGGCAGAGCTTGGCTATGGCGTCGGCCAGTCGCCGGCGGTGAGCGGCGAATCCGGCTGGCCCGAGATCATCGCCGCGCTGGCGCTGACGGGCCGCGAGATCGAGACGCATCTGTTGACCGATCGCCGCGCCGAGGCATTGGCCGCGCGTGCGCGCTTGATCGAAAGGCTCAAGCGCGCGGTTGCGTGACGGCGCTCGTCCCGGCAAAGGCGGGCGCGTCGAATGAAAGGAAGTCGCGTGCCGTTGATCGCCTTGTTGCCTGGGGATGGAATCGGACCCGAAGTCATCGCAGAAGCGCGCCGCGTACTCGACGCGCTGGCGCTCGACCTGACGTTCGAGGAGGCGCCGGTCGGCGGCCAGGCCTATCTGCAGGCGGGCAATCCGCTGCCCGCGACGACGCTCGACCTCGCCAAACGCGCCGACGCGATCCTGTTCGGCGCGGTCGGCGATCCGCAATTCGACGCGCTCGAACGCCGGTTGCGACCCGAAGCCGCGATCCTCGGCCTGCGCCGCGAACTCGGCCTGTTCGCCAATCTGCGTCCGGCCAAGCTGACCCCGGGGTTGGAGGACGCCTCGCCGCTCAAGCCTGAGATCGCCGGCGCGATCGACATGGTGATCGTGCGCGAACTGACCGGCGACGTCTATTTCGGCGAGAAGGGCCGGCGCGTCGGGCTCGGTGGCGTGCGCGAAGGACACGACATGATGCGCTATGACGAGACCGAGGTCGAACGCATCGCCCGCGTCGGGTTCGAGACCGCGCGCCGCCGCCGCGGCAAATTGTGCTCGGTCGACAAAGCCAATGTCCTCGAAACGTCGCAGCTGTGGCGCGACATCGTCAACGAAGTCTCCGAGGACTATGACGATATCGAGTTGACTCACATGTATGTCGACAATGCCGCGATGCAGTTGGTGCGCAATCCTGGGCAGTTCGACGTCATCGTCACCGGCAATCTGTTCGGCGACATCCTGTCGGACCAGGCGAGCATGTGCGCAGGATCGATCGGCATGCTGCCTTCGGCTTCGCTGTCGAGCTGGCGGTCGAGCCTGGGGATGTACGAGCCGATCCACGGCTCGGCTCCCGACATTGCCGGGCAGGGCAAGGCCAATCCGTGCGCGACGATCCTGTCGGCGGCAATGATGCTGCGGCATTCGCTTGACATGGCGGCAGCGGCGGACCGGATCGAGGCCGCGGTGGGCAAGGCGATTGCGGGCGGCGCGCGCACCGCGGATTTGGGCGGCACGCTGTCGACGACGGCGATGGGCGACGCGATCCTCGTCCGCCTGTGAGCGATCTGCTCGACCTCGCGGTCGTCATTCCGACCTTCAACGAACGCCGCAACGTGCCGCGGCTGATCGCGAAGCTCCATCAGGCGTTGAAGGACATCGCCTGGGAAGCGATCTTCGTCGACGACGATAGTCCCGACGGCACCGCGGACGCGGCGCGCGAATTGGGCCGGGTCGATCGCCGCGTACGAGTGATCCAGCGGATCGGGCGGCGAGGGCTGTCCTCGGCCTGTATCGAAGGGATGCTGGCGACAGCCGCGCCCTTGGTCGCGGTGATCGATGGCGATCTGCAGCATGACGAGACGATCCTGCCGGCGATGGCCAAGGCGCTGCACGAGGATCCAACGCTGGACGTGGTGATCGGCTCGCGTTTCATCGATGGCGGCGGGACGGGCGAGTGGGACAAGGACCGCGTCGCCAAATCGGCATTGGCGACCAGGCTCGCGCGGCATGTGCTCGAGGCCGATCTCAGCGACCCGATGAGCGGCTTCTTCATGATCCGCACCGAGATCGTACGCAATCTCGCGCCGCGCCTCGCTGCGATCGGCTTCAAGATCCTGCTCGACATCATGACCGGGTCGCCGCGCCCGCTCCATTTCCGCGAGCTGCCTTATACGTTCCGCGTCCGCACCGAGGGCGAGAGCAAGCTCGATCACGTCGTCGCGATGGAATATCTGATCGCGCTCTACGACCGCATGTTCGGGCGCGTCATCCCGGTGCGTTTTGCGATGTTCTCGGCGATCGGCGCGATCGGCGTCGGCGTGCACATGGCGGTGCTGACTTTCGCGATGTTCGTGCTGAACGTGCATTTCCTGACCAGCCAGATCATCGCCGCCATCGCTGCGATGACGGGCAATTTCTTCCTCAACAACGCGCTGACCTATCGCGATCGCCGGCTGAAGGGCGTGCGCCAGCTGATCGACGGCTGGATTTCGTTCTGCGCGGTGTGCGCGGTGGGGTTGGTCGCCAATATCGGCGTGGCCGGGTTCCTGCACGATTTCCGCGACAGCGGCTGGGCGGCGTCGGCGATGGTCGGCGTGCTGATCGGCGCGGTGTGGAACTACGCGCTGTCGAGCAAGTTTGTGTGGGGGAGGTATTAGGCTCGGCGCATTGGAATAGCCCCGCTATTTCGCGCCCGGCGCCGAGCCCGGCCGGCGGCGCAAAGCGCCGACCGACGGCGCGAATTCACTTCGCGCCGCGCGCCCGAGGATCAACGCGACGCGCTAGCCCCCAATCCCCCACCCAACGCCCGGAACGTATCGCTCGCCACCTGCAATTGCCGCGCGCGCAACTGCAACAGGCCACGCTCGGCATCCAAAGCCGCCGTTTGTGCGAGCACGACCTCGAGATAGTCCGACGCCCCGTCGTGATACCGGGTCAAGGCGAGATCGCGCGTCCGCTCCGCCGCGCGCGTCGCCTCCGCCTGGTCCGCTTCTCCCGCGATGAGCAAGCGCTGCGCCGCCAGATCGTCTTCGACTTCGCGGAATGCGGTGAGCACGGTCTGGCGGTAATTGGCGGCCGCCTCGTCATATTGCGCGCGCGCAATCTTGACCCCGGCGCGGCGCTTGCCGCCGTCGAAGATCGACAGGACCGCCTGCAATGGCCCGAGTGCCCAGAACGTGCTCGGCGCGCTCAGCCAGCTGCCGCCGGCTGCTTCATAGCCCACCGCGCCACCCAAGCTGATATTGGGGAACAAGGCGGCCTTCGCGACGCCGATATCGGCATTGGCGGCGGCGACTCGGCGCTCGGCGGCGGCGATGTCGGGACGCCGCTCGAGCAGGGTCGAGGGCAGGCCGGCGGCGATCACCGGCGGCCGTGGTTGCTGATCGGCAACGGCGATGCTGAAAGTTTCCGGCGCTTCGCCGATCAGCACGGCGATGGCGTGCTCGTCCTGCGCGCGGTCGATCTCGACGGTCGATAGCTCCGATTTGGCGCTCGACAATTGCGTCTGTGCGCGGCTGACGTCGATCCCCGAGGCGATCCCGCCCGAATGACGCGTATCGGTCAGGTCGAAGGCGCGCTGGTAGGAATCGACCGTCTGCTTGAGCAGCGTGATCCGCGCATCGAGCCCGCGCAAATCGAAATAGGTCGAGGCGAGCTGGGTTTGCAGCCCGAGCCGGATGCCGTCGACATCGAACGCTGCCGCTTTCGCCGACGCGTCGCCCGCGGCGACGCGGTTGCGCACCTGACCGAACAGGTCGAGCTCGTAGGAGAGCGAGGCGCCGATCGCCTTGTCGGTGAAAGTACTGGCCCGGCCCGGACTGTTGGGACGATTGGCCGACTGACGCTGGCGCTCGATGCTGGTCGAAGCGCCGACTTGCGGGAACAGGTCGCCGCGCGCCTGCCGCGCTGCGCCCAATGCCTGCTGATAGCGGGCGGAAGCGGCGGCGAGGTCGAAATTGCCTTTGTCGATCCGTTCCTCGAGCGCCGTCAGCGCGGGATCGCCGAACGCTTCCCACCATTTGCCGGATGGCGCGATATCGCTCCCGGCGGGCTGCCAAGGCCCTTCCTTGAAGGTGGCGGGCGTACTGATCGCCGGGCGCTGATAGGTCGGCGCCAGCGAACATCCGCCAAGCAACGCCAGCGAGAGGGCGAGGAGAGGCCTATTTACCACTGCGCGCGACCTGC
Source organism: Sphingomonas asaccharolytica NBRC 15499 (assembly GCF_001598355.1). Taxonomy (GTDB): domain Bacteria; phylum Pseudomonadota; class Alphaproteobacteria; order Sphingomonadales; family Sphingomonadaceae; genus Sphingomonas; species Sphingomonas asaccharolytica. The sequence continues at coordinate 9,034 of NZ_BCYU01000033.1, forward strand.
ACCTTGTCGCCCGACTGGATCGAATCGGGCGGGTTGTCGATCACCTGGTCGGCGGGCGTCAGGCCGGCGCTGATCTGGACGCGGTCGCCGAGGTCGCGGCCAATCGTCACGGTCTTGAGTTGAACCTTGCCACCCGCACCGAGCACCGCGACCTGGGTGCCGTTCTTGCCGATGATCATCGCGCTAGCGGGAAGCTCGACGGCATTGCCTGCGCCGCTGATCGGGAAGGTCGCCTGCGAATAGGCGCCGGGCTTCAATGCGCGGTCGCCATTGTCGGCGAGCAGTTCGACCAGGACGGTGCCCGAACCGGTGTCGACCGCGCCGGCTGACCGCGTCATCACCGCCTTGAACGTGCGGCCGGCATATTCGGGCAGGCTCAGCTCGATTTCCATGCCGGGATGGACCTGCGCCGAATAGGCCTGGGGCACTTTCACGAAGGCGCGGATCTTGCTGACGTCCGACACGGTGAACAGCGGCGCGCTGGCGGCGCTGCCCGCGGTGACGAGCGCGCCGATATCGGTCGACCGCGTCGTCACCACGCCGGCGAACGGCGCGGTCAGCCGGGTGAAACCCTGCTGATATTGCAGTCGGCCGACATTGGCGCGCGCCGCGTTGGCGACCGCCGACTTGGCCGCCAGGTCGCCGACCTTCTCGTCGGTTTCCTGCTTCGACACCGCGTCCTTGCCGAGCATCGTCTGCCAGCGCGTTGCGGTGGTCGCGGCCAGTTGCTGATTGGCGCGCGCGGTCTGAAGGTCGGCGCGCGCGGCGGCGAGCTGCTGGTCCACCTCGGGCGCGTCGATCACCGCGAGCAACTGACCCGGGCGCACCGGATCGCCGATATCGACGAACCATTTGCGGACATAGCCGCTGGTCCGCGCGTAGATCGGTGCGCTCTGCAGCGCCTGGAGCGTCGCGGGGAGCGTCAAGGCGGTCGTCGCGGCGCTCGGCTTGGCATGGATCACGCTGACCGTCGGGGTCGACTGGTCGTGCGTCCAGGTCGCGAGTTGGGCTTGCGAATGCACGCGGGTGCCGATGCCGATGCCGACCACCGCAATGGCGGCGACCGCGGCGATGATGCCGGTGCGTTTCAGATTGGGGCCATCGCCGTCAGGCATAGGCTTCCTCCAGCTTGGGGGCCGCGTCCGCCTTTTCGGCGTGACGCCGATGGACGAGGCTGAAGATTACGGGAACGAACATCAGGGTGGCGAAAGTCGCGACCATCAGGCCGCCGATCACCGCGCGACCGAGCGGGGCATTCTGCTCGCCACCTTCGCCGAGCCCGAGCGCCATCGGCAACATGCCGATGATCATCGCCAGCGCGGTCATCAGCACCGGGCGGAAGCGGACCATGCCGGCATCGAGCGCCGCCGCGGTGGCGTCGCCCAGCTCCGCCAGCCGCTCGCGCGCGAAACTGACCACCAGGATCGAGTTGGCGGTGGCGACGCCCATGCACATGATCGCGCCGGTCAGTGCCGGGACCGACAAGGTCGTGCCAGTCGCAAACAGCATCCAAACGATCCCGGCAAGCGCGCCGGGCAGAGCGGTGACGATCACGAACGGATCGAGCCACGACTGGAAGTTCACCACGATCAGCAAATAGATCAGCACGATCGCGCCGAGCAGGCCGAAGGCCAAGCCGGAGAAGGCGGCATTCATCGTCGCATATTGGCCGCGCAAGGTGACGGTCGTGCCTTTCGGCGTCTTCGCCTTCATATCCTTGAGCACGCTGTTGATGTCGCCGGCGACCGCGCCGAGATCGCGCCCGTTGGTCGTGGCGAATACATTGACCACCGGTGCGATATTATAGTGCGAGACGACCGTCGGTGCGTAGGAGCGGCCGATCGTGGCGATGCCGCCGATGATCTGGCTGCTTGCGCCCGCGGCCGATACCGGCACGTTGGCGAGGTCGCTGATCGACCCGACCTGATATTCCGGCGTCTGCGCCACCACCGGATAGGACACGCCGCTTGCCGGATCGAGGAAATAGACCGGGGCGGTCTGCGAGGTGCCGGCGAGCGAACTACCCAGGCTGTTGGTCACGTCGCGCTCGGTCAAGCCATACTGCCCGATCCGGCTGCGGTCGACATCGACATCGAGCTGCGGATAGCGCGCCGATTGTTGGATGCGCGCGTCGGCGACGCCGGGGATCGCGGTGATCCGGCGCAGCACCTCGCGCGCGAACGCGGCATTGCCGTCCCCATCCTTGCCGGAAATCGCGACGTCGATCGGGGCGGGGGCGCCGAAGTTCAGGATCTGGCTGGTGATGTCGGCAGGCAAGAACGAGAAGGTCGAGCCGGGAAAATCATGCGGCAATTGCTCGCGCAGCATGCGGACATAATCGTCGGTCGGCCGGTGATCCTTGGTCAGCTGGATCAGGATGTCGCCGTCCTGCGGGCCCACCGTGCCCGAATTGTTATAGGTCGTGTTGATCGAGCTGACCGGCAGGCCGATATTGTCGACCACCGACACCAATTCGTTCGCCGGGATGATCTGACGGATGCGCTGTTCGATCCGGTCGAATTGCGCCGACGTATCCTCGATCCGCGATCCGACCGGGGCACGGACATGGAGTGCCATCTGTCCGGCATCGACCGATGGGAAGAAATTCTCGCCCAGGAACGGCACCAGCAGGAATGACAGCGCGACACACGCCAGAAAGCCGATGATGAACGGTCGCGGTGTGGCAAGCGCGCGTTCGAGTAGCGCACCGTAATTCTTACGCAGGCGCTCAAACCGGCTCTCGAAGCCGCGCTGGAAGCGGACCAGCGGATTGCGCGAGTCGGGCTTTCCGGCGGCGTGGACATCGCTGGCGTGCGGCTTCAGCAAATAATTCGCCATGGTCGGCACTAAGGTGCGCGACAGGATGAACGACATGATCATCGCGAACACCACCGCCAACGCCATTGGCACGAACAGGAAGCCGGCGACGCCGGGCAGGAAGAACATCGGCACGAACACGATGCAAATGCACAGCAACGAGACGAAGGCCGGGGTCACGATCTGCGCCGCGCCGTCCATGATCGAGGCGAACACCGATTTGCCCTGTTCGAGGTGCCAATTGATGTTCTCGATCGTCACCGTGGCGTCGTCGACCAGGATGCCGACCGCCAGGCTCAGGCCACCCAGGGTCATGATGTTGAGCGTATTGCCGGTCGCAGCCAGCGCAATGATCGCGCCCAGGATCGCCAGCGGAATCGAGATCGCGATGATCACCGTCGATCGCCATGATCCGAGGAACAGCAGGATCATCACCGAGGTGAGGGCGGCGGCGATCGCGCCTTCCTTGATGACGCCTTCGACCGCCGCTTTGACGAACAGCGACTGGTCCCCGACCGGCACGATCTTGAGCGCGCCCGGCAATGTCGCTTGGATGTTGGGCAGCGCGTCCTTGATCCCCTGGACGATCGCCAAGGTCGAGGTGGCACCGTTCTTGAGCACGGTGATCAGCACCGATCGCGACCCGTCGACATGGACGACATTGGTCTGCGGGGCCGATCCGTCGCGGACGTGCGCGACGTCGCGCATATAGATGGTGGCGCCGTTCACCACCTTGACCGGCAGGTTGTTGAGTTCCTCGACCGACCCCGGCGCGTTGTTGAGCGCGACGCTGTATTGGAAGCTGCCGATCTTGGCGAAACCGACCGGATTGATCTGGTTCTGCGCGGCGATGGCGTTGCCGACGTCCTGCGCCGACAGCCCCTTGGATTGCAGCGCGGCGGGATCGAGATCGACCTGGATCTGGCGCTGGCGCCCGCCCGAGGGATAGGGGATCGCCGCGCCCGGCACCGTGACCAGGCCGGGGCGGACCTGGTTCTGCGCCAGGTCGAACATCTTGCCTTCCGACAGACCCTTGCCCGACAAAGCGAGCTGCAGGATCGGCACGGTCGAGGCGTTGTAGTTCAGGATCAGCGGCGGGGTGACGCCCGGCGGCAGCTGCTTCAGCACGGTTTGCGATACGCTGGTCACCTGCGCGGTGGCGGTGCGGATATCGGCGCCCGGCTGGAAATAGATCTTGGTCACGCCGATGCCGGGCATCGACTGGCTCTCGATATGATCGATATCGTTGACCGTGGTCGTCAGCACGCGTTCGAAGGGCGTGATGATGCGCCCCGACATCTGATCGGGCGGCAGGCCGCTATATTGCCAGGCGACCGCGATCACCGGCACGCGGATATTGGGGAAGATATCGACCGGGGTCCGCACCGCGGTTAGTACGCCGATGAGTGCGATCAGAATGGCCATGACCACGAAGGTCAGCGGTCGCGTCAGCGCTATGCGGACGATTCCGATCATCGGCGATTCCCATGCTCGACTGCCGGTGGGGGGCGGGGGGCACCGTCGGCGATCTGGTGATGGCACCGGTGGCAAGCCGGTGCTGCGTTGCGGCGAAGTGGGCGCGGCAGTCGCGACTGTCCAATATTGTTTACGGCATGATTGATATTTATTACGTGTCAATCATGGAGTTACGTCACCTGCGCTATTTCGTCCGCGTCGCGGAGGACCTGCACTTCGCACGCGCGGCGAAGCATCTCGGCATTTCGCAGCCGCCGCTCAGTCAGCAAATCCGGGCATTGGAAGACGAGCTGCAGGTACGCTTGCTCGATCGCACCAGTCGCAGCGTCGCGTTGACTCCTGCCGGCAAGCTGTTCCTCGACGCCGCGCGCGCGACGTTGCGCCAGGCCGAGCACGCCATGGCGGTCGCGCGCGGCGCAGCGCGCGGCGAGCTTGGCGAGCTGGCGATCGGGTTCAACGCCTCGGCCCCGTTCATTCCCGAGATCGCGCGCGCGATCGCCGAATTCCGCAGTCTCTATCCCGACGTGAAGCTCGTCCTGCGAGAGGCGTCGGGCAGCGCCCAGGTCGAGGATATCGACGACCGGCTGCTCGACATCGGCTTCATGCGCAGCCGCGAGAAACCCGTTTTGCCGCGCGGTCTGATCGCGCAGCCTTTCCTCCGCGAGCGTCTATTCGTCGGGGTGCCGCCCGATCATCGGCTGGCGGCGCAGGAAACGGTCGACCTCGTCGACCTTGCCGGCGAACCGATGGTCTTCTATTCCACCGAACGCAGCCTGTTTACCGGCGAGTTGATGGCGCTGATGCGCGAACGCGGCGTCGAGCCCAATGTCGCCCAGGTGGTGAGCGACGTGTCGACCTTGTTCGGGCTGACCGCAGCCGGGATCGGCGTGATGGTGCTGGCGGAATCCTTGTGCAACCTGCAATCGGCGGCATTGGCGTATCGCCCGCTGACCGGCGTAACGATGATGCTATGGCTGGTCCATCACGCCGCCGACCTGACGTTGCCGTGTACTCATTTCCTCCAGGTACTCACTCGTCCGGCGGGCAACACGGAGGCTTAGTCGCGCATCGTCGGCCATGACCTCGCGGGTCATTGCCGCGTTGAGCCGTCCCGCTACCCTTGCACCTACATTGCTCGGGAGTGGAATCATGCGGTCGGTAATCTGGCTCATCGGCACGTCCCTGACATTGGCCGCGGCATCGGCGCAGACAGGCCCCCAAGGCGCCGATTATCGCAGGTTGCCGCGCGATCTCGCTGCGGCGGCGACCGCTTACGATCTCGCGCAATTCAAGGCCAACCGTGCCGAGCTCGAACGGCTGCTCGCCGACGATTACATCCTCGCGGGGTCGAACGGAAAGAACCAGACCAAGGCGCAATATATCGCCGAGGCGACCGCGCCAGGCAGCAGGACGACCTATGTCGCCCTCTCGCTGAAGGTCCGCCGGGTGTGGTCGGATAGCGCCGTGCTCGGCGGGATGGTCGATGCCAAGGGGTTCGATCGCGGCAAGCCGATTACGGCGCATGCTCGGTTTGTCGACGTCTGGGCAAAGCGGGACGGACGGTGGCGCGTGGTGTTCACGCAGGCGAATGAGGTGAAGTAGTGGAAGGCCGTGGGACGGCGCGGAGTTAATCCGCGCCGTCGGTCGGCGCTACGCGCCGCCGGCCGACTTGGCCCTAGCGGAATAGCATCCGCTATTCCGCTAGGGCCAAGTGGAAAACCACATCCAGTGCATGAATGCCTGTTCGCCCGACAGCCCTGCAGCGGAGATGATCGGGAAGAAATAAACGGCGATGCCGAACGCCAGGATCGCGAACCCCTCGTCCCAATGCTGTAGCTTGCCCTTGCCGAAATGATCGAACGCGGCGGCCAGCGCGATGCACAGGAAGATCGAGGGCAGGTAATAATAATAGAAGAATCCCAGCGACTTGGGGATGATCGCCCAGATCAGGTAGCTCGCCATCCATAAGCCCGCGGCGAATAGCAGCTTGGGATCGCGCGCGCGCAGCCAACCCCATAAGCAGGCGATCACCGCCAGCAAGCCGCCCCACAAGATCACCGGATTGCCGATCATAAGGATGCCGCGCGTCGCCCCGTCCGACGGCTCGTAGAAATACCAGATCGGGCGGATCATCAGCGGCCAGCTCCACCACGCCGATTGATAGGTGTGGTGGGGGAGGACCTGGGTCTGCTCGCGGTACATCATGTCCTGGAAGGGCAGCAGATCGGCGAGCGTCAGCGGCTGGTCGTGGTAGAAGAAGGCCGGCGCGAAGGTTAGAAAATAGACCGCGATCGAAACCAGTCCGAATACGGCGAGCGCCGGGATCGCGGCGAGCCCCGACCAGTGTAGCTGATCGCGGCCCGACCATAGTGTCGAGAGTGGCCGCTTCGCCTTTGCTGCGTCGCGCCAGCGCAAGGCCAGGAAGCCGATGCCCGCCCAGGCGACATAGGGGATGGCCGCCCATTTTGTGCCGACGGCCAGGCCGAACAGCACGGCCGACAGGATCCAGCGCGGCCACGCCTTACCGGCGGGCGCGCGCATCGCCCACAACATCGACGCGATCCCCCAGAGCGTGAAGGCGGCTAGGAACGGATCGATCATCGCGATCCGCGCCTCGATATAGGTGGTGAAATTGAGCAACGCGAAGATCGCGCCCATCACCGCCGGGCGCATGCGACGATAGAGCAGCCACAGGATGGCAAATACGCCCATCACCGTCGCCGCGCCGGCAACCGTCGAGAAGAAGCGCCAACCGAAACTATTGTCGCCGAATAGCGCGATCCCGGCGGCGATGAACTCCTTGGCGAGCAGGGGATGTTCGGTGTTGACCGGCCCCGACAAAGCGAGCAGGGCACGGGCGGCGGGCACGTAGTGGATTTCGTCGAACACGATTTTCGACGGGATCGTGACACCCCATAGAAACAAGGCTTGCGCGGCCAGCCCGATCAGGATCGCGACAGGAAACGGGCGGGGACGACCATGCATCCCCGCCCGCTTAGCGTGCCGTTCGCGCTGAAGCGACGCGAATTTCGTCCGTTTCGTTCAGCTCAGTCGCGCGTCGAGCCGGATCTCGACCGGGTCGCCTTCGACCAGGTTGCGCCGGCGAACGACGTCTTTCTTGACCGGCAGCTTATGGACGCCGCCGCCCATCGCCATGAATGCGCTTTCGAACGGTTCATCACCGATCCGGCCGCGTATTTTGACCAGCCCGCGCGTGCCGAACGTCGCGACCGATTCGGGCCAAATGAGATAATACCAGCCGCCCTTGGCCCTGCTTTTCTGCAGCGGCGCCGAGAAGGCGATGTCGAGCGGTTTGGCCGGCATCACCACGTCCCTTCCTGCATCCGACGCTGTCGTTCCGCCTCGCGTGCCGTATCGATCGGCGGCACCGACGCGCCGTCGGGGATCGGGCCAACGGGTTCGTAGGTCGCGATGATCGTGCCGGCAGGCGTGACCTGGTGGTCGACCATCTTCAGCGCGCCCGCGGGCGTGCCGTCGCCAAACAGCCTTTTGCCGTCGCCCAGGGTCAGGGGGTAGATCATCACCGTCAGCCGATCGAGCAGTCCGGCCGACAACAGGCCGGGATAGATTTCGCTCGACCCCCAGATCATCAGATCGGGGCCGTCGCCCTGCTTCAAGGTGGCGACGTCGTCCATGCCCTTCAACCGGTGGCTGTTTTCCCATTCGAGCGGCTGATCGCCGCGCGTCAGGACATACTTGCCGGCGTTCGTGAAGGTCTCGCCCAGTTGGGCTTCCTCGCCTTCGACATACGGCCAGTAAGCGGCGAAGATGTCGTACGTCCTTCGCCCGAGCAGCAGGTCATAACCGTCGAACGCGGCGCCCAGCGTAGCATCGGCCGCGGGGTCGGGGAACTTGAACTGCCAACCGCCATGCTTAAAGCCGCCGGTAATATCCTCGTTCACCCCTCCCGGTGCCTGCATCACGCCGTCGAGCGAGACGAAGACGGTGCCGACGATCTTACGCATCGGCCTTCTCCGTCAGCCCCTTGGAGACCTCTTCGAGCTGTTCGGCCATGATCGACCAGCCTTGCTCGAAGCCCATCGCCTGGTGTTGCTCGAACGCTTCCTTGGTCCAGTGGCGCGCGCTGGCACGAAAGCGCGTTTTGTCGCCTTCGGGCGTGTATTCGAAGACGCCGACCATGAACGGTCCCTGCGGAATCCAGCCTTCGCGAAAAGCGTCGGTGAAGACTATCTTCCGCAACGGCTCGACCTCGAGATAGATGCCTTCGTTGGGCATCACTTCGCCGTTCGGGCCGTGCATCGTGGTCGCGGCGCGGCCGCCGGCGCGCAAGTCCATCGCCACCACTTCGGCACGCCATGGCTTGGGGCAGAACCAGTCGGGCAGATGGTCGGTATAGGCCTTCCACACCGCCTCGACCGGCGCGTCGATCAGGCGTTCGATCGACAGTTCGTATTCGCCACCGCTCATTCCACCAACTCCCCAGCGCGGGCGCGCTCGATCGTGGCGATGTCGATCTTCTTCATCGTCATCATCGCGTCCATCACACGCTTGGCCGTGGCGCGGTCGGGATCGCTCATCCCCGCCATCAGCGCGCGCGGCGTGATCTGCCATGAGAAACCCCAGCGGTCCTTGCACCAGCCGCACGCGCTTTCCGCGCCGCCATTGCCGACGATCGCATTCCAGTAGCGGTCGGTTTCCTCCTGATCGTCGGTATAGACCTGGAAGCTGACCGCTTCGTTGGGCTTGAAATTGGGACCGCCGTTCAACCCCAGGAACGCCTGGCCAAGGACGGTGAATTCCACCGTCAGTTCGTCGCCGGCCTTGCCGCCGGGATAGTCGGCCGCCGCTTCATGCGGTGCACCGACATGGCTGTCGGGGAAGGTCGCCGCGTAGAATTCCGCCGCCTTGCGGGCTTCGCCGCGGTCGAACCACAAACAGATTGCCATCTTGCTCATTGCCGTTCTCCTGAAACAAAACCGACCGACGCACCTTGCGGGTCGACTGCGATGATGATGCGCTGGCCTCCGGGGACATCCATCGGCCCCATGATGACATTGCCACCGCCTGCCTTCACCTTGTCGACGGCAGCGTCGACATCGGGAATGGCGAAATAGAAGGTCCATTTGAGCGGTTGATCGGGGCTCGCGCGGTCCATCATCGCGCCCAGCCGGGAGTCGCCGCAATCGATGAAAGTGTAGTCGCCCATCTCGCCCATCGGCATCGCTTCGGTGGAAGTCCAGCCGAGCAGCGACGAGTAAAAGGGTAGTGCCGCCTTCTGATCGCTGGTGACGAGTTCGTTCCAGCTGCAACGACCGGGCAGGCTGGCCGAGAAGCTCGTGCTTTCCCGGTCACCCATCGAGGGGTCGGGCGCCATCAGGTAGAACGCGATGCCCTGCGGATCGGAAACCATCGCAATCCGCCCCACGCCGGGCAGATCGGTCGCCGGCATGTACGTCTGGCCGCCGGCCGCTTTGGTCTCAGCCACCTTGGCATCGACGTCCTCGACGTGGAAATAGGCAAACCAGGCCGGGCCGCTCTGCATTTCGGCGGGCACGGTCATCAGCCCGCCGACGCCGACATCGCCATAATTGAAGATGTTGTAGGGTGTGCCGCCCGCAGGCGACGGAAAAGTGGTCGTCGTCCAGCCGACGATGTCGCCATAGAAGGTCTTGGCGGCGTCGACATCGGTGGTGATCAGTTCATACCAGATCGGCATTCCGGTTCGGGTAGCCATGATCTCTCTCCTGTTGATGATCGTTATTGGTGATCGGTGTCGAGGATCGGCACAAAGCCGCCGAAGATCGCGCGCTGCATGTCGAAAGCGGGCGGCGCGGCCTGGATGTCGGGGTCGTCCATCATCCCGGCGAAGGCGGCGTCGCGGGTCGATTTGTCGGGCCATTCGACCCAGCCGAAGATCACCGTCTCGCCATCCTCGGCCGCGACCGCGCGCTTGAAGTCGGTGACCTTGCCATCAGGCACGTCGACACCCCAGGCATCGACGATGCGCGTCGCGCCCTTCTTGAGGAAGTAGGCGGAGATCTTCCGTGCGTGCTCGACAAAGGCTGCCTTATCCGAAGAGGTCGGCGCGACGATCCCGTCGACGAAGCCGAAACTGCCGCCATCGCCGCCTTCATAGGCCGGCTCATACCCGCCATAGATCATCCGTTGCGGGTTGAACGGCAACTCGCCATCCGGCTGCATGCGCTCGTCGGCCATCAGCTTTTCGGACGCCGCGTCACAGGTCGCCTTGTCCGGCCAGCGGACCCAGGAAAAGACGATCTTTTCGTCCGGTTCGGCCTGGACCGCGCGCTTCATGTCGGTGCGCTTGCCGTCTGGGATGTCGTCGCCCCAGCATTCGACTGTGGTGATCGCACCATATTCGGCGAAGACCGGCGCGGCCTTCTTCGCCATGTCGAGATAGGCCCGTTTGTGGTCCTGCTTCACCGGAATGATGAAGCCTTGCACATAGGTCATGATGCCTCTCCTTTTTGTTGTTTTGGTCAACGATTCAGGGGCAGCAATGCGCGGATGCGGGAGTCGCGCAGCCACAATCCACCCCATAGCATGATCCCGACATACACGCCGAACAGCGTGTAGCCGAACAGCGGGCTTCCGACCCGCAAATGTGTCGCCACGGCGCCGCCCAAATAAGCGGTTAGCAGGATGGCGCCGAGCAATGCCGTGCGCTGCCAGGCGTAAAGCGCCGTCGCGAGGCCCAGGATTGCCCCCAGCAGTCGATAGAAGCCGGATGTGGCGGGAAGGCCAAGCGGCGGACTGTGTGCGATCATCGTCATCGGGGCGATCAGCTTGCCCGCGGCATCGGCACCTAGGAAGAGGATGACCAGGGCAGTCAGGATGCGGCCGGTCCAGAGCTGGAGCGTGCGCGGGGTCGGTGCCGCCGAAGCGGCCCGATAGGTGGTAGCCATAAGATGTCTCCCAATAACGTGCGGCTCAGGCCGCGTTGGCGAACACCGCCATGTGATCGGCAAGCGCCCGGTTGAAGGCGGGTCGCGCTTCGCCGCGGGCGACATAGGCGGCAAGCGCGGGCAATTCGTCGAGGATGCCGGTACCGCGCAGGGCGCGGAGCACGGACACCATCATCAGGTCTCCGGCCGTAAAGCCGACACCGTCGAGCCACTCCTTCCTATCCAGCGCGGCTTCGAGGTCGCCCAAGCGTGCCTTGAGATCGTCGATCACCTTGGGTCGCCGAGCCTTGGACCAGTCGCGATCCGCTTCGAACACGTCGACCACAGCGAGCTGCTGGACGAACGGCTCGATCGAGTTGAGCGCGGCGATCGCCCACTGCACTGCGGCGGCGCTTCGGGCGGCATCGTCGGGCAGAAGCCCGGGTGCCAGGCTTGCGATATGGAGCACGATCGCGCCCGATTCGAAGATCTCGACCTTGCCGTCCGAATAGGTCGGGATCTGACCGAACGGCTGAAAACGGCGATGCGCTTCCGACTTGGCATAGGGCAGGTCGATGACGTCGACGTCATAATCGATCCCGACCTCCTCGAACGCCCAGCGTGCGCGAGTATCCCGAACCAGGCCCTGCGCGAACGGCGGGACCCATTTATAGGCAGTGATGACGGGCTTGGTCATGTGATCCTCCTTCACGCGACGATCGGCATGCCGGCGAGCGCCGGGTAGTCGAGGATGACGATGCCGGTCACGGCGAACCAGAAAAGGCCGGCAATCCAGGGGCGGAAACGTTCGGGCATCGTAAATCTCCTTTGGGGGAGGGGTGCGGCGCTCAGGCCGCGACGCCCTCATGCTGATCGTTCATCGCGGCGGGGAACGCTGCCATGTCCATGTAAATCGGCTCGAAAATATGGCCGTCGAGATCCTCGAACGGGCGAGCGTACATGAAGCCGCCGTCCTCGGTGGCGCGCGTCTGGCGTCCGCCGGCGGCGATAGCGGCGTCGGTGATCGCATCGACTTCGGCGCGGCTGTCGCGCGACACGGCGATCAGCGCGGCGCTGGTCTTGTGCGTGTCGGCGATCTCTTTGGTCGTGAAGGTCCGGTAGAAACCATGGTCGAGCAGCATCACGTGGATCGCGTCCGACCAAACCATGCACGATGCCTGCTCGTTGCTGAACTGCGGATTCTTCTCGAACCCGATCGCTTCGTAAAAGGCAGTTGCCTTGGCGACATCGGCGACGGGCAGGTTCATGAAAATCATCTTGGCCATCTCTTCTCTCCCTAAAGCCGGGACCGCCAAGGGGTTGGCGAATCGGCTGACTTGACTTTTATGCCGACTCCAGTTACAAAAAGCAACCATGAAGTTATAAAAAGTGACTAAACTGGAAAATATGGTGGAAAAACGGTGGTATGACGATGCCTGCGGTACCGCGATGGCGCTCGAATTGGTGGGCGAACGCTGGTCTCTGTTGATCGTTCGCGAGCTGATGTTCGGCGGCCGGCGCTTCGGTGAGCTCAAAGGCGCGCTCAACGGCATCAGCGCCAATGTGCTGACCCAGCGGCTCGAAGGCATGGAAGCCGCCGGCATCCTCCAGAAGCGCAAGCTGCCGCCGCCCGCCTCGGTCCAGATCTACGAGCTGACTCGCTGGGGCTATGAAAGCGAGACGGCGATCCAGGAGCTCGGCCGCTGGGCGACGCGATCGCCCGCGCACGATCCGTCGCTGCCTTTGTCGGCGGCGTCGTTGATGCTGTCGTTCCGCACCATGTTGTCGGCGGAACGCTCGGCGGGGATGGTCGCCAGGATCGGGTTCCGGCTGGGCGATGAGGTGTTCACCACCGAACTCGCCAATAGCAGCTTTCAGGTGACGCGTACCGAGCCGGTGGAGGCGGATATCGTCTTCACCTCGACCCCGCGCGGATTTGCTGCGCTGACCTATGGTGGTGTGCCGATTGCGGAAGGCGAGAAATTGGGCCTGGTCACGGTCGAAGGAGACCGTTCGCTCGCCGAGCGGTTCGTGACCCTATTCCCCTTGCCGCCCAAATGGACCGAGGATTGATCGTGCCGGGACGGATCGATAGCGCCAGCCGGATCATCCACGCCACGCCCGAGGCGATCTATGATGCGTTCATCGATCCCGACGCCCAGGCGCGGTGGTTGCCACCCACCGGGATGACCGGAAAATTCGATCGCTTCGAGCCATGGCCCGGTGGGCGCTATCGCTTGACCCTGACCTTTACCGGCGAGCACGTGACCGCGGGCAAGAGTTCGGCTGATGCCGATACGGTGGAGGGGCAGTTGGTCGAATTGATCCCCGGCGAACGCATCGTCCAGACCGCCGACTTCGAGTCGGACGATCCGGCCTTTGCCGGCACGATGACGATGACCTGGTCGCTCCGTCCGGTCCCGGGCGGAACGGAGGTGACGATCGAGGCGTTCGATGTGCCGCCCGGAATCTCGGCCGAGGATCATGCGCAAGGGATGGCTTCAACCCTGGCGAACCTGGCGGCTTTCCTGGAATAGCAGAACGGGGATGCGTCCTGCGCGGCAGATTTTCGAATATCGGGTCGGCAAATCGCGTCTCGACTTGGCGCCCTAGGCACGTCTAGGGAGGGCGCCGCGAAGGATTAGCCGATGACCGATATCCCCAACATCCAGCCCGACAGCCGCCAGACGACATTGCTCGACGCGCCCGACCAGATGAAGAAGGTGCGCGACCTGTTCGGCATCGACAGCGACATGGAAGTGCCCGCGTTCAGCGAGGCCGACGAGCGCGTGCCGGATCTCGACCCCGCATATGTCTTCGATCCCGACACCACGCTGGCGATCCTGGCGGGCTTCGCGCACAATCGCCGCGTAATGGTCCAGGGCTATCACGGCACTGGCAAGTCGACGCATATCGAACAGGTCGCGGCACGCCTCAACTGGCCGTGCATCCGCATCAACCTCGACGCGCACATCAGCCGTATCGACCTGATCGGCCGCGACGCGATCGTGCTCAAGGACGGTCAGCAGGTCACCGAATTCCGCGAGGGGCTGCTGCCCTGGGCGCTGCAGACGCCGACGGCTCTGGTGTTCGACGAATATGATGCCGGCCGGCCGGACGTGATGTTCGTGATCCAGCGCGTGCTCGAGACCGAGGGCAAGCTGACTCTGCTCGACCAGAACCGCGTGATCCGCCCGAACCCCTATTTCCGCCTGTTCGCGACCGCCAACACGGTCGGCCTGGGCGACACCAGCGGCCTCTATCATGGCACACAGCAGATCAACCAGGGCCAGATGGACCGCTGGAACATCGTCGTCACGCTCAACTATCTGCCTGCCGCGGTCGAGGCGCAGATCGTGCTCGCCAAGTCCGGCGAGTATGACAAGCCCGACGGCAAGCAGGTCGTCGACAACATGGTCCGCGTCGCCGATCTGACTCGCAAGGGTTTCATCAACGGCGACATCTCGACCGTGATGAGCCCGCGTACCGTCATCACCTGGGCGCAGAACGCGCTGATCTTCGGCGATGTCGGCTTCGCTTTCCGCCTGTCGTTCCTCAACAAGTGCGACGAAGCGGAACGCGCCTTGGTGGCGGAATATTACCAGCGCGTGTTCGGGAAAGATTTGCCCGAGAGCGTAGTGGCGAAGGCGTAACAGCGAGCGCGTGGCGCAGGATACTCCCCTCGATCGCTTCAAGGCCGTGCTCGGCGGCGCGTCGCGCGCGCTTGCCGACGAGGCCGAGGTCGAGCTTGCGTTCACTGCCGACGCGCCGGCGCAGTCGGGCAAGCATATCAAGGTGCCGATGCCGGCGCGGACCTTGCCGGCCGACCAAGTCGCCGAGGCGCGCGGGTTCGCCGATTCGTTCGCGTTGCGGCTGAAGCTTCACAACCCGTCGCTCCACCTCAAGAATGCGCCGCACGATGCGGTGGCACGCGCGGTGTTCGATGCGGCGGAGACGGCGCGGGTCGAGGCGCTGGGATCGCGCGGCTATGCCGGCATCTCGGCCAATCTCAACCATGCGCTCGATATGCGGTTGCGCTCGGATCCGATCACGCGGGCGCGCAGTCGCGACGAAGTCCCGTTGTCGACCGCGATCCAATTGCTGGTGCGCGAGCGGCTGACCGGCCAGGCGGTGCCCGACGTCGCGCAGCCAGGGCTCGATCTGGTCCGCGACTGGATCGAGGAGAAAGCCGGCGGCGATCTCGACGCGCTGCGGCTTGCGCTCGACGACCAGCGCGCCTTTGCCAGCCTGGCGACCAAATTGCTCGAGGATCTCGAACTGGTCGAGGGCGATCAGATCCCCGAGGACAGCGACGACGGCGGCTCGGACGACGAAGGGACCGACGAGCAACAGGACCAGGGCGAGGAAGGCGACGACCAGGGCGAGCAGGGCCAAGGCGAAGTCGAAGCGCGCGGCGAACAGTCCGAGGCCGAGAGCGACGACGGCGAGGGCTCGGAGGCCGGCGACGAATCGTTCGAGGATGCCGAGGGCGAGGCAGGCGACGAGGGCGAGGAGGGGATGCTCCCCGTCCGTCCCAATCGCCCATTCGCCGATCCCTCGTCGCAATTCGATTACAAAGCGTGGACCACGCAATATGATGAGGTGATCGCTGCGACCGAGCTGTGCGACGCCGAGGAATTGACGCGGCTGCGCTCGTATCTCGACCAGCAATTGGTCCATCTGCAGGGTGCGGTGACCAAGCTCGCCAACCGGCTGCAGCGCCGGCTGATGGCGCAGCAGAACCGGTCGTGGGATTTCGACCAGGAAGAAGGGTTGCTCGACGCCGCGCGGCTGGCGCGGGTGGTGATCAACCCGATGCAGTCGCTGAGTTACAAGATCGAGCGCGACACCGAGTTCAAGGACACCGTCGTCACCTTGCTGATCGACAATTCGGGCTCGATGCGCGGGCGGCCGATCTCGATCGCCGCGATCAGTGCTGATATCCTGGCGCGCACGCTCGAACGCTGCGGAGTGAAGACCGAGATTCTCGGCTTCACCACGCGCGCGTGGAAAGGCGGACAGGCGCGTGAAAGCTGGCTCGCTGCGGGGCGTCCACCGCAGCCGGGGCGCCTCAACGACATCCGCCACATCGTCTACAAGCAGGCCGACGAACCCTGGCGCCGCGCCAAGCCCAGCCTGGGGCTGATGATGCGTGAAGGCCTGCTCAAGGAGAATATCGATGGCGAGGCTTTGCTCTGGGCGCACGCGCGGCTGATCGGCCGGTCGGAAGAGCGCAAGATCATGATGGTGATCTCCGACGGCGCGCCGGTCGACGATTCGACCTTGTCAGTGAACAGCGGTTCGTATCTCGAGCGCCATCTGCGTCAGGTGATTCACTGGATCGAGAACCGCTCGCCGGTCGAACTGGTCGCGATCGGTATCGGTCATGATGTGACACGCTATTACGAGCGCGCGGTGACGATCATGGATGCCGAGCAATTGGGCGGCGCGATCATCGAGCAGCTCGCGGCTTTGTTCGACAAGCCTTGAGCGCGGGGCTTAAGCTCCAACGATCGTCACCCCAGCCTTGTGCCGGGGTCCACTGCTCCACAACCGAACTGAGGTGTGAGTGCACGGTGGATGCCGGGACAAGCCCGGCATGACGAGTGGGAGCATATTGCCGCCACCCGATGGTTTTCGTGGTCCCGTCAAACGCTCGATCACCATCGCCGGGCACGAAACCTCGATCACGCTCGAACCCATATTCTGGCGAGCACTCGAAGACGCGGCGAGAGTCCGTGCTTTGCCGCTCTCCGCACTAGTCGCCGAAATCGACGCATTACGGATCCTCGCCAACGATCCGCCCAACCTCGCCAGCGCGTTGCGGACATGGGCGTTGGGCGAGGCGCAAGCCATGGGTAGTTGAGAATATTTCTCAATAGCGTTGACACTGCGAACGACTCTCAATAGCGGGTCTCCCAACAAGGGAGATAAGAGTGAATCGCAACAATCCCGCGCGTCGCGTCGCGCAGCCTGCTTTCCTGGCCTTGTCCTGCGTCGGCGCCTTCGCCACGCACCCGGCGCTCGCCGCTGACGGGCCCGATCCGACGCCGGCCAATGACGACAATGATAGCGACGGCCAGGGTCGCCGCGACATCATCATCAATGGCCAGCGGATCAGGAATGCGGCCGATCCTAGCGGGCCCAAGGACGTCGCGCCGATCGTCAACACCCCGAAGGCGATCGTCGTCCTGTCACGTGATGTGATCGATCAGACCGGTTCGGCGAGCCTGCAGGACGCGCTGCGCACTGTCCCGGGAATCACCTTTGGCGCGGCCGAGGGCGGCAACCCGATCGGCGATCGTCCGTTCATCCGCGGCTTCGACAGCCAGGGCTCGATCTATGTCGACGGCGTTCGCGACCTGTCGTCGCAAAGCCGCGAAGTGTTTGCGATCGACTCGGTTCAGATCGTGCGCGGGTCGGACTCGACGCTCGGCGGCCGCGGCTCGGCCGGCGGCACGATCAACATCATCTCGAAATTGCCGCAGCTGGGCAATTTCGGGTCGGCCACCGCCAGCTATGGCAATGGCGACTACAAGCGTATCACCGGCGATCTCAACATCCAGCTATTGCCCAATGTCGCGTTCCGAATCGAAGGGTTGTGGCACGACCAGGACGTAGTCGACCGCAATGCGATCTGGTCCCGGCGCTGGGGCTTCGCGCCCAGCCTGACGATCGGGGTCGGCACCTCCACCCGGCTCACTGCGAGCTATTATTACCTGGAGAGCCACGAACTGCCCGACAGCGGCATTCCGTATCTGTACGTCTGCACCGCAACCAACTGCAACGCGCCGCTCGGTAACAGCGTGACGACGCCGGCGCTGGGCAAGATCACCACGATTACCGGAGCGACTGGCGTCGTCGACCGCTCCGCTTTCTACGGCATCGCCGACCGCGATTTCCGCGATACCTCGACCAATCAGGCGATGCTGCGGTTGGAGCATGATTTCGGCACGCTGACGCTGCGCAACACGGCTCGCTTCACGCGTAACGTCCAGAACTACATCTATACCCAGCCCGACGACACCCAGGGCAATGTGTTCGGGACGCGCTCGGCCAACCCCACGACCAATCCGGCGGGCAGTGTCTATACCGGTGGCTTGGTCTGGCGCCGGGCCAATACGCGCTATGGCTATTCGACCAGCATCGTCGACCAGACCGATCTGGGCGGCACGTTCAAGACCGGCGGGATCGAGCACAGCTTCGCGATCGGCACCGAATTCGCGTGGGAGAAGACGCGGCGCGGCACTTATGTGCTGGCGACCGGGTCGACCGCGACCCCGCGCTGCAACACCAGCACCATCGCGCGGTACAATTGCACCAGCCTGTTCGCGCCCAACCCGTACGACCCGTGGGTCAATTATGTCAGCGATTCGTCGACCGTCACCGCGCCGGTCACGAAGGGTGCGCCCAATACCGAAACGCAGAACGATGCGGAAACGCAGGCGGTCTATGCGTTCGATTCGATCACGCTGATCCCGCAGTTGATCGTCAATCTCGGCGTGCGCTTCGATCGCTTTAAGTCGACCACGACGTTGCCGTTCGCAGCAGGTGCCGCGGCCGCCCGGTTGTCGAAAGTTGACAATCTGTTCAACTGGCAGGCGGGTGTGGTGTTCAAGCCGACTAGCGAGACCAGCGTCTATGCCAGCTATGCGACAGCGGCCACACCGCCGAACAGTTTGCTAGGTGAAGGTCGCGAGGACAATGCGCTGCCGACCACGGTCACCAACCAGAATCTGGCGATTCTCGACGCGCTAAAGGTCCAAAAGACCAAGTCGTACGAGGTCGGCGCCAAGGCCAGCCTGTTCAAGGAGAAGCTCGCGCTGGGCTTCGCCGCCTTCCAGACCGAGATCAATAACGCCCGTGTCCAGATCGATGCCAACACGGTGGGGTTCCTTGGGCGGACCCGCGTCCGTGGTCTCGAATTTACCGCCAGCGGTCAGATCCTGCCTGGCTGGACGGTGTTCGGCGGCTATACTTATCTCGACCCCAAGATCATCGATGCCGGCAACACCGCCCTGGCCGTTGCGGCAAACGGCCCTGCGGTGGCAACTACAGTCTATGTCACGTCGGTCAGCAATGGCCGCCAGGTGCCGCAGACTGCCAAGAACAGCTTTACGATGTCGAGCCAGTTCGCCGTGAACAAGCAATTCACGATCGGTGGCGGCGCGATCTTCATGGACAAGCAGATTAGCGGCTATGCCGATAATCGTGCCGCGACACAGACCAGCGCGGGCGTCGTGACGGTCACCCCGGCAACCAAGGTGCTGACTCGCGAAATACCAAGCTATTGGCGCTTCGATGCCAATGCGGCCTACAGCATCACCCAGAATGTCCGGCTCAGCGTCAACGCGCAAAACCTGACCAACAAGACCTATTTCAGCAACACCTTCACCAATCACTATGCGACCATCGCGCCCGGCCGGACGGTGTTCGGCACGGTGGAGGTCAAGTTCTGACGACGACATCCCCCACCGCCGTCGTCAGTGCCGCGCGCATCCCGGATGATCCCGGGGAGCGCGCGGCGTTCCTTCGTCGACTTGCCGAGAGCGGGGAGGCCGAGGCACAGGCGCTTTACGGTCAATTGCTGCTCGACGGGAATGGCGTCGCCAGGGACGAGGCGACCGGGTTCGTCTGGTTCAACCGCGCCGCGGCGCAAGGGCATCTAATGGCGCTCAACATGGTCGGGCGCTGCTACGATCTCGGCTGGGGCGTTGCCGTGGACAAGGTGCGCGCGGCCGATTGCTATCGCATCGCCGCCGAGCGCGGGCTCGACTGGGCGATGTACAATTACGCGACCTTGCTCGCGCTGGGTCATGGCGTCGCCGAGGACAAAGCGGCAGCGCTCGCCTGGTTCGAAAAGGCCGCCAAGCTCGGTAATGCCAAAGCGATCAACTTCGTCGGCAGTTTCCATGAGGATGGCTGGGTAGTCGCGCGCAACCTGACCAAGGCGGCGCGGTTCTATGAGCGCGCGGCCGAAGGCGGCGACTTCCGCGGTATGTTCAACCACGCCCGCATGCTTGGCGCCAAGGGACGCGGCGAGGAAGCGCTGCGGTGGATCGAACGGGCAGGGGAGCGGGCAACGCCGGCCTTTGTCGCCAAGGCCGCTGCTTTTCTCGACGCCTCGCCTGTGCCCGCCTTTCGCGCGCGCGGCCGCGCCGCGATCGAACGCGGAGCGGGCCGATGCTGATCGCTATCCCCGATGTGCTCGACGCGTCGGGTGTCGCCAGGATGCGCGCGATTATCGATGCGGCCGAGTGGATCGACGGCAACGCGACTTCGGGCCATCAATCGGCGCTCGCCAAGAAGAACGCGCAATTGCCGGAAGAGTCGCCGGCGGCGCGCGAGGCGGGGGCGATGGTGCTCGATGCGCTGTCGGGGGCGGCCTTGTTCGTCGCCGCGGCACTCCCTCTCAAAGTCTATCCGCCGCTGTTCAATCGTTATGCCGGTGGCGACACGTTCGGCGCGCATGTCGACAGCGCGATCCGCATCCGGCGCGGCAGCGACTTTCGCGTGCGCAGCGACTTGTCGGCGACGCTCTTCCTGTCCGATCCCGACAGCTATGACGGCGGCGAATTGGTGATCGAGGATCAGTTCGGCGAACAGCGCGTCAAGCTGCCCGCCGGGCATATGGTGCTCTACCCCGCGTCGAGCGTGCACAGGGTCGAGCCCGTCGCGCGCGGCGAGCGAGTCGCTTCTTTCTTCTGGATCCAGTCGATGGTCCGCGACGACGGCGCGCGCCGCATTTTGTTCGAGCTCGACCAGGCAGTGCAGGACGTCGCGGCACGCCTGGGGCAGGCCGATCCGACTGCGGTCCGCCTCACCGGCACTTATCACAATCTCCTCCGGCGCTGGGCCGAGGCGTAAGGGCAAAGATGACCAAGATTGGGCTGCGCAATTTCTGGTTCCAGGTGCACAAATGGATCGGGCTGATCCTGGCGATCCTGATCATCCCGCTCTGCGTGACCGGTGCCGCCTTGGTGTGGGACGAAGCGCTCGATCACGGCCTCAATCCCCAGCGCTACGCGGTGAGCGGCGAGCAGACGATCGATCCGCAGCTCTATATCGCGGCGGCGAAATCGGTGTTGAAAACTGGCGACCGCATCCAGTCGATCACCTTTCCCAATGGCGAGGGGCCCGTCGTCGTCGCAGCGACACCGGCGGGGATGAAGCCACAAGCGGGGCCGCCGGCGCGGACCAACGTCTGGCTCGACCCGCCGACCGCGCGGGTGCTCGATTGCGCGAGCAGCAATTCGGGGCTGATCCGCGCGATGCACATGATCCATGGCAGCTTGATGATCCCGGTCTGGGGACGCTCGATCGTCGGCTGGCTGGGCGTCGCGATGCTGTTCTCGTGCTTTACCGGCATCTGGCTGTGGTGGCCGACCGTCGGCAAATGGGTGCGCGGGCTCAGGTGGCGGCGGCATCGCCATCTCGACACCAATTTGCACCATCTGTTCGGCTTCTGGATCGCCTTGCCGTTGTTCGTGTTGTCGTTGACGGGGGCGTGGATCAGCTTCCCGCAATTCTTCGGCGCGATGTCGGGGGCGCAGTCGCAAAAGGGGCCGGATCGCGCGGCGATGGCGCGCGCCAAGCCGCTGGAGGCACCGAAGACCGGCCTCGATACCGCGATCGCGAGCGCACAGGCGGCATTGCCCGGCGATGTGGTGATGGTTGCCTGGCCGACCGATCTCAAGCCCGAATGGACGGTGACGATCGGGGCAGGGGCGGGGCGTCAGGTCAAGATCGACGACGCGACCGGCGCGGCCAAGGTCTCGCCGCCGCCCCGGGAAGACACCGCCCGCCTGATGCGCCGCATCCATGACGGCACGCGGATGGGGCTGGTGTGGCAGGTGGTGATTTTTCTGGGCGGGCTGCTGCCGGCGATCCTGGCGATCACCGGGGTGATCATGTGGTGGCGGGCGCGGGGATGGAAGGCTGAGTTGAAGGCGCGGCAGAAGGTGAGGGCGGTCGTCAAGGCCTGAATCTGCCGTCGTCTGCGCTTTAAAGCCCTCTCCCGCTTGCGGGAGAGGGTTGGGTGAGGGTCTTCTTTCTTCTCTTTTTGGGCGAGAGCTGTCTGGAAGAAGAAAGAAGACCCTCACCCTCCCGCTTCGCGGGCCCCTCCCTCTCCCGCACGCGGGAGAGGGTTAGATGAGTCCGTTACCGCCCCAGCAACACTCGCGCTTGCCCCGCTATTTGCGCCAGCATCGCGGCATTCGGTGCCGCTGCCGTCCGGGCGCGGTCGACCACGCCCTTGAATTGGGCGACGCGGCCGGCATTGGTGCCCAGCCACATCTCCACCGCGCCCTCAGGATCCTTGCCGGCATGGCGTTCGAGGAATTCGAGGCGGAGCTGCTGGAAGTCGCGCGCGAGGCCGGCGATCAGCAGGCGTTCCCACGGATCGCTCGACAGGATGCGCGCGGCGGTCGCCTGCGCCCAGTCCAGCCCGAGTGCCTGGCCGAGGTGGGTGAAGGCGCGCGTCAGCACGGTCTCGTCCATGCCGAGCTCGGCACCGAGATCGGCAAGGCCGACCGCGCCGTCGAGCTCGAACAGCCGCACGACCTTCTTCGCCAGCGCCGCCGGCGCGCCCGCCGCTTCCAGGCTGGTCGAAATGCGCACCGATTGCGCGCTCGCTTCCTCGAGCAGCAATTCCTTGGTCTTGCGGTCGAGCGCCGCGACGCCCTTGGCCAGCCGCGCGATCACGACCGACGGCGTGGCGCCGGGCGCGGTCACCCGCAACAGATCGGCGATCTGGCTGCGCACCGCGACCGCCACTTCGTCGAACAGCGCAAGGCGGCCCGCTTCGGGCATCGGTGCGCGCTCGATCTCGGCCCATAATTTGTCGAGATCGTAGAGCCGCTCGACCACCACGAACATCGCCGCGATGTCCGCCATTGCCGCGCCTTCCTCCTCCGCCAACTCGAACGGGTGGAGCACGCCGAGGCGATTGACGACGCGATTGGCGAGCTTGGTCGCGATGATCTCTCCGCGCAGGCGGTGATGGTCGATCGCCTCGCCGAACTTCTTGCGCATCGCCGGCGGGAAAGCGGCGTGGAGATCGGCGAGCAACTCGTCATCGCTGCCGAGGTTGGAATGCTCGATCGCATCCTGCAGCGCGAGCTTGGCGGTGGCAAGCAATACGGCAAGTTCGGGACGCGTCAGGCCGCGGCCTTCGGGCGCTCGACGGAGCAGGGTGCCGTTATCGGCCAGCCCCTCGACCACGCGGTCGAGCCGGCCGGCGCTCTCGAATATCTCGATCAAGCGGACGAAACTCGGCAAGGCCTGGGCGCCGTCCTGTTCCATGATCGACAGCGCCAGCGTCTGCAGCCGGTTGTCCTCGAGCACCAGATGCGCGACGTCGTCGGTCATCTGGACGAGCAACTTGTTGCGCGCCTCGAATTGCAGCCGGCCTTCGATCATCTCGCGGTTGAGCGCGATCTTGATATTGACCTCGTTATCCGAGCAATCGACGCCCGCCGAATTGTCGATGAAGTCGGTGTTGATCCGGCCGCCCTTCGACGCGAAGGCGATGCGTCCGGCCTGGGTCACGCCGAGATTGGCGCCTTCGCCGATCGCGATCGCCCGGATATCCTCGGCATTGACGCGCAGGCGGTCGTTGGCGGGATCGCCGACCTCGATATGGTTCTCGCTCGCGGCCTTCACATAAGTGCCAATGCCGCCGAACCAGATCAAATCGGCGGGCGATTTGAGGATCGCCGAGATCAACGCGGCGGGCTCGAGCTCGTCGGCCGAGATGTCGAGCGCGGCCTTGACCTGTTTCGACAGCGGGATCGTCTTGGCGCTGCGCGGGAACACGCCGCCGCCCTTCGAGATCAGCTTGGGATTATAGTCCGCCCAGCTCGACCGCGGCAGGTTGAACATGCGCTCACGCTCCGCCCAGCTCGCCGCCGGATCGGGATCGGGGTCGAGGAAGATGTGGCGATGGTCGAACGCCGCGACCAGTTTGATCGCCTGGCTCAGCAACATGCCGTTGCCGAACACGTCGCCCGACATGTCGCCGCAGCCGACCACGCGGATCGATTGCGTCTGCACGTCGACCCCGCGCTCGGCGAAGTGGCGCTGGACCGAGACCCAGGCGCCCTTGGCAGTGATCGCCATTGCCTTGTGGTCATAGCCATAGCTGCCGCCCGAGGCGAAAGCGTCGCCCAGCCAGAAGCCGCGCTCGATCGCGATGGCGTTTGCGACGTCGGAGAAGGTGGCCGTGCCCTTGTCGGCGGCGACGACGAAATAGGGGTCCTCGCCGTCCAGGATCGTCACGCCCCTGGGATGGACGATCTTGCCCTCGACGATGTTGTCGGTGATCGACAGCAGAGTGCGGATGAAAATGCGGTAGCTCTCGGTCCCTTCGGCGAACCACGCGTCGCGATCTACCGCGGGGCTGGGCAGCTGCTTGGGATAGAAGCCGCCCTTGGCCCCGGTCGGCACGATCACCGCGTTCTTGACCCGCTGCGCCTTCATCAGCCCGAGGATTTCGGTGCGGAAGTCGTCGCGCCGGTCGGACCAGCGTAGGCCGCCGCGCGCGACCGGGCCGGCGCGCAGATGGATGCCCTCGACCCGCGGCGAATAGACCCAGATCTCGCGCCAGGGCAGCGGCGCGGGGAGGCCCGGCACCTTGTGGCTGTCGAGCTTGAACGCCAGCGCCTCGTCGGCCGCAGGAGTGAAGGCGTTGGTACGCAGGGTCGCGGCGATCACACCGTGGATCGCGCGCAGGATGCGGTCGTCGTCGATCGCCGAGACGTTGTTGAGCCCCGCCTTGATCGCCTCATCGGCAGCGATCACGCCGGCCTCGCTTTTGCCGCCCGGCGCATGCGCGGCGTTGAACCGGTCGATCAGCGCGGCGGTGACCGCCGGCGCGCGGCGCAGCGCATCGACCACCGTGGTCAGGCCATAAGTCAGCCCGCCCTGGCGCAGATAGCGGAACCAGGCGCGGAACAGCACCGCCGAGCTTGGCGCCATGTTGAGGTCGACGATCAGGCGGTTGAACGCGTCGTTCTCCGCATTGCCTTCCAGCACCGCGGCGACCGCATTTTCCAGCACGCTGGTATTGCCGTCGAATACAGCGCCGACGCCGCCCGCCGACTCGATCAGGAATTCGTGGATAAAGCCCTGGCCCTCGTCGGTCAGCGCGGTCGGCACTTCCTCGATCACGCGAAAGCCGAAATTCTCCAGCACCGGCACCGCATCCGACAGCGCGATCGAGCCGCCGAGGCGATAGAGTTTCAGTCGCGCCTCGCCGCGCGCGTCGCGATACAGGCGCACCGCGCGCTGCTCCGGCGTCTCGAGCGTCGCAAGACTGAAGATGTCGCGCGCCGCTTCGTCGGCATTGTTGACCGTGCGATAGCCTTGCGGGAAGCAATTGGCCCAGCGCAGCGCCAGTCGGGTCGATCGCGCCACGTCGCTTTCCGCGAGCGCGGCTTCGACCGCGGGCGCCCAGCCGCGCATCATCCGCGCCAGCCGGGTGTCGAGCGCGGCGACGTCGGGCACGCGGCCCTCGCCACGCAGATCGACCGTATAGCGGATCAGCGCGACCAGATCGTCCATCGCGATCGCCCAGTTGAGCACGGCACCGCCGGCCGCTTCGGCCAGCATATCGCCGATTGCGATGCGGCGCGCGGTGGTGAATTCGTCGCGCGGCAGCCACACGAAACAGAATAGATGCCGGCCCAGGATCGACCGCGCCATCACCAATTTGGGCCGCGGCCGGTCGGCCAGGCTCATTGCGGTCAGCGCGACGTCCTCCAGCGCCTCGGGCGTGAAGGCGATCAGCAGATCGTGGGGCAGGGTCGTCAGCGCATGTTCGAGCGCCTTGCCGGCATGGCCCTTGGGATCGAAGCCGAATTTCTTCTGCAGATCGCCCAGCCGGGTGCGCAGCCCGGGCACGTCGTCGGGTGGCGAGTTGAGCGCGGACGAGGTCCACAAGCCGGCATGGATCGACAGGCCGGAGACCTTCTTGCCGTCGCGGATCGGCACCACGATCAGGTCGAGCGGGATGTGGCGATGCACGCTGGAAATGAAGTTCGACTTGAGCAGCAGCGGCGCCTCATTGCCCTTTTCGAACCATTCGATCGCCAGCGCGCGTGAGGCTTCGGCCAGGATCGGGGTCTCGTGCTTGTTGCGGCAGATGCCGAGCGGATCGCGGGCGCCGCCTTCGCGGCCGAACTTGCCATGACCCAGCAGGGTGAAATGGCGGTCGAGGAACCAGCGGAGCAATTCGGCGCCCGTGCCGGTCAGAGTCGCGGCATCGGCTGCCATCGCTTCCTGCAATGGCACCCAATCGTATACCGCGGCGCGAACGTCCTTCAGATTGTCTTCGAGCGCGGTGACCAACGCGCGGCGCTCGCGCGCATCGGCCCGCTCCATCTCGATATAGATCATCGATTCGGGATTGCCGTCGCCGACGCCCATCAGCCCGCCCGAGGGATCGCGCGTGACCGGGATGACCGGGTGGATGATGCGATCGACCGCAATGCCCTGCGCCGCGATCGTCGCCGCGACCGAATCGACCAGGAACGGCATGTCGTCATTGACGATCGCCACCCGCATGCGGCGGCGCGGATCGTTGGCCGCGATCGGCTCGATCGCCATGGTCGGCCCGCCCGGCGGACGGCTATAGGCAGCGGTGGCGACGAAGTTCGCCGCTTCCGCGCGCTCCGCCTTTCCAAACCCCTGCAGCTCTCCCGGCAAGGCGCCCTTGGTCAGCCGGTCCGCAAGCGCGTCCGACAGCGATTTCAGCGTGGTCTTGGCCATCGCCGTCCTATGCCCCCGTGGGACGATGGGCTCAAGGATAGTTTCGGGTGTAACTTGGTTTGTGCGTTAGCGGGGTGCTCACCTGACACGCGAAACGTCGTCATCCCGGCAATAGCCGTCACCCCAGCGAAAGCTGGGGTCTCAGGCGATTGATATACTGCACGAGACCCCAGCTTTCGTTGGGGTGACGGAGGTCAGGCCTCGCCCCACTCCGTCGTCATCCCGGCCTTGTGCCGTGTTCGAGCTTTGGCTTGCCCCCCGGCAAGCCAAGATCGTGTCCGGGGGACACGATCTCGCTCGAACACCACCGGGAGGCTGGCTGAGAAGCAAGAGGCTCAGGGTTCCGCGCTTGCGGCACCGTGGATCCCGGCACAAGGCCGGGATGACGCAGGAGTGTAAGACGGCGCCGGGGAAGCGGCGAGCTTTGGGCCTACTTCGCCGCCTTCAACGTCCGAGCCGCGAGCGACCGGTCATTCGCCACCGAAGCAACAATATCCACCGTTCCCTCCCCAGTCGCCCGCCCCAGCAACACGACCAGCTCCCCAGGCTCCAGCCCGGTAGCCAATTCCACACTCGCCAACACCAGCCGCTCGGCGATATCCGCAAGCGGATCGCGCGCATCGTCCTTCGCCGGATTGCGCGCCGCCCGCTCAGCCGCGACCACGGCCTTGATCCCGCCATTGACGGTTTCCAGCAACGGCGTCAGCTGGCCAGCCGGAATCGCATGGCGGCGGGCATGCGCCAGCACCGCGGCGAATTCGGTCAGCCGCGCTTTGTCGTAATCGGCACCGAACACCAGTTTCGCCACCGCGGTCATCGGCGCGCGCTCCTGGACGGTCACGCCGGCATCGGCGAGCAAGCGGTCGTAGGTCTCGCTATCCTGCTCGGCGGCGAGCCCGAAATCGTGCGCGCGGCCCAGCGCGCGATAGAGCGCGGCGCGGCTGCGCGTATCGGCATTGGTCGCGGCCTGCGCGGTTTGCCGCGCCTGTTCCAGCTTGCCGGCCAGATCGTCGGGCTCGGCGACCGGCGCCACGTCGGCGGAGGGACCGTCGGCCCAGACCGGGGCAGCGGCCTGCGGCTTGGGCGCGGCGCGCAGCGCGGTATCGACCTCTGCATCGAGCTTCTTTTGCGTCGCGGCGTCGACCAGCTCTTTCCAGTTGATCACGCCATAGATGAAGTCGATCGTGTCGTCGTTCGACGAAAAGGGCATCAGGATGCCGCGATACATGGTGTTATAGCCGCGCGTGCCGACGAACTCGGCCTCGAACCCGATCGGGGCGCGGTTGGCGATGATCTGAAGATAATGGTCGGTCAGCCGCGACAGCAGCGACCGGCTGGGCACTTGCGAGATATGCGTGATCGACTGGTCGAGCGCGGTCTCGTCGCGCAGCGCGCGGCCCAGATAGGCGATCGCCGGATCCTCGATCCCGGCGGTGAAATCGAGCAGCACCGAATGCGGGCCGAAATCGGCGATATTGGCGGGATCGAGATCCTCGATCGACGGATAAGCGCGCCCGCGCAGCAACGACACCCAATGATTGTACGCGCGCACATGCATGCGGCGCTCATCGTTGCCGATCGCCGCCGCCGCCGCCGTATCGTCGATCCCATCATCCGCGACGACGCGATCGGCATCCGACCGGTCCTCTTCGTAGCCGCGCTGCGAATCCATAAACGTCCCCTGGGCGCACACCGCCCTGCACAGAGCGTGTTTTGCCCCGGGCGTGGTAAACGAAGCGTAAAGGGTGTTGAGGTGGGGTGATTTTGGGTGGGGAATGGTTGGTGAGAGCCTGCACCATTGACAATCGATATCAGTATTGATATCAGTCCTTGCAAGGGAGCCACGTCAAGATGGACAACAAGAGAGTCGATTTCTTGGGATCCTCCTACAAGGATCTTCTGGATATGCCGGAGAAGGTTATCGATCAGTTCGGTTACGAACTCGGCCTTGTCCAGAACGATATGACCCCAGAGGGCGCCAAACACCTCACCAAGACATTCGAGAATGGCGTTTGGGAATTGAGGGACAGCCACGACGGCGATGCCTATCGGGCGGTCTATTATTTGAAGCACGAGGACGTCGTGTTCGTCCTCCACTGCTTCAAGAAGAAGTCGAAGAAGGGCGGGGAGATCCCGGCGGCTGACAAGGCGACGATCGACGCTAGGTTGGCAGCAGCCAGGATCAAGATCGAGCAGATGAAGAAGGACCCAGGCACATGACCATCGACATCGGATACACTGTACCCGCCGGCGAAAGCGTTCTCGACCATCTCGGCCGCAGCCCGTCATTTGCCGCCAAGGCGAAGCTCGCAATCATCATCGCCAAGACCATTCAGGAGCTTGGGCTCAGCCAGCGGCAGGTCCAGCAGCGTACTGGCATCCCACAGGCCAGAATCTCGGAGATTTGTCGGGGAAAGCTGAAGGACATCTCGCGCGAGCGTCTTGAGGATTGTCTGCAACAGCTTGGGCATGACGTGGTCATCACTATCGCCACGGGTCGACATGACGGCGTCGGCGAGCTCCGCGTGGAGCAGTCTGATCGGACGCTCGAGACGGCGTGAGCGAAAGCGACATTGCCGCACTCCAATAGGCGAGCAGGTGGCCTTGCTTAGCCGGTAGCGTATATTATTCCCGATGATGGGGTCACAGGTTCGAGTCCCTGCAAACGCCACTACAACCCTTTCAGGCAGGATTAGCGCAAATTGCCTTAACGAAGGTGGGTCCCGCGTGGGTGCGCGAACTCCACCTTCAACAGCGAGATGCCGCAGTCGGTTGCTTACGCCGCGCCCGTCCTCTTCGCGTAAAGGCTTGCGCCTTGACCATTAGGTCGAGACGGTATCACGAAGTAGCAGTTCGGCCTGTTGTAGCACGGTCTGAACCGCTTCGTCGGCGAGGTCAGGCGGGTATCCGTACCGTTTAAGAATGCGCTTCACGAGAACGCGCATTCGTGCTCGTGCGCTTTCACGCTTATGCCAGTCCACGGTCACATTTCCTTGGAGCTGCACCACCAGCTCATGTGCAATCACCTTAAGGCGTTCGTTGCCCATGGCCTCGACTGCGCTGTCGTTGTCGGCGAGCGCGTCATAGAAGGCCAGTTCATCGGCCGACATGCCAAGCTCTTCGCCGCGATCCCGCGACACGCGGATTTCCTTGGCGATCGCAATCAGCTCCTGGATCATCTCGAGCGCGGAAATGGTGTTGGCGTGATACCGGGCCACCGCTTCCTCAAGTCGCCTGGAAAAGGCTCGAGCCTCGACGTGATTGCTTTTCGCACGAACTGAAATCTCCCCGGCGAGCAGCTTCTTGAGCGCCTCAAGCGCAAGATTTTTCTGTTTAAATTGAGCGATCTCGGCCAGAAATTCCTCGGACAGGATCGAGATGTCGGGTGATTGCACGCCGGCGGCTTTTAACACATCGACGATTTCCGCATCGCCTACCGCTCGGTCGATCAATTGGCGGATCGCCAAGGACCGGTCGCCGGAAGATATCTTCGAGAGCCCGTCCGATTTGACGAGTGCCGCCTTTATCGCTTCGAAATACCCCACTTCGTCACGGACGGCGCTTGCGAACGAACTGGCTGCGGCGAGTGCAAACGCCTTGGACAGGTTCAGCACCATGCCATCATACGCCCGATGCGCTCGTTTTGCGTCCTCCGGCGATAGAGCGTTCTGGGACTCGTCTTCCTGCCAGCGCAAGATCAGGTCGAGACCGCCTCCTAGAGCCGCCAGCTTTTCCCGCGGCGATCCGTGCAGCGCGGCGCGGTATTCAAAGCCGTGAAAGAGCCCCGAAACACGTTCATACCATTCCTTGAGCGCGGCGACGGCTTGCTCCTCGTCGATACCGGTCTTGTCCCGATCTTGCGGACTGTAATCGGCGAGCGCCAAACGCATGTTCTGGTAGATGCCGATGTAATCGACGATCAGACCGCCGGGTTTGTCGCGGAAGACGCGATTTACGCGGGCGATAGCCTGCATCAGGCCATGTCCCCGCATGGGTTTGTCGACGTACATCGTATTCATGCACGGCGCGTCGAAACCGGTCAGCCACATGTCGCGCACGATCACCAGCTTTAAGGGGTCATCAACATCGCGCGCCCGTGCGGCGAGCGCGTCCCGCCGTCGCTTGCCGCCGATATGTTGCTGCCATTCTTTCGGGTCGGAAGCAGCGCCCGTCATCACGATCTTGATAGCGCCTTTTTCGTCGTCCTCCGAATGCCATTCCGGCCGAAGCGCGACGATCTCGTCATACAGCGCCACGCAAATCCGCCTGCTCATGCAGACCGCCATCGCCTTGCCTTCCAAGGCGGCTAGCCGCGCTTCGAGATGTGTCACAACGTCGAAAGCAACCTGTTTCAACCGCTTCTCGGAGCCGACCAGCGCTTCGACACTGGACCATTTCGCCTTAAACCTCTCGGCCTCGGTCAGTGTGTCGTCCTCGACGAGCGCTTCAATCTCCGCGTCGATCAGCGGCTTTTCATCCTCGTCCAGTTCGATGCGGGCCAAGCGACTTTCATAATAGATCGGGACGGTCGCCCCGTCCTCGACCGCGCGGGAGATATCGTAGATGTCGATATAGTCGCCGAAGATGGCCGGCGTGTTCCGGTCGCTTCCTTCTACGGGCGTCCCGGTGAAGCCGATGAACGACGCATTAGGCAGGGCCTGGCGGATATAGTGGGCATAGCCGTAACGCTTGCGGCCGGTCGCCGGATCGATGCGAGCGGCCAGGCCATATTGGCTACGATGCGCTTCGTCGGCGATCACGATCACGTTGCGCCGGTCGGTCAGCAGCGGAAAGCTTTCTTCGCTCCCGATCGGCGAGAACTTCTGGACCGTCGCGAAGATCACGCCGCCAGCCGAACGGTCGAGCAGTCGCTTCAGGTCCTCGCGGGTTTCCGCCTGTTGCGGTTTCTGCCGGATCAGATCGCTGCACAGGTTGAACGTGGCGAACAACTGATCGTCCAGGTCATTGCGGTCGGTCAGCACGACGATGGTCGGGTTTTCCAGCTTGGCCGATGCAACCGCCAACCCTGCAAAGAAGGCCATCAGGAAGCTCTTGCCCGAACCTTGCGTGTGCCAGATGACGCCGATCTTTCGATCACCGTCCGGGCGGCTGGCTTCGACCGCCTCGCGCACTGCCTTTTGCGCGCCACGGAACTGGTGGTAGCCCGCGATGATCTTGAACGGCCCGTCGCCTTTGTTGCCGAACACGGTGAAGTCCCGGATCAGGCGCAGGAAGTTGGCGCGATCGAACACGCCCTTCAGCAGCGTATCAAGTTCGGGCGTGCCCGGCGGCGCATAGTCTTCGCCGTCGATGGTGCGCCACGGCATGAACCGCTCCTCGTCGGCAGTCAGCGATCCGACGCGTGCCTTGATCCCGTCCGATGTCACCAGCACGGCATTGGTGCGGAACAGCGAGGGCAGCTGCTGCTTATAGGTTTCGAGCTGCCGAAACGCTGCGGTCAGCGTGGCATTCTCCGATCCCGGATTTTTGAGTTCCAGCACGGCGAGCGGCAAGCCGTTGACGAATAACACCAGATCCGGGCGGCGGTTGTATCGCCCCTCGATCAGCGTGAACTGATTGACCACCAGCCAGTCGTTCGCCTCGACAGTGTCGAAGTCGATCAGCCAGACCTTGCCGCCGGTGACGCGCCCGTCGGGCAAGCGATAATCCACATCGATCCCATCGACCAGATAGCGATGGATGCGCCGGTTTTCCTCGACCAGGTTTGGCGTCTCGCTGGTCAGCAGTAGGCGCAGCGCCGCCTCGATCGCTTCGCCGGGCAGCGAGGGGTTGATCTGCGCAACCCCGCGCTCAAGCCGGGGGACCAGCACGGCATCGGAATAGCTAGGGCGTTGCGGCGCGATGCCGTCCGGGGCGATATCCTGTCCGTGGAGGTACAGCCAGCCGAGATGGCGCAACGTTTCGATGCCCGCCTGCTCGACATGGTCCTCGCGCACGAATACCATTAGAATCCCCCGTCGATCATGGTGATCAGCAAGTCTTCTATCCCTGCGTCATGGTCCTCGGGCGGATAGTAGATGGGGTAGATGGAAGCGCGTGCCAATTGGGCAAGGCGTGCCTCTCGAGCGTTCTCTCCCGGAAAGGGCAGGAAAGCATAATGCCGTGTGGGGGAGTTGCCACCCTGTCGCTTGATCGCGCAAAATGCATCGAAGATCCGGTCGACGCCTAAGCTAGAACCAAGAAAGAGGGTGCTTCTGGCGCCAACGATGCGACCGAGGATCTGCGCGAAAGCTGCCAGATCCCGATAGGCAGCGTCATATTCCGAGCGGGTCAGGACCCGATCGACATAGGTGTCAGCTTCGCCGTGCAGTCGAAGCAAGGAGTGGGGGATATCCCCGAGCCTCTGCCCTGCCTGGTCGAGTTGCGTACCTCTGAATTTCTCCACAAAGTCCAGGGCGGCATCCTGATAGACGTGGTCGAGGACATAGTCGAAGTTCGTCGTTAGTACTTCCGCGGGGAAGAGTTGAGGCAGGCAGCGCACGGGCCCATCGACGCGACGGATATAACGGCCCATTCGATTGTGGATCTGTTCGGCGAAGGGTTCGGCGCCGAGCGCATCGAAAACGCGCTGCGCGGCATCTTCATAAAGGCTGAGCGCGAGGTCTGCTTCGACTTCCGCACGGATGCGTGGCGCGTCGTCGAGTAGGCTTAGTAGAAACGGACCCCACAGTGGGTATCCACTCGCATAGGACATCCCCGCGCCAATGAAGGGAATGAGACTTCCTCTGGCGTGTCGATCAAGCATCGCGTTGAACCGAGGCAAAGACCCGTAGAGGCGTAAGAACTCAAAGGCCCGCTCTTTGGCTTCGACGGTGCGCTCGCTCACCCACTCGACGAAGTGCGCCTCATAGTCATGCTCCGCCATTGTCTTGAAGACGTCGGTGGTTAGGAAAGTCTGGCCGGCAATGACCACGGGGTAGTCCGCCTCCAGATATGCCTCGAACCGCTTGCGGAAATATTCCATCAGGCGATGACCGTCTTGGCATCCGCCACGCACACCTCGCCGGACATCAGGCGGGGCAGCAGATAGTCGCGGGCCTCCGCCAGAGTTCGATTCTCCTGCACCGCAGCCGCGACCCTCTCGAACAGCGGAGCCATCATTCGCTCTAGCAGATCGAAGACCGACGCATCGGGCCTGACAAACATTGCGTTGTCGAAGGTTTTTCGGGTGATCGTCGCAAATACCGAACCGTGGGCCATGCCCTTAAGCGATGACACGAGGGAGGCCGCCAGCAGATAGGTTAAGTAAGGATACTCGCCCGTACTCGGAGTGAGGCCATAGCATGACTGGTTAAAAGTCATCCTACGACCCACTAGGGCGAGGTTGCCCACCGTGCCACGTGCGGAAATGATCGTGGTCCCCTCCGAGACTAGGCGCGCAGCGCTTGTTTCGAGCCCCGTCTGGGTGATTGTCTTCTCCGTTTGAAAGACGAAAATGTCACTGCCGGCGGGCGTGTCTGCGACCGAGAACCAAGGGATATCGCCGCCCCAGTAGGCTTCGATCGACGTTTTCGGTGTTCCACCGCCCACGATCGAAACGAAGCTGGATAAGGGCGCTTTCTGCCAACCCGCCGGCAGACCATCGTCATCAAGTCTATCGGGAAACATCCTGACGATTTGAGCGGCACTGGCGTGGTCCAGTATCAACCCGCCTAACAGGGCCTGTGGGTCAGTAATTCCCGCCATCTTGCGGCGGACGGGACCAAAATCGACGAGCCAGTCCCGGAAAATAGTTTGCGCCATCCCTTCCAGCGTTTCGTTCACCGCCCGATTGAGTGCGATCTTATCGTCGAAAGCGGAAAGAGTGTCGGCAATGACTATTTGCGTGTTAAGCGGTGGCAATTTAAAGCGATAGGCCAAAATCCGCCCAGGCGACGTGTGCTTAACCGTGGAACCCGTCGCGCTGCCCACTATCGCGTTTCTGTAATCTCTGGTCCTCATCAACCACGCGATGAATGGCAAGTGTGTGCCCTTATCTTTGAGTGCTACCTTGCCAACACGCTGGTTATGAAGGAACCTGACCTGGGATGCCGGCACGAAGGCGGAGTAGCCAAGCGTATCAGCCTGCTTGCTAAGATCGGTCATCGTGACAATGACATCGCCCGGCTGCAGAACATAGCCTTCCGGCACCGGCCCATCATAATACTTCGGCTTGGTAAGCTGGAAACCACCGCCGATCGAAAAATTACCGGGCGTAACAAGAACATCATTGGTTTTTCGGTCGGTGAAGTACTCGCCCTTGAAGGCATACCCGTGCTGAATGTCGATGAGATCTGCAAGCCGGGTGGTCTCCCACTCAGTCATCTGTCTGAACCCGAGCAAGCGCCTCGGCGATCCGAGCCTCAAGCGAATGCGCATGATTGAACTGCGCTTCCAATCTTAGCCGAAGGTCCGCGAGCCGATCCACGAATGAAACACCGTCATCTGCTGCCGCTGCGCTGCCCACGTATTGTCCTGGTGAGAGGAGGTAACCTTCCCTGGCAATCGCCGCCTTATCCACCGACCGGCAAAACCCGGGGACATCCGCATATGGATCTAGCTCAAGCGCCTCCCAGTTCTCCGGCTTAGCGCGCCAACTATGATAAGCGCGGGTAATCATCGCCACATCTGCATCGCTAAAATCGCGCCGGGTGCGGTCGACCATGAAGCCCATGTTCCGCGCATCAATGAACAGCACCTCGCCCTTGCGATTGCGATGACCGTTGGCGCTCTTGTCGCGGGCGAGGAACCACAGGCACGCCGGAATTTGGGTTGAGTAGAACAGTTGCCCGGGCAGCGCGATCATGCAGTCGACCGCGTCCTTTTCCACCATCTGCCGCCGGATATCGCCTTCGCCGCCCGATTGGCTGCTCATCGATCCGTTCGCCAGCACCACGCCGGCCGTGCCGCGCGGGGCGAGGTGGTGATAAATGTGCGAGAGCCAGGCGAAATTGGCGTTTCCCTGCGGCGGGGTGCCGAAATGCTGCCACCGTGCATCTTCGGCCAAGCTTTCGCGCCACCAGTCCGACACATTGAACGGCGGATTGGCCATGATGAAATCGAACTTCTGCGTGGGAAAGGCATCGCGCAGGAAGCTGCCTTCGTTGTTCCACTGGATGTCCGCGTCGATGCCGCGAACGGCCAGGTTCATCTTGGCCAGCTTCCACGTCGTATTGTTGCGTTCCTGGCCATAGATGGAGATCTGGCGCCTGGCCTTGTCGATATCCTTCTGGTCGGCGTGATCCTCGATGAACTGTTCGGATTGAACGAACATGCCGCCCGACCCGCAACAGGGATCGTAGACGCGGCCCTTATAGGGCTCCAGCATCTCGACGATCACGCGGACAACCGATCGGGGCGTGAAGAACTCGCCGCCTCGCCGCCCCTCGGCGCCAGCAAAGCCCGACAGGAAATATTCATAGGCGCGCCCCAGCAGATCGGTTGGCTGGCCTTCTACGCCGCGCATGTCGATGTCCGAAAACAGCATGACCAGATCGCCCACCATCACCTTGTCGAGGGTCGGGCTGCCGTAATTTTTCGGTAGAACTCCCTTTAGCGTCGCCGCATTCGCCTTTTCGATCGCCTCCATCGCCGCATCGATCAGGCCGCCGATATCCACCTTGCGCTCGGCGCCGGATACCGGATCGATGATCGGGATTTCTCGCGCGCGGGCATTGGCCTTCAGGTGCGTCCAGCGAGCGATCGGCGGCACCCAAAATACGCGTTCGGCAAGATATTCTTCCGGGTCTTCAGGATCGGCGAACTCTTCTTTCTCCAGCTTCGCATGCTGGATGTCGAAAGCGTCCGAAACATATTTCAGGAATATCAGGCCCAGCGCGATATGCTTGTATTCCGAAGGCTCAA
Organism: Sphingomonas asaccharolytica NBRC 15499; assembly: GCF_001598355.1. Classification (GTDB taxonomy): domain Bacteria; phylum Pseudomonadota; class Alphaproteobacteria; order Sphingomonadales; family Sphingomonadaceae; genus Sphingomonas; species Sphingomonas asaccharolytica. The sequence goes on from NZ_BCYU01000033.1 coordinate 45,846, forward strand.
GATTGCCTCGTAACTTGTCGGCTGCTTTGAAAAGCTCGGACTCGAACCCCAAGTCCGTGCCGGACGTCGCCATTCTTGATCCCCCTAATCGCGTAATTGCAACTAGCTAGCAGTGGAGAAGGGCAAGCGGCAAGCGTTGGCGCGATCTATCGCAACCGGTTCCGAAAGCGCTAAACTAAAACCCACGAGCTCCAGAACAGGTCAATCAGGCGAGACATTACTCCCCTTGCGACGAACGGTGCATTTTCCCCTACCAATTCGATGGGAATTGCGTCATAGGCACCGCCGGACTTACCCCAGGACCAATTCGCGAGGCGCTGTGCCGAGCGGGGGCGCGGCCTGGATTTTACGGAGATTTGTCCATGAAGAAGCTCGTAGTTCTCTCGGTGATTGCTCCTGTCGTGCTCGGCCTCGCGGCTTGCGGCGGCAACAAGGCGGCCGACAACGCCGTCGTCGTCACCAACACCGACGACGTGAACCTGACCGACACCACCAACATCACCGACGAGAACGTCAGCGACGTCGCGGGCAACGCCAGCAACGTCTCCGAGTAATCGGTGCGGCGGCGGGGCGACCCGCTACCGGAACAACAGGCCGCGCGGTCCGATGGGGTCGCGCGGCCTTCGTTTTATCTGGGCATCGGCGCGCGGCCGCCGTCATCACGGCTCCGCGCACTATTTGTTGTCGCATCGCTTTTTGCGGAAAACCGGTCCCCACTTTTCCGCGCGATGCTTTAGCGATCGAGCATCGCGTCGAGCAGGCTGATGTGCAGCCACATCCGGTCGAGCAGATCCTCGGGCTCGTCGATCCCGCTCGCGGCGCACGCGGCGGCGAGTTCGCTGTCGATGTCGAGCAGGTCGCGGTCGGGATCGGCGATGACCGCCGTGCCCGCGCCCATCCGCGCATTGGCGCGGCAGAAAAAGGCGAAATAGGCGTCGGCCGCGGCAATGAACGCGGTTGCGCCCTGCGACTCCAGATAGTCGGCGACCACGCCCGCTTTTCCGAACTCGCCGTGCGCGGCCAGTGGATCGGGATAGGGCACGAAATGCACCTTGCCCGCGGCGTCGATCACGCGGCCGAGCGGAAACAACCGGCAGACCAGCGGCCGGTCGGCATGGACGGTGCAACCCTGATCGCCCAGGAAGATGCAGCGCCCGTCCTCCTGCTGGCGCAGGGCGCCGTCGATGGTGAAATCGTCGCGCGCCTGGGCGGTAGAAACGCCGCGGTTGCGCGCCAGCCGCCCGATTTCATACGGATTGACCTGGATGCGCTTGTCGATACAGCAGCTGTTGCAGCGCGTGCAGCGGTAACTGAACCGCGTATCGGCCATCATCTGGGCCGACATCGGGGCCGTTATCGGGTCGTCGGACGGCATGCTCGCCTCCTCTCCTTCGCCTGATCCTGAGCATAGCCGGGCAGGGTGGTTATCGGATAGGAACGATACGACTCCGTTCCAGAAAGATTCCATGCGCCTCTCCATCGACGCCCGGCTCGACTATTGGCTCGCCGCGCCGGCCGACCTGCTGTTCGCGCTCGAGGTCGCGCAGACGCCCGATCAGCATCTGGTCACCGACCTGTTGCGGATCGGCGGGGTGGAGGCGTTGCGCCCGATCGCGGCGGATAACGGGCTGGGGCGGCGCACCTGGACGCGGGGGGAGGGGCGAGTGACCGCGCATTACACCGCGACGGTGGAGGTCGATCGCGCGGAGGCGGCTCTCCACGGCCTCGCCGCCGACGATATCAAGCTGTTGCCGGCGGATGTGGTGCGGTACCTGTTCCCCAGCCGCTATTGCGAATCCGACCGGTTCGATGCGCTCGTCCGGCGCGAGTTCGACGCACTGTCGGGCGGCGACCGGGTGGAGGCGATGGCGGAATGGATCCGCGGCCATCTCGATTATGTTGTCGGGTCGAGCGATGTGAAGACGACCGCCGCCGACACCTATGTCGCGCACCGCGGCGTGTGCCGCGATTTCGCGCATCTGCTGATCGCGTTCGTGCGCGCCGCCGACATCCCCGCGCGGATGGTCGCGGCCTATGCCTGGCGGCTCGATCCGCCCGATTTCCATGCGGTGGTGGAAGTATGGCTGGACGGCGCGTGGCGGTTGATCGATCCCACCGGGCTGGCGCCGGTCGAAGGGCTGGTGCGGATCGGGGTGGGGCGCGATGCCACGGATATCAGCTTCATGACCATCTTTGGTGAGGCGGAATGCCTGTCGCAGAGTGTTACGGTCGAGCGGGTGGGGTGAGGGGGTTTGGGGCGGAGTATTTTACC
>NZ_BCYU01000034.1 GCF_001598355.1 Sphingomonas asaccharolytica NBRC 15499
AAGCCGTAAGGAGAGGCGGGGCGGCCGGAGTGTGGCAGGCGGATTCTAAAACCCGATCCGCCCGCCGCCCTCGAGTCGCGACGCCACTTCTTTCGCAACCAAAGCCACCAGCGCCTCGGGCTCGGGCCGGGCCTTGGCGAAGCGCAAGCCGCGCGCAACCACGGCGAGATCTCCCGGCGTTACGCCCTGAAGTTAGTTTCAGGAGAGTGATCGAGCGCCAAGCATCATGCTTGCCGCCGCCACACGACACGCTACACCCAACGGCAAACAGGGGATTGATCGATGGCGACGGTAATGGCGGAAGAGTTGCGGCCGGATCCCAGCCCATCCGATATCCGGTTGGTCATCGCCGCCTCGTCGCTCGGCACCGCGTTCGAGTGGTACGACTTCTTCATTTACGGCACGCTCGCCAAGATCATCGGCGCGGCCTTCTTCCCGGCCGGGAACGAGATGGTCCAGACGCTGCTCGCCTGGGCAGGGTTCGCGGTCGGCTTCGGCTTCCGCCCATTGGGCGCGGTGCTGTTCGGCTATCTCGGCGACAAATTGGGCCGCAAATACACGTTCCTCGTCACCATCACCTTGATGGGCATCGCCACCGCCGGAGTCGGGCTTGTCCCGCCCGCCGCGCAGATCGGATTGTGGGCGCCGGGTATCATCATTCTGCTACGCGTCGCTCAGGGCCTGGCGCTTGGCGGCGAATATGGCGGGGCGGCGATCTATGTTGCCGAGCATTCGCCTCCGGGTAAATCGGGCTTTTACACCAGCTTCATTCAGGCCTGCGTCGCGGGCGGGTTCATCCTCAGCCTTGCGGTGGTGTTGTTGACCAAGCTCGCGGTGACCGAGGCGGCCTGGGCGGAGTGGGCATGGCGTTTCCCGTTCCTGTTCTCGCTGGTGCTGCTCGCGGTGTCGCTGTGGATGCGGCTCAAGCTCAGCGAAAGCCCGGTGTTCCGGGCGATCAAGGAAGCGGGGGAGACGGTTAAGAACCCGATCGTTTCCAGCTTCACTTATCCCGGCAATCTCAAGCGGCTGTTCGTCGCCTTGTTCGGCGTCGCCGCCGGACTGACGGTGATCTGGTACACTGCGCTGTTCTCGACCTTGTCGTTCCTGACGACGACGACGCGGGTCGAGGAAACCACCGCGCAGCTGATCGTCGGCGTGGCCGGCGGTGCGGGATTGGTCTGGTTCATCTATTTCGGACGGCTGTCAGATCGCGTCGGGCGCAAGGGACCGATTGTGATCGGCTATGCGGTGACTTTAGTCCTGCTTTTCCCGATCTTCTGGGTGATCGGCAGCGCCGCCAATCCCGATCTGGCGCACGCCGCCAAGCGCGCGCCGGTGGTCGTGTCGGGACCGCACTGCACTTATGATCCGTTCGCTGCCAAGCAGGTCGACGAATGTGGCCAGCTGCTCGACTATTTCTCCAAAAAGGGCATCGCCTATACCAAGGACACCACGCCGGCGATCGCGGTGATCATCGGGGGAGACGCGGTGCCCGATATCAGCCCGGCCGGGCTCGACGCGGCGCTCGCCGCCAACGGCTACAAGCTCGACAGGGTGCGTCCGACGGCGATCGGGATCGCGGTCATCATCTTCGCGATGCTGGTGATGGGCGCCTTGGCCGGCGCGACCTATGGGCCGGTCGCCGCGCTGCTCGCGGAGATGTTTCCGGCGCGCATTCGCTACAGCTCGATGTCGATCCCCTATCATATCGGCACCGGCTATTTCGGCGGCTTCCTGCCCTTCATCAGCCAGTATATCGTCGCCAGGACCGGCAATCCCTATGGCGGGCTGTGGTATACTTGGGTGGTCGTGCTGATGGCGTTGCTGGTCTCGTTGTGGGGCCTGAAGTGGAAGGGCGACAAGCTTCCCGAATAGCGGGCAGCTATAACCCGCGGTTGGCCTAAGGGTCTGTACTTAATAGCGGCGGGGATCGAGATTGCGTTGTGGAGCCCGTCGGCGAGGAGCGCAGCGCAGTCGCGTAGCTTGAGCTACGCGCAAGCAAGCGGCGACGTCCGGCGGGCTTCACAACGCAACCGCGAAGCGGCGGGCGGATTTTGCCGCGTGGATGAACAGGTAAAACTGCCCCCGGCAGTTTTAGCCGTGTCCGGGGGACACGGCGACCTGTTCATCGTCCCTCGTCGGTCACGATGCATAATGCATCGCTCCCTCCTCGCTCCTACCCACGCGACAAAACCCGCTCCGTCTCGACCCCGCCGCTATTAAGTACAGGCCCTAGCGTTGCCGATAGCGGAGACACGCCCTAGGCAGCGGCGCATGGTTGCTGCTCCTCTTCGCCTGCGTCGCGATGCCGACGCGCTTGTCGCCAATTGGCGCGCTCTCGCCCGGATGAGCGGCTCGGCGGCGTGCGGCGCGGCGATCAAGGCCGACGGCTACGGACTCGGCGCCACCTGGGTCGCGGAGACGCTGGCGGCGGCGGGATGCCGCGATTTCTTCGTCGCCACCTGGGCCGAAGCCGCCGCGCTCGTGCCGCTCGGCTTGCCCAGCTTGTCGGTATTCCACGGGGTGCGCGACGAGGACATGGAATTGGCGCTGTCGGGCATCGCGACGCCGGTGCTCAACACGGCCAAGCAGGCGGCGCGCTGGCGCGGTTCCGGAGGGCACGCGTGTCATGTCATGCTCGACACCGGCATGAACCGGCTAGGGTTGGGGGAGGGCGACCTCGCCTTGGGCGCGATCGACGGGCTCGCCATCGACACGTTGATGAGCCATCTCGCCTCGGCGGATGAGGACAGTGCGCAGAATAGCGAGCAACGCGGCCGGTTCGTCGCGATGGCCGAAAAGGTCGCGGCGCGGCGGCTGAGTCTCGCCAATTCGGCCGGGATCGCGCTCGGGCCGGACTATGTCTTCGACCTCACCCGTCCCGGCCTCGCGCTTTATGGCGGCGTCCCGCGATCTGAGCTCACCGGCATCATCTCCCAGGTCGCCTTTCCCGAAGCGCAAGTGCTTCAGCGCCGCATCGTCCCTGCTGGCGAGGCCGTGGGGTATAACGCGACCTGGATCGCGCCGGCCGATACCGAAGTGGCGATCCTCAATTATGGCTATGCCGACGGCTATTTCCGAGGCTTTTCGGGACGGGGTGCCGCGCTGCTCGGGGGGGCTGTGTTGCCACTACTCGGCCGCGTATCGATGGATCTGATCGCGATCGACGTGACTGGGCACGATATCGCCGAAGGCGATTGGTTGACGATCGATTTCGACTTGCCGCGCGCCGCGGAGCGATCGGGTATATCGCAATATGAGTTGCTGACGGGGATGGGATCACGGTTCGATCGGATCGGTTGACCGGTCGGGCAACTGACGCTGCCTGCTGCGGGTCCGCAATCCCCAAAAAAAGAAGGGCCGCCTCTTGCGAGACGGCCCCTTTTTTATTTGTCTTTGCCCGCTTAGCGGAACTTGAGCTTGAAGCCGGCGTAGAAGAATCGACCGACGTTGTCGTAGATCGAACTACCCGCGCCAGTGCCGGTCAGCAAGAACGGCGGCTTGGTATCGAACAAATTGTCGACGCCAGCATAGAATTCATACTTCTTGCTGATCGTCGCGCCCAGCCGAACATTGTGATACCATGTGGCTGGGTACCAGACCTCGGCGGTGAGATCGGCGTTCTGTGGCGGGTTGCCGTTGAACGAGTGCTGTGCCTCGTAGGTGCCGATCGTCATCTTGCCGATATAACGTGCCTGGTACCGCAGGCTGAACCCACCCTGAGTCTCGTAAGCGACAGACGCCTGAGCCTCGAACTGCGGATCGCCCAACTCGCTCAACTGACGGTCCGGAGTGTTCGGGTTGACCGGATCGAGATAGTTGGTTTTCTCGAACACATAGGTCCCGATGCCGCGAAGCGACAAACGGCCGCCCAGGACGGTGCGGGTATAGGACAAGTCGGCGTCCAGACCGCGAGTCTGTTGCCGCGCGAAGTTAACCGGGCCCGACGAACCGACATAAGGCGTCGCGAATTCGTGGGTGGTTGAGTCACGTGGATTGAGCAGCGCGCAATATTGGTTGCTCAGCGACGGCGCATCGTAGCACTGGTTGAGAATTGTCTGCAGACCCAACGACTGGATTAGGCTCTTCACGTTGATATTGTAGTAATCGAACGTCAGCACGAGACCGGGCACGAAGCGCGGTGTGATCACTGCACCGTAGGTCCAGCTGTTCGACGTCTCAGCCGTTAGCTGTGAGTTGCCGCCGTCCAGATAGCTGAGCGTCTGGGTACGCGCCGGGGTGTTGACGAACCCGACCGGTACCCCAGCAGCTGCACAATTGGCCTTGCGGTTCGTGCTGCCGCCCGTGCCGTTGTTAATGTTGGCGATGTCACAGGGATCGCCCACCGAGGCGAAGTTCTGCGACAGAGGTGAAAACAGATCGCTCTGGGTCGGCGCACGCACCGACTTCGAATATCCCGCGCGGAACCGGATATCCCTGACCGGTGCCCAGATTCCCGACACGTTGTAGGTCCACACCGTCCCGGTTGCCGTGTTGTAGTCCGATACGCGACCGGCGCCCGCGATCGTCAGTTCCTGCGCAAACGGCAGGTCTTTGAGGATCGGGATGTTGATCTCCGCAAACGCTTCTTTGACTTCCAAGGCCGGCGGCAGGAACGGCTGGATCGCGTTGAGGAAAGTGCCGCCCGACTGGGTCAGGGCGTCGTAGACCGAACGCGCGGTTTCCCTACGGTACTCAGCGCCGATGTTGAACGCGACTGGGCCGCCCGGCAGGGAGAAGAGCTGCGAAAGATCACCGGTGAGGTTCGCCGTGATGTCGAGCTCGGTAGCGCGCTCGACGCGGGTTGCGGTGGTGTTGATGAACTTCAGAGCCGCGGCCGACGGCGCACCGCTGCCGAACACGTTGATCGGCACGCAGTCCGGACGAACGTTACCGCCGGCACCTGCGTTGATCCCGCAGATGACCTTCTGGCCGTTCGCACCAGTAGCGAAATTGCTTCCGGTGAAACCGGCCGGCGCCACAACTGCGTCTTCGGCGAGCAGGAAACCGTCGAGATTACCGTTCAAGTCGAACAGCTTGAGGTTGTTCAGCGACGTCATGTGCGTGTCGAGCTGACCGTAATTGACCGCCACTTCGTAGCGCCAATCCTCGTTGAACGTGCCCTCGACGCCGCCGACGATGCGGAAGGTATCGCGACGATGCAGTTCGCCGCGACCGCCGAAATCGACGTTGAAGCGGCTAAGCGTCAACAGGCCGGTCGCCGGGTTGGCGCAACGGCCGATCGACTGCAGCGTTTGCAGTGCCTGATTGGAGAGGAACGGGTTGTTGCACCGCAGTTCCTTGATCGCTGCGAACTGCTCATCGGTGGTCGCAAAGAAGCCAGCCAAGGAGCCCTGGAAGAAGCTCGGCTGGCCTTCCTGATTGGCATTGATGCGGACGAATTTTGCTTCGACGAACGGTTTGAATGCGGGCGAGACGTCGAAATGCGCCAATAGGCTGACCGAGATACGCTCGAGTGCTGGATCGAGCTGACCAGTGTTATTCAGCGTCGAGCCAAGACCACCCACGGTGTTCGAACTGATGCCATTGGTGATATCGCGGAAATCGATCGTCGGCTGACTGAGCACCAGAGAACCGTCGGGCATGAACATGTAACGCTCGGCGTTGTTTGCCGACGCGCCGGTTACCCGGCTGGCGCGGCACCTGCCGGCCAGAATGCTACCCGCCGCAGGGCCGCCGGCCGCTGTGCTCGGACAGATCGCGGTCAACTCGCCCCCGTCAGAGATCGAGCCGTTGCGGACGCCCCTGTAGAAATGCTGGTCGATGATGCCGTTGGAGCCGCTCGTGCCATCGAGCGTCGTGTCCGAATCGGTATTGAACTGGTTGCGGCCGCTGAACGCACCGGTCAGATAGTCGCGATCGGTCAAGTAGAGCGCATTGTTCTTAGAATATTCGGCGGCGACAGCGATATTGCCGCGTCCACCGGCGAAGTTCGTGCCGGCTGCGATCGATCCGAAATAGCTGCCGCGGTCGCCGCGCGACGAAATGCCGCCCTGGCCCGAGATTTTGATGCCAGTGAAGTTACGCTTCATGACGAAGTTGACGACGCCCGCGACCGCGTCCGAACCGTAGACGGCCGAGCTGCCGCCAGTGACGATGTCTACACGTTCCAGCAAGTCGTCCGGAATAGTATTGGTGTCGACCAGATAGTCGCCCGGCGATGCCGTGACATGACGACGGCCGTTAACCAACACCAGAGTGCGGGCGGTGCCCAGGCCGCGAAGGTCGAGCAAGTTGAGTCCCGAGGTGCCGATGAAGCGCGTCGAGTTCGCCTGGCTGAACGTCGAGCGCAACGCCGGCAAGTTGTTGAGTGCGTCGCCGACGTTGAGTTGGCCGTTGGAAAGCAGATCTTCGGCGGTCACTGTCGTGATCGGAACGGGCGACGATAGAGTCGGGCGAGCGATGCGCGAGCCCGTGATGATAATCTCGTCCTTGTTCGGCTTGCCGTCGTCGGTTGCGGTGGTTTGAGGATCGGTCTGCGGCGCGGTGACCGGGACTGGAGTCGCATTAGGCGTGTCGGACTTTGCCTGCGCGATTGCCGGCAATGCCGACAGCACGCCAACGAGCGCGGTCGCGCCCAGAAAACGCTGGATATTCATGTTAGGCCCCTTGCTGTCGAGGTCTAGATGCCTCGGTGCAGCGATAGAACCCTTACGACTTCATTCATGCAAGGTTCAGCACCTTGGCATCCCGCATGTTTTCGGCAGAGCGTGGTATATCTGCAACGCGGCTTCGCGAAGCTTACGTGGCCATAACAAATTGCGCAATTTTAGAACCCGTTTTGCCGATCGTCACCGCTCGACGCACATCGCGATTCCCATGCCGCCGCCGATGCAGAGCGTCGCGAGTCCCTTTTTCGCGTCGCGCTTGGCCATTTCATACAGCAGGGTGGTCAGCACGCGCGCGCCCGATGCGCCGATCGGGTGGCCGATCGCGATCGCGCCGCCATTGACGTTGACCTTGTCGGGGTCCCAGCCGAGTTCCTTGCCGACCGACAGTGCCTGCGCGGCGAAGGCTTCATTGGCCTCGATCAAGTCGAGATCGGCGATCGACCAGCCGGCCTTTTCCAGCGCGCGGCGCGTCGCCGGCACCGGACCGATGCCCATGATCGAGGGGTCGACCCCCGCCGATGCCCAGCTGGCGATCCGCGCCAGCACCGGCGCGCCGCGCTTCGCCGCCTCGTCGGCTGACATCACCACCAACGCCGCCGCGCCGTCGTTCAGGCCCGAGGCGTTGGCCGCGGTCACCGTGCCGTCCTTCTTGAACGCCGGGCGCACGCCAGACACGCTGTCGATCGTCACGCCCGCGCGGATATATTCGTCGTCGGCGACCACCGTGTCGCCCTTGCGGCCCTTGATAGTGACGGGCACGATCTCGTCGCGGAAGCGACCGGACGAGCGCGCGGCGTCAGCCAGGTTTTGCGAGCGGACCGAGAACTCGTCCTGCATCTCGCGCGTGATCTGGTATTGCTCGGCGAGGTTCTCCGCGGTGATCCCCATATGATAGCCGTTGAACACATCGGTCAGCCCGTCGCGGATCATCGTGTCGATCAGCTCCAGCGTTCCCATCTTTTGCCCGGCGCGGATGGTCTGGGCATGCGCGCTCAGCGACATCGATTCCTGCCCGCCGGCGACGACGATCCGCGCATCGCCAGTCGCGACCGCCTGTGCCGCCAAGGCGACGGTGCGCAGGCCCGATCCGCACACCTGGTTGACTCCCCAGGCCGGGATTTCCTTGGGCACGCCCGCCGCCATCGACGCCTGGCGCGCCGGGTTCTGGCCCTGCGCGGCGGTCAGCACTTGGCCGAGGATGACTTCCGACACTTCCTCACCCGCGACACCTGCTTGCGCCAGTGCCGCCTCGATCGCGATGCGACCAAGCTCGTGCGCCGGCGTCCCGCCGAACGCGCCCATGAAGCTGCCGACCGGCGTGCGCTTGGCGGCGGTGATGACGATGTCGGTCATGGAGACTCCGATTCAGAGGTGGGTTTCGCGGCTATCTAGGCGCGCTTTAGCCACTGTACCAGCGGCTCCCACAATTGGACTTTGGCCCGGCCGCCGACGATCATGCCGACATGTCCCGAACCGAGGTCGTGGCGGTCGGCCAGGTCGGCGGCGCTTTCCTTGGGAACGATGCGGTCGCTTAGCGAGACGAATTCGACCGCGGGGCAGGGCAAAGCGTGCGGGTCGACCGTGCGACCCGCGACGGTCCAGCCGCCTTTGCCGCTCAGGTCGTCGCCGACGAACTCCTCGAACAGTTGCCGACCGGCCGCGTAGGGCAATGGCGCGCCGGCATTCGCCCAATCCTCCAGCGCGATGAACCCGTGCCAGCCCGGGCTGCCCGGTTCCATCCGCCCGAATGCTTCATACTTGCTCACGGTGCGCCCTGGGTCGAGGCGCCAGAACCCGGTCTGCAACACTTCCATCGGCACCAGCCCCATCCGTTCGCAGACCGGCTTGGCCGATTGCCACAGCTCGCCGATCGCCGTGCGTCCGCCGCCGAAGCCGGTGAAATGCCAAGGCGTGGCGATCAACCCGAGCCCGGCTATCCCGCCTGCCGCCGCCGCGCCAATCGCCAGCGTGCCCCCCAGGCAGTAGCCGACCAGCAGCGGCGGTTCGTCGAACCTGGCGATCAGCGGCAGCAGGATGCGTTCGACATGCGCGGTCACGTCCATCGCGCGATCGGCCGGCGTCGGCTCGCCCCAATCGAGCAGATAGGGGTGCAGCCCCTGTTCGCTGCACCAGCGCAACAAAGAATTTTGCGGCGCAAGATCGAGGATAAAGGGCGGATTGATCAGCGACGGCACGAAGATCACGGCGCGACCGTCGCCGCCATAATCGCGCAGTCTTGCCCGCCCGGCTCTGAAACGCATTGGCGCGGACCGTTTTTTCGACGCGCGCGGCGCCTCCTGATACGCTTTCAGCCCGACCAGGGCGGCGGCGCGGCGTTCGGGCGATGCTGCGGTCTCTTCGCGCAGCATTTCGAGGAACAACGGTAAGGGACGCGGTCCATGTTGCGGTGCGTCATGCATTGATGGTACAGCCGCGACAAATCATTGGAGGGGCGTTCCCATGAAGAAGCAGGCGGCCACTGACGGCCCGGTGATCATCAAGAAATACGCCAATCGTCGACTCTATAATACCGAAAGCTCCTCCTACATCACGCTCGACCATCTCGCCGCGATGACGCGCGAAGGGCGCGATTTCAAGGTCGTCGATGCCAAGACCGATGAGGACATCACTCACAACGTGCTGACCCAGATCATCATGGAAGAGGAAGCGCGCGGCCAGACCATGCTGCCGGTCAATTTCCTCCGCCAGCTGATCGCGATGTACGGCGATTCGATGCAAGCCTTCGTGCCGAGCTATCTCGAAGCATCGATGGACAGCTTCCGCCGTAATCAGGAACAGTTCAAATCGGCGGTCGAGGGCGCGTTCGCCAACTCGCCCTTTGCCGAGATCGCCAAGCGCAACATGGCGATGTTCGAAGCGGCGACCTCGGCCTTCAAGCCGCAAGCGGGCATGGGGGCGGCGGCCGCGCCTACGGCTCCGGCCACGCCGGCAGAAGGCGACGACGACGTCTCCGCGCTCAAGGCAGAATTGGCCCGTCTGCAGGAAAAGATCGACAAGCTCGGCCAATAGAGATTGTGGGCTTTTCGGCGAAGCAGATTGCGGAGGCGGTAGCGGTCGCGCTGGCGCTGACCGCGCTGGTCGCGGGGGTTATCGATTGGCGTCACCGCAGGCGCGACAATCTCGATCGTGTATCGGTGCTCGACTGGCGCAATATCCAGGTATTCGCGCTGATCAGCGCGATCATTGCCGCGGCGGTGGCGTTCCAATTGTAGCCGGCACATCGCGGGCGGGCAGGTCGCGGCGCAGATAGACCAAGGTTCGATAGTCGGCGCGTGGCACGCTGTAGATCACGCGATAGCCCCCCAGCGCCGCCTTCAGCGCGGCCAGGCTGCCCGGGTTCCAGATTTCGAGTCGTCGCGTCGAGGTGACGATCACCGGCGGCCGCGCGGCGAGGATGCGCCGGACCTCGGCCGCCTCGTCGATCCCGGTCGCGCCCTGCTCGGTGGTATAGGCCAACAGGTTGGGGAAGGCGTAGCGCGTCGGTAGGCAAGTGCCGGCGAGGTCGTAGGTGAAGGTGTCGCCGATAAAGACATAGGGACAGCCGTCATGGCTGTTGGCCTTGACCAGTGTCGCCACTGCATAGGCGCCTTCGCCATCGTTGCTCTTGATCCCGCGCTCGACGACATTGAGCAGCAGCCCGAGCGCCAATGTTGCGATCAGCAACCGCGACGACCGGCCCAGTGCGCGCGCCGCGACGACCGCGATCGGCGCGACCAGCGGCAAGGCGTAATGATCGAAGAACGTGCCGATCAGCAGGAACCCGCCGCCGGCCGCCGCCAGCCAACCGAACCCGATGAGCGCTTCCTCGCGTCGATCGGCGCGGGGCCGCCACGCCCAGGCGATCGCGGCCGACACGATCAATGGCGACAAGGTCGCGACGATGCCGAGCAGCCGCATCGCCAATTGGTCGGCCGGATAGCCCGCGCGCAGGAAGATCGAGGTGACGTTGGCGAACCAGAAGGCGCCGAACGCCTGCGGGCCGAGGTGCCAATAATAGGTGCCGATCGCCAAGGTCGGTGCCAGTCCCGCCAACATCCATAACAACGCCGCGCCCGCGAGCATTGCCCAGCCTGCGCGCGAGCGGCGCAGATACCAGAGATGGGCGCAGCCGATGAACGCACCCTCGATCGCCGGCGTGTATTTGGTCTGGATCGCCAGCCCGCCGAGCAGGCAGGCGAAGGTCCCCCAGGCGATAATCGCGCGAGTCGCGCCGGCCCGCGCGCGATCGGGCAAGTGGAGCGCGATCAGCGCGGCGCCGGCGACGAACAGATTGTAGAAGACCGGCGATTGCCCGCCGCGCCCACCCAGCAACGGCAGCCAGATCAGATACGCTGCCCCCGCCGCCAGCGCGCCGGTCCGGCTCGCTCCCGTCCGCAGCGCCGCGCGCCAGACGACATGGGCGGTTGCGGCGGCGAACAGGCTCGCGACCAATTGATAGGCGATCACGCCGTTGCCGGGCAGCAGCCGCATCGCAGCATAGAGCAGGAACAACCCGACCGGCTTGCGGTCCCAGATGTCGAGATAGGGTATCGCACCGTGCAAGATGCGGTCGCCGACCAGCAGATAATATTGCTCATCGACATGGATGACGGGGTTGCCGAAATCCCAGGCGCGCAGGGCAAGTGCGACGACTGCGAGCACCGCCGCCATCTGCCAGGCCCTGAGACGATCCAACCCGCCTGCGCTCAATAGAAGCGCTCCAGCGTCAGCTTGCGCTCGCCGCCGCCGCAAATCCCTAGCCGCACGATTCGGCCCGGGTCGGCGACCGACCAGGTCGAGATCGGCTCGCTGGCGTAATTGGCGGTGATCGGCTGGCCATCGACGCTGCAGATCTGGTCGCCCGCTTGCCAGCCGGTGCTGGCCGCCGGGCTGCCGCGCATGACGTGGAGGACGCGCAGGTGATCGCTGTAGAAGCCGAGCAGCAATCCGCTGGTCGAGCGCAGCGGCGGTCGGTCGACATCGGCACCGGCCGCCATCACCATGCGGCCGGCGCCGGGGTCGAGCAACACGCGATAGCGCTGGAGATAGCCCAGCCCGATCCGCCCCGCCGCGCCCATCTGCGCGGAAAAGCCGCGGCCGGGCTCGATTCGCGCCTCGGCATCGCGCACCGTCGTCTCGCCGACGCGGACCGCGGGCAGCACCGTCAGCTCGGACGTGACCGGTCCGGCGATGCTGTACGAAATAGTGGTGGTCGTGGTCGGCTTGACGCCGCCGACCGATTTCCATGCCTCGTCCGACATGGTGATCGTCGCGCCGTCGCCGGTGTCGACGATCATCGGCCGCAGCCTTGTGCCGTCGATCGACATCTCGCTGACATAGAATTGGTCGCGCAGCGCCATCGCCAGCGGCGCGGTCTGGCCGGAAAAGGGCAGGCGACCGCTCGGTAACAGGCGGAAACGCTGTGCGGCGAAGTCGATATCGAGCGCATAGCGGCGTAGCAGGTCGCTGCCGATCACCGCGTCGATCGTCGCGCCGTTGCCGGTGGCGCCGCCGGGCAGATCGAGCACGCCGAGCCGCCCGCCGCTGCGGGTCAAGCCGCCGATCGCCAGGATACCTCCGTTGATCTGACCCATGGCGACGGTGCCGCCGATGCCGACGCCTTCGCCGCCGCCGGAGATCTTCAGCCCGGCGCGGCTGGCGAAGCGGCGCGAAACCACCGACAGGCTGAACCCGGTATCCAGGATCGCGGTGACGGCGCGGCCGTCGACCGTCATCCGGAATTGGATCTGGTTACCTGGTGTGAGATCGAACGGTACCCATTGCGCCTCGGCGTCGGGCGAGAGCACGACGCGTTCGGCCGGCGGTTCGGGCATGGCTGGGGGCATCGCTCCGCCCAACGGCAAAGCGGCGAACATCAGCAAGGGCAGCATGCGGCGGCGCATGCGTCCCGCTTATACCTGTCGCGACCCCGCGGATACGGGGTAAAATCGCTGTTAACCGCGTTGTTTGCGCTTCGGCGTCAGCGAGCCGGCCGCCGCCCTGTGCCGATTACAAACAAGCTTCGAGATACGCCTGGTCGAACCCGAACATGCGCGCCTTCTCCAGCGTGTAGGGGCGCAGTCCCATGGCGCGATATTCGCCGACGATCTTACCGTCGGCCGATTCGCTCTGATATTCGAACTTGAAGAGTTCCTGCGTCACGATGACCGGCCCTTCCATGCCGATCACCTCGGTGATGTTGGTCACGCGGCGGCTCCCGTCGCGCAGACGCTTCACCTGGACGATCATGTCGACCGAATCGGCGATCTGGCGGCTGATCGCTTCCTTCGGGATCTTGATGTCGCCCATCAGCACCATGTTCTCCATACGGCCCAGGCATTCGCGCGGGCTATTGGAGTGGAGCGTACACATCGATCCGTCGTGACCGGTGTTCATCGCGGCGAGCAGGTCGAAACATTCCGAGCCGCGGATTTCGCCGAGGATGATGCGATCCGGCCGCATGCGCAGCGCGTTCTTGACCAGGTCGCGGATAGTGATCTCGCCCTGGCCCTCGAGATTGGCCGGGCGGGTTTCGAGCGGTAGCCAGTGCGGCTGCTGCAGCCGGAGTTCGGCCGCGTCCTCGATCGTCAGCACGCGCTCGCCCGGGTCGATCATCTTCGACAGAGCATTGAGCATCGTCGTCTTACCCGAGCCGGTACCGCCCGAGATGACGACGTTGAACCGGCACGCGCCCGCGATCTTGAGCGCGGTCGCCATCTTCTGCGACATCGACCCGAAGCCCGCCATCATGTCGAGCGTGATCGGCTTGTTGGAGAATTTGCGAATCGAGATCGCAGTGCCGCGCAAGCTGAGCGGCGGGACGATCACGTTCACGCGGCTGCCGTCCTTGAGGCGGGCGTCGGCCAGCGGCGTAGTCTGGTCGACGCGGCGGCCGACCGAGTTGCAGATGCGTTGTGCGATCTGGAACAGATGCTCCTCGTCGCGGAACTGGATCGGTGCGATCTCCAGCCGGCCCTTGCGTTCGATGAACGTCTGGTTGGGACCGTTGACCATGATATCGCTGATATCGGGGTCGGCGATCAGCTCTTCCAACGGGCCCAGGCCGAGCAGTTCGTCGACCAGCACCTTTTCGAGCGCGAATTGCTCGCGGCGGTTGAGCGTCAGTTTGAGCTCGGCGAGCACCTCGCCGATGATCGGACGGAATTCCTCGGCCAGCTCGTCCTTGTTGAGCGTCGCGGCGGCTTCCGGATCGACGCGTTCGAGCAGGCGCGGCAGCACCTGTTCCTTGATCTTGTGGACCGAGGCCTCGAACCCTTCCGCCTTCATGCCGGCGGCTTCGCCACTGGAATTCTGGCGTTCGGTCAGGCGCGCCATCGCCTCGCCGTTGCTGCCCGGCAAGTGGCCTGGCTGATCGGCGTCGATCTCGGTCGAATCGGGGAGCGGTGGGAATTGCTCGGCGGCATCGGCGGCGGGCTGGGCACCACCACCTTGCATCGGTCGCGCCACGCCGAAGGCCGGCCTTCCGGCCTGCCCGGCACCCATTCCGCTACGGCGCCCAAACGCGCTCATGCCCCTCGATCCTTCATGGTCAGGTCCGGTTCGTACGGGCTAAGCTTTGACAATTTCCTAACCAAGGCGATGCCGGACTAAGCTGGGCTTGGCGACAATAAGGGAGGCGAGGATGCGTCGAACGATATTGCTCGGACTGGCACTGCTCGCGACGGGGGCCGGATCGGCGCCGGTGCCGGCGATGCCGGGCTGGCTCACGGGATGCTGGAACGAGCAGAAGGGGCCCAATTGGACCGAGGAATGCTGGACATCCCCGCGCGCCGGCAACATGCTGGGGAGCGGACGCAACGGGCGCGGAGACGACCTCCGATCATGGGAAGCGATGCAGATCGAGCGTGGGCCGGACGGCAGGCTCGTCTTCTACGGCTCGCCCAAAGGCGCGCCGCGGGTCGGCTTCACCGAAGTCTCGTCAGGGCCCCGCGAAATCGTCTTCGCCAATCCCGCGCACGATTATCCGCAACGCATCCGCTATTGGCGCGAGGGGATGGACCTGGCGGCGGAAACCAGCCTGATCGATGGGACCAAGGCGTTTCGCTGGCATTATCGGCGTCAGCTCGGCAGCTGAGGTTTCGCGTCATCCCAGCGAAAGCTGGGATCTCAAGCAGCTTTGGCACTGCAACAATAAAGGCGCCAGCTTTCGCCGACGCCGATAACTTCCGCGGGATGGAGCGCCGCGGCAAAGCCGCGTCGTCGGTTCTCGCTCCGCGAGGCCGGCCGGGCTCGTCGCCGGGCGGGAAATAGCTGCGGCTATTTCCCTGCGACGAGCCTCAACCCGCCTGTTCGGCGAGCACCGTCAACCCGGTTGCGGACACCTCGGCGAATCCGCCCTTGATCGGCACCAATTCGGGCTCCGATTTGTCGGCGCGGTAGATCGCCAGATTGCCGTCGCGAATCGTCGACATGAAGGGCGCATGGCCTTCCAGCACACCGAAATCGCCCTCGGTGCCCGGGACGACGACCTGATAGACTTCCTCCGAGCGGAGCAGTTTTTCGGGCGTGACGAGTTCGAAATGCAGCATTGCCTTATTCCTAAAACCCCTCTCCCGTCGGGAGAGGGTTGCGCAGACTTAGCCCCGGACTTGATCCGGGGCTTAGTCGGAGCTGGGTGAGGGGATCACCCTATCGAGAGCGGGTCCCCTCATCCAACTTCGGCTAGGCAGCAAGCTGCCAAGCCTTCGTATCCTTCTCCCTCTGGAGAAGGTTTGCAGTAGCTTACGCCTCCGCGGCCATCTTCTCGGCCTTGGCGATGACGCCGTCGATGCCGCCGACCATGTAGAAAGCCGATTCCGGCAGGTGATCATACTCGCCGTTCACCACCGCCTTGAACGAGCGGATCGTGTCTTCGATCTGGACGAACTCGCCCGGGATGTTGGTGAACACCTCGGCGACGTGGAACGGCTGGCTGAGGAAGCGCTGGATCTTGCGCGCGCGGCTGACCGTCAGCTTATCCTCTTCCGACAGTTCGTCCATGCCCAGGATGGCGATGATGTCCTGCAGCGACTTGTACTTCTGCAGGATCGACTGGACGGCGCGCGCCGTCTCGTAATGCTCCTGGCCGACGATGCGCGGTTCGAGCACGCGGCTGGTCGAATCGAGCGGATCGACCGCCGGATAGATACCGAGTTCCGAGATCGCGCGGTTGAGCACGGTGGTCGCGTCCAAGTGGGCGAACGAGGTCGCCGGCGCCGGATCGGTAAGGTCGTCCGCGGGGACGTACACGGCCTGGACCGAGGTGATCGATCCCTTGTTGGTCGAGGTGATGCGCTCCTGCAGCGCGCCCATGTCGGTCGACAGGGTCGGCTGATAGCCCACCGCCGACGGGATGCGGCCGAGCAGTGCCGACACTTCGGCGCCGGCCTGGGTGAAGCGGAAGATGTTGTCGACGAAGAACAGCACGTCCTGGCCTTCGACGTCGCGGAAATATTCCGCGATGGTCAGGCCCGACAACGCGACGCGAGCACGCGCGCCGGGCGGCTCGTTCATCTGGCCATAGACCAGCGCCACTTTCGAGCCCTCGCTGACGGCATTGCCATCGGCGTCCTTGGCGATGACGCCCGCGTCGAGGAACTCGTGATAGAGGTCGTTGCCCTCACGGGTACGCTCGCCGACGCCGGCGAACACCGAGGTGCCGCCATGGCCCTTGGCGATGTTGTTGATCAGTTCCTGGATCAGCACGGTCTTGCCGACGCCGGCGCCGCCGAACAGGCCGATCTTGCCGCCCTTGGCATAGGGCGCGAGAAGGTCGATGACCTTGATGCCGGTGACGAGGATCGAGCTCTCGGTCGACTGATCGACGAACAAAGGCGCGTCGGCGTGGATCGGGGAGGTCTGCGTGGCGTTGACCGGGCCGCGCTCGTCGATCGGCTCGCCGATGACGTTGAGAATGCGGCCGAGCGTGGCTGGGCCCACCGGAACGCGGATCTGCGATCCGGTGTCGGTGACGTTCTGGCCGCGAGTCAGACCCTCGGTCGAGTCCATCGCGATCGTGCGGACGGTGTTCTCGCCGAGATGCTGCGCGACTTCGAGGACCAGGCGGTTGCCATTGTTATCCGTCTCGAGCGCCGACAGGATGGCCGGCAGCTGGTCGGGGAAGCTCACGTCGACGACCGCGCCGATCACCTGGCTGATGACGCCGACATTGTTGGTCGTCGCCTTGGGCGCCTGAATAGTCGTCGTATCGGCCGGGGCGGCGGCCGCCTTGGTCGCGCGCGGCTTGCGAGCGGGCTTCTCTGCAGTCGGGGCGTTGCTAGCCATCGTCTTTACCTTCTTCCTCAATCGTCATCCCAGCGAAAGCTGGGATCTTATGCGGCTCGAGACCCCAGCCTGCGCTGGGGTGACGGCCTAGAAACTCAGAGCGCTTCAGCGCCCGAAATGATTTCCACCAACTCGGTGGTGATCGCGGCCTGACGGGCGCGGTTGTACTGGATCGACAGCCGCTTGATCAGGTCGCCGGCGTTGCGCGTGGCATTGTCCATCGCGGTCATCTTGCTGCCCTGCTCCGACGCCGAATTCTCGCGGATCGCGCGGAACAGCTGGATGCCGACGTTGCGCGGCAGTAGGTCGGCGAGGATTTCCTCTTCGTCGGGCTCGTATTCGACCGAGGCGCTGACGCCTGTCGCGTTGGCGGCGATCGCCGGGATCGACACCGGGATAATCTGCTGCTCGGTCGGTTCCTGTGTCAGCACCGATTTGAAGCGCGAATAGAATAGATGCGCGACGTCGAACTCACCCGCCTCGAACCGCGCGATCAGGTCGTCGGCATAGCCGCGCGCATCGGTGAAGCCAAGCTTGTCGAGCGCGCCGGGTTCGATCGAGTGAATGAAGTCGTTGGGGTACAAGCGGTTGAGCACCGCACGACCCTTCTTGCCGATCGTGTAGAACTTGACGGTCTTGCCCTCGGCGATCAGCTCACCCGCGCGTCGGCGCGCCAGACGCGCGATATTGGTGTTGAATGCGCCGGCCAGGCCCTTGTCCGAGGTTGCAACGACGAACAGGTGGACCTGATCCTTGCCGGTGCCGGCGAGCAATTTGGGCGAGGACGGTCCAACGGCGACCTTCGACGCGATGCTCGCGACCACCTTCTCCAGCCGCTCGGCATAAGGGCGGCCGGCTTCGGCCGCTTCCTGCGCGCGGCGCAGCTTGGCGGCGGCGACCATCTTCATCGCCTTGGTGATCTTCTGCGTCGACTTCACCGAGCCGATGCGGATCTTGAGGGCCTTAAGACTTGCCATCGTAACCTTCTCTGCCTCTCCCGCTTGCGGGAGAGGATACGGAGACTTGGCAGCTTGCTGCCTAGTCGGAGTTGGTGAGGGTCTTCCTTCTTCCTCTCGTCCAGCCGCCTGGAAGAAGAAAGAAGACCCTCACCCAACCCTCTCCCGCGAGCGGGAGAGGGCTAGAACTTACGCAAACGTCTTGGCGAAGGCGTCGAGCGCGGCCTTGAGCTGGTCGCGGACATCGTCCTTCAGATCCTTGCTGTCGCGGATCGACTTCAGGATGCCCGCGTGGTTGGCGCGCATATCGGCGAGCATCGCCGCTTCGTAGCGGACCACGTCGAGCGTCGGCACCGCGTCAAGATACCCTTGGGTACCCGCGAAGATCGACACCGTCTGCTCTTCGAACGGCAGTGGGCTGAACTGCGGCTGCTTGAGCAGCTCGGTCAGGCGCGCGCCGCGGTTGAGCAGCTTCTGGGTCGAGGCGTCGAGGTCCGAACCGAACTGCGCGAACGCCGCCATTTCGCGATACTGAGCGAGCTCGAGCTTGATCGAGCCCGACACCTTCTTCATCGCCTTGGTCTGCGCGGCCGAACCGACGCGCGACACCGACAGACCGACGTTGATGGCAGGGCGGATGCCCGCGAAGAACAGATCGGTTTCGAGGAAGATCTGGCCGTCGGTGATCGAGATCACGTTGGTCGGGATGTACGCCGACACGTCGCCCGCCTGGGTTTCGATGATCGGCAGCGCGGTCAGCGATCCGCCGCCCATCGCGTCCGACATCTTGGCGGCGCGCTCGAGCAGGCGCGAGTGGAGATAGAAGACGTCGCCCGGATAGGCTTCGCGGCCCGGCGGGCGACGCAGCAGCAGCGACATCTGACGATAGGCGACCGCCTGCTTCGACAGATCGTCGAACACGATCAGCGCATGCATGCCGTTGTCGCGGAAATACTCACCCATCGCGGTGCCGGTATAGGGCGCCAGGAATTGCAGCGGGGCGGGCTCCGACGCGGTCGCGGCGACCACGATCGAATAGTCCATCGCGCCGTTCTCGGTCAGCGTCTTGACCAGCTGCGCGACGGTCGAGCGCTTCTGGCCGACCGCGACATAGACGCAGTACAGCTTCTTCGACTCGTCGTCGCCGGCGTTGACCGTCTTCTGGTTGATGAAGGTGTCGATCGCGACGGCCGACTTGCCGGTCTGGCGGTCGCCGATGATCAGCTCGCGCTGGCCGCGGCCGACCGGAACGAGCGCGTCGATCGCCTTGAGGCCCGACTGCATCGGCTCGCTGACCGACTGGCGCGGGATGATGCCCGGCGCCTTCACTTCGACGCGGCTGCGCTTCTCGGCGACGATCGGGCCCTTGCCGTCGATCGGGTTGCCGAGGCCGTCCACGACGCGGCCGAGCAGGCCCTTGCCGACGGGGACGTCGACGATGGTGCCGGTCCGCTTGACGACGTCGCCTTCCTTGATCTCGGCGTCCGAGCCGAAGATCACGACGCCGACATTGTCGGCTTCGAGGTTAAGCGCCATGCCCTGCACGCCATTGGCGAACTCGACCATTTCGCCCGCCTGGACGTTGTCGAGCCCGTGGATGCGGGCGATGCCGTCACCGACGCTCAGCACCTGGCCGGTTTCCGAGACCTCGGCCTCGGTGCCGAAATTGGCGATCTGGTCCTTGATGACCTTCGAGATTTCTGCGGCGCGGATGTCCATGTTCTAAACCTTCAGCCTTTCATCGCGTGCGCGAGGGTATTGAGACGGGTACGGATCGAGGAATCGATCATCTGCGATCCGATACGAACGACCAGGCCGCCGAGCAGCGACTGGTCGACATTCAATTCAACGGC
This sequence comes from Sphingomonas asaccharolytica NBRC 15499, assembly GCF_001598355.1. GTDB lineage: Bacteria > Pseudomonadota > Alphaproteobacteria > Sphingomonadales > Sphingomonadaceae > Sphingomonas > Sphingomonas asaccharolytica. Next base: position 19,726 of record NZ_BCYU01000034.1, read on the forward strand.
GACCTCGCGACCGACGCGCTGGCGGAGCTGCTGCTTGAGCTCGCTCACCTGCGCGTTCGACAGCGGATGCGCGGACGTCACTTCGGCCGTGGTCTCGCCGCGATAGCGCGACGCCAGGCCGCGAAACGCGCGGATGATCGCCGGCAGCTGGCCGAGACGCCGGTTGTGCGCGAGCACGCCCAGGAAGCTGGTCGTAGTCGCGTCGAGCTTCATCACGCCGGCCGCGGCGGCGACCGCCTTGGCGGCGTCGAGTCGGCCGATCAGCGGGCTGGTGGTCAGCGTCTTGAAGTCGGCCGATTCGGCCAGCGCCTGGCGGATCGTCGCCAGGCTCGCTTCGACCGTGTCGATCGACTTCGATTCGCGGGCGAGCTCGAACAGCGCGGTTGCATACCGTCCACCTAAGCTCGCTTGAATACCGCCGGATTGCTCCACGCGATGATGGTCCTTTTCAAAAGGGTATGTGGCCCCATACGAAAAGAGGGCAGCCCTGAGGCGCCCTCTATGGGTTGGCGCGCGGTTAGCATCGGGGGGCTGGGGATGCAACCCGGTGCTTTAGGATGAGGTGCAAAGTGGAGTGGCCTGGCACTCCTATAGCCCTCTCCCGCGCGCGGGAGAGGGAGGGGCCCGCCGCCGAAGGTGGTGGGAGGGTGAGGGTCTTCTTACTTCTTTCTGTCCCGACGCATGCCTGGAAGAAAGAAGACCCTCACCCAACCCTCTCCCGCTTGCGGGAGAGGGCTATAGCGGCATGTCGCATTTTACCTATCCCGGCTTGACCTGCTCGCCTTGGATGTGCGGAAAGTGCCAACAGGGGTGCCTCATGGACGTAGAACTCGCCGAAGAACGCGTGCTGATCCTCGCCGACCGGTTCAACATGGACCATGCCGAGGGGCGCGCCTGGACCAAGCGGACCGATGCGTTCGGGACGATGGCGAAGATCACCGGATTCCTGTCGCGGCCCAAGGACGACGACCATGAAGTGATCTATCGCGAGCGCCGGCTGCAGCCGTTCTTCCGCATCGGCTGCACCGCGACCATGACCTATGAGCGGCACAAGGACTATCGCGTCGCGGTCGACGCCAATGTCACCAAGGTCGAGGTCGACGGCAGGATGCACGTCGTCACGGGCGGCGCCTATACGCTGACCGGCACCGAAACCTGTCATGACGAGATCCATCGCGAAGTCTATTACGACGCGATCAGCGGCAGCCCCGATCCGACCGCGGCCCAATATCTCCAGCACGAGGCCAAGGTCATCGACGCCAAGGGGCTCGCCAAGGCAGCGGCCGATGGCGCAGTGGTGGTGCCGCCCACGGCCAAGGCGTCGATGCTGGTGCGCGACGTGCTGGCGAGCTCGATCGAGCGAATCGAGGCCGACAAGGTGCTCGAGGAGAAGCTCTCGCTCCATCACATCGATCTCTATTATCGCCCGGTCTACGCCTTCCGCTATCGCTGGCAGGGCAAGGAAGCGGTGGTCGAGTTTGACGGCGTGACCGGCGAGACACGGACCGGCGGCAGCACGTTTGAGCAATTCCTCGGTCACAAGATCGACGCCGAATTCCTGATCAATGCCGGGGTCGAGGCGGCGGGCATCTTCATCCCCGGCGCGCGGCTGGCCGAGATCGTCATCTCGAAGAGCATGAAGGCGCGGGAAAAGAAGAAGTAATGCGCCGCAGATTGCGCCGGATCGCGATCGGACTGCTGATCGCGGTGGCACTGATCTATGTCGCCATCGTCGGGCTGCTCTACACCTTCCAGCGGCGGCTGATCTATCCCGGCTGTATTTCGGCACCGCGGCGGTCAATCCCGATCACAGAGGTTATCGCGATGTCGCGGTGACGACTTCGGACGGTTTGCGCGAGCGGCTGCTCTATCATCCGCCGCAGCCGGGCAAGCCGGTGATCCTGTTCTTCCACGGCAATGGCGATTCGGTGCTGGGCAGCGTGGTCGCGATGCGCTCGCTGGTCGCTGCGGGCTATGGCGCGGTGCTGCCTGAATTTCGCGGCTTCAACGGTGCGCCCGGCATTCCCGACGAGCAAGGCCTCTATCGCGACGCGCGCGCGTCGCGCGCGTGGATGACAGCCAACGGCATCGGCGCCGACCGAACGGTCATCATCGGTTACTCGCTCGGCACCGGAGTGGCCGCGCAGATGGCGCTGGAGCGAACTCCGCGCGCGCTCATTCTGGTCGCCCCTTATGCCGGCATCGCCCATGTCGCCGCGGCGCGCTTCTGGTGGCTTCCCGCTAACCTGCTGGTCAGCGAGCGGTTCGACACGGCAGCCAAGATCGGCCGTATCGCCTGCCCGACGCTGCTGATCCACGGTGCGGCTGACACGACCATTCCTCCGGAGAACAGTGCCTTGCTCAAGACGCTGCGTCCAGGCGCCGATCGCGCGGTCGTTCCGGGCGTCGGGCATGAAGTGGTGTTCGGGCAACCGGCCCAGGAGCTGATGGCGCGTTGGCTGAAGGCGCATGGGCTCTAGCCAACTGGCCCCGCGCGATCCGATTGCCTATTGGAGCGCGCGATGACTCACGCCACGCTTTCGCCCGCCGCGCGCCACGCCGAGCTTCATGCCGCCCAGGACATCGCGCTGATATTGCTCGACCGGATCGAAGCGCTGGGATTGATCGCGCCGGGCCGCACTGAGCGCGAGGTCGAACAGGACATTTATGCCCTCGCGCGCGACGAATTCGGGGTCGACAAACATTGGCACAAGCGCATCGTTCATGCCGGCGTCAACGGCCTCGCCACCGCGCGCGAAAACCCGCCGGTGCTGACGATCGCCGAGGACGACCTGGTCTTCCTCGATCTCGGACCGGTGTTCGACGATTGGGAAGCCGATGTTGGTCGCTCTTATGTCGTCGGCAACGATCCCGACAAGGTTCGCCTCGTGGCCGACCTTCCGACCCAGTTCGACAAGGTCAAGGCGCAATTCGATGCGCATCCCGACATCACCGGCGCCGAGCTCTACGCTTTCGCTTGTGAGAGCGCGGCCGCGGCCGGCTGGCGGTTCGGCGGGGTGATCGCGGGTCACGTCGTCGGCGAATTCCCGCACGCGCATCTGCCCGGCGACAAGGATTTCTACCGGATCAATCCGGAGAACACGACCCGGCTGCGCGACCCTGACCCCAACGGCAACGAGCGCTTCTGGATCCTCGAAATCCACCTCGTCGATCCCGCCGGCCGCTACGGCGGTTTTTACGAGCGCCTGATGTCCTGATCCGGCTTGTTAAGCCTTCTTTTGCTGCCATAACCGCGCGCGATGAAACCCACCACGCTCCGCAGCCTGCGCCAATGGCACCATTATATCGGTGTCTTCCTGGCCCCCGCGATCCTGTTCTTTTCCTTCAGCGGCCTGATCCAGGTCCTGGGGTGGCAGGATTTGAAAAACCCGCCCCCGGCCGGCTGGGTTTCGGCGATCGCCGGTATTCACAAGCATCAGATGCTGCCCAAGCCCAGCCCGGCGGAACCCGCGCGCAAGCCCGCTGCCGCGAAGCACGCGGACGGCGATGACGACCACGATCACGGCGGCTTCACGCCGCTCAAGATCTTCGCGTTGCTGACCGCGATCGGCCTGTTCACCACCACGCTGATCGGCCTGACCATCGCGCTCGGCACCCGGACCATGCGTCGCAAGTCGTTGATCGCGTTGGGGTTGGGCATCGTCGTGCCGGTCGTCCTGTTGGTCGTGTGACATGGCGCTCGACCGCCAGCCGCATCTGATCGGCGAGCTGATCGAGCTTCGTCCGGCGACCGCCGACGATTTCGACGCCTTGTTCGCGGTCGCCGGCGACCCGCTCATCTGGGAAGTTCACCCCGCGCACGATCGCTGGCAGGAACCGGTGTTCCGTCGCTTTTTCGCCGACGGCCTCGCTTCGGGCGGCATGCTGGTGGCGATCGATCGCGCCAGCGGTGCGGTGATCGGCAGCTCGCGCTACGATTTCGGCCGCGCCGAGCCGGATGAAGTGGAGATCGGCTGGACCTTCCTCGCGCGGTCGCATTGGGGCGGGCGCTACAATGGCGAGATGAAGCGGCTGATGCTCGATCATGCTTTTACCGGCGTGTCGCGGGCGATGTTCATGATCGGCGACACCAATATCCGCTCGCGCCGCGCAATCGAGAAGATCGGCGGCAAGCTGACGGATCGGCTCCATCAGGCCGAGATGGCGGGCAAGCCGGTGACGCACGTCATCTATACGATCGAGCGGCCAGCCTGATCAGCCTTCCGCTTTGGCCGCAAACGCCGGGATGTGGCGGCCTGCGCAGGCGCCTACATAGGGTGCATGACGACCGAAACCCCCATCGATATCGACGCCGCCTGGGCGGCCTTCGAGGCTCGTGATCGCGCGGCTGACGGACGCTTCGTCGTCGCGGTCAAATCGACCGGCATCTATTGCAAGCCGAGCTGCCCGGCGCGGCATCCGCGGCGCGAGAATGTCAGCTTCTATCGCGATCCGACCGAAGCGCGTGACGCCGGCTTCCGCGCTTGCCTGCGCTGCAAGCCCGACGAAGTCGGCCGCGATCGCGTTGCGGTCGCCAACGCCATCGCGCTGCTCGAAGCGGCCGAGGATGCCATCTCTTTGGAGGAGCTGGCGGCGGAGGTCGGCTACGCGCCGCATCATTTCCACCGCCTGTTCAAGCGCGCCACCGGGGTGACGCCGGCGGCCTATCATCGCGGCCTGCGTGCCACCCGCGTCGCGCACGCGCTCAAGGAAGAGGCGTCGGTCACCAATGCGATCTACGAGGCCGGCTATTCGGCGCCGAGCCGCTTCTACGAAAGCGGTGCCAAGCGGCTGGGCATGACCCCCAGCGCCTGGCGGCAAGGCGGGGCCGGGGTGACGATCCGTTGGACGATCGCCGACACCAGCCTGGGCAAGTTGCTCATTGCCGCCACCGACAAGGGGCTGTGCCGCGTGTCGTTCGACGAGGATGCGCTCGACCTCGCCAAGCATTTTCCCAAGGCCGAGATCGTCCCCGGCGGTGCCGCGCTGGGCGACCTCGCGGCGCGCGTAGTGGCCAAGGTCGAATCGCCCGATCGCGACCAGAATCTGCCGCTCGACGTCCAGGGCACCGCCTTCCAGGAAGCGGTGTGGCAAGCACTCCGCGACATCCCCGCGGGCGAGACGCGGTCCTATGGCGAACTCGCCGCCATCGCGGGAAGTCCCAAGGCGGTGCGCGCCGTGGGCAGTGCGTGCGGTGCCAATCATGTCGCGGTGGTGATCCCCTGCCATCGCGCGCTGCGCAGCGACGGCTCGATGGGCGGCTATGCCTATGGCGTCGACCGCAAGACCGTTCTGCTCGATCGTGAAGGAGTGAAGTAATGGCGTATGTGATCCGCGGGCTCGACCCCTCCCCGTTCAAGCCGCTCTACGGCCTGAGCGACGGCGAACTGGCCGCGTTCGGTGCGGTGCGCCGGCGCGCCGATGAGAAGCCTGGCTTTCCCTGCCGCGTGACGCTGGAGGATGCCGAGCCGGGCGAGGATCTGATCCTGATCAACTACCAGCACCTGCCGGTCGATAGCCCCTATCGCGCGAGCTACGCGATCTTCGTCCGCGAGGGGGCGGCGCAAGCGGCGGAATATCGCGACGCGGTGCCCGAACAGCTCTCCCGCCGCCTGCTCGCGCTGCGCGCCTTCGATGCCCAGGGCATGCTGCTCAAGGGCGACGTGATGGACGGGGGCGGCCTGGCCGATGCGATCGACCCGTGGCTGGAGGATTCGAACGTCGCCTATCTCCAGGCGTACAACGCCCGCGCCGGGTGCTTCGCGGCGCGGATCGACCGGGCTTAGGTCGCCTCCCTAACATCGTCATCCCCGCGTAAGCGGGACCCATCTCCAGGATTATCCACCATCGCACGGGTGCGTTTTGCGGCGCATGTGGGAGATGGGCCCCCGCTGTCGCGGGGATGACGGTTGTGAGGCGGGTACTTTAAGACGCCGGCCTTTTCACCCCCGGCCGCGCCACGGCGTACATCGCCCAGGCATTGTCCTTCATCAGCGCCATCTTGTCGTCGCCGCGCGCATAGAGGTCGAAATGCGTCTTGTCGGGGAGATAGGTGAAGCTCGCCTTGATCCGCGCCTTAACCATCGCCGCCTCGAGCAGATGCGCCGGGCCGTCGAGATAGAAAGTGTCGGCGGTGCCCACGGTCAGGTGGATCTTGCCGTCGAGATCGGAGCGCAGCGCTGCGGCGTCGCGCGTGACGATATTCGCGACGTCGTAATTGTCGCGCCAATAAGCGACCACCGCGGGATCGACCTTGCCGGTCGCGCGATCGAACACCGGCACTGGCCGGCCATCGGCGCCGCGCGGGCTGAACACCCATTCGAACGAGGCGATCTGGCCGCCATAGGGCCCGAGTACCGCTTCGGCGCGGGCGAATTGCTCCATCGTCGCGATCAGCTTGCCATGATCGCGTACCAGCGGGATCGGCTGGCCCTTGGCATCGCGGTAGAAATTCGCGCCCGGCGCGTAGAGGTCGATATTGGTGAAGTTGTGGAAGTCGCTGGGATCGGGTGAGGTCGGCCAACTGCCGCCGAACAATTTGGGATAGCGAACCTGCAGCCACAGCGTCGACCAACCGCCCGAACTGTGTCCGGTCAGGAAGCGTCCACTGGGCTTGGCGTCCATCGCATATTCGCGTTCGAGCGCGGGGATCAGCTCCTCGGTCAGCGCCTTGCCCCAGGGGCCGTTATTGGCTGAATCGGCGAATTCGTTGGTGCCGGTCGCGCCGCTATGGTCGAGAAACACCCAGATCATCGGCGGCAGTTTGTGTTCGATCATCATCGCCAGGGTCCGCGCGCCCTGCATCCGCTCCGACGCGAGCGTCCCGCCGAACCCGCTATCCGAATAGACGGTCGGGAATTTGGTCTTGCCGTCATAGCCGGGCGGCAGCGCGACCCAGCCGCGGATCGATGTCGGCGTGCCGCGGAAAGCGGTCAGCGCATTGCTCTGGAACTCGACCGGCTTGAGCTGGGAGAGGGCGGCTTCGACTGGCGGCCGCTCTTTGGGCGAAAGGCGCGCCAGCATCGCCACCGGATCATCGGCCGGGACCATGGTGTCGAGCGCGATCGTCGAAAGCTTGCCGGGCAATGTGACCTCGACGACCTTCGACACCAGGTCGCCGGCATCGCGGCCGCCATAATTGTAATTGTGGTTGCGATCGAGCACCGCCTGGACGCGGTACGTGCCGGGCGGCAGGGTCGACAGCGGCGCGGGAAAGGCATCGGTCTCGCCATCGATCTGCGCGGTCATATTGGGACCGAGATCGCGCACCTCACGCGCGGCGATCGACGCGCCGGTCGGCTCGAACGGAGAGAAATCGACCGCAGCCGCCGGCTTGGCGTTGGGCTTGGCCTTTTCGGCGAATACGATCAGCCGGCCGGAGAAATGATCGCCTAGCGCGGGGGCGACCGTTACGGGGATAACTACCGGCGAAGCTGGAACGTCCGCCGCACCGATCAATGCCAGGCTGGCGAGTAGCCCCAGTCGTTTCATCTTCATCCCTCCCGTTGGCCGACGGAACCTTTCGCGCCCCGGGCCGCGAGGTCAAGCCAGTGCGATCCGCTTTGCTTGAATACTACACCGGTCGCGTTACTTTTGCCGCAAAGGAGACGGGCGTGGATCAGGTGAAACAGCCGGCGTGGCGGCATCCGGGTCTTCTGCTGCTGTATTCGATCGGCGCGACGATGCTGGCGATCGTCCTCTCGGTCGGGCTGAATCACCTTACCCCGCCGCACCAGGCGGGCTGGTGGGCGGTAGTGTTCGCCTGCGGCGTCGCCGCGATCTTCGTCGCGATCTATGTCGCTTTCTGTCGCGTCGTCGAAGGGCGCGCGGCACGCGAATTTGCCCTCGCTCCGGCCGCGATCGAATTGCCCGCCGGTGTCGTCACCGGGCTGGTGCTGTTTTCGCTCGTCGTCGGCGTGATCGCGGCGCTCGGTGGATATCGGGTAATCGGCTATCGCGACGCTGGCGTGCTTGTGCCGGCGCTTGCTGTCGCCATCCTGTCTGGGTTCACCGAGGAGATATTCTTCCGCGGATTCTTCTTTCGCCTCACCGAAAAGTGGCTCGGCACCTGGGCCGCGCTCGGCCTGTCGGCGGCCCTGTTCGGCGCGCTTCACCTTGGCAATCCCAATGCAACCTTGCTGGCGGCAGTGGCGATCATGCTCGAGGCGGGGATCATGCTGGCGGCGATCTATATGATCACGCGGCGGTTATGGGCGGCGATCGGATTGCACGCCGCGTGGAACTTCGCCCAGGGCGGGATCTACGGCATCCCGGTTTCGGGCGGGGCGATGGATGGCGTGCTGCGGCCCGATATCCGCGGTTCTGATCTGTTGACCGGCGGCGCGTTCGGCGCCGAGGCATCGCTTCCCGCGATCATCGTCGCCACCGCCTTTGGGCTGGTGGTGCTCTACGTTGCCTGGCTACGCGGCCAGTTCATGGCGCCGTCCTGGGTTCGCCGCCAGTAGGGTTCGGGCCCTAAGGCGCCGACGAGCAGGAATAGACCAACTTCTCGCTATAGGTCGTCGGCAACGCGGCGCGGATCGACTGCTGCTGAACCATCAGATTGTTGCGCGCCCCTGGGTCGGCACTGCATTGCTTGAGCGGGCTCTGCGCGCGCAGCTTGCGCGCGGCGTCCATTTGCGCCGCGCTCAGGAAATAGCGATAGGCAGTGTAGGTCCGCGTGTCGGGATCGAACTGCAGCACCGACACGGTCTGCTCGTCGTTGGGCGCCAGTACCCGGGTCCATTTGCCGTTGTCGTCGGCATATTGCGTCTTGCCGTTCAGGCACCCGTCCTGCCCCCAGTCGAGATTGACGTCGGCGGTGGCCGACACCGTCACGCGGCTGCGGTCGGACTGGAATTTGCACACCATCTTGCCTAGCGAGCGCGCGCCCGCCGCCGCCGGGGTCGGCGTCGCGACGGGTATCGCGAAGCCCGGGGGCAGCATCGGCTCCTCGCTCGGCCGCAACAGGAAGACGATGACCGCGGCGACGATCAGCACGCCGCCGGCCGATCCGGCCCAGATCGCCTCGCGCTGGCGTCCGCGCGAATAGAGTAAACCGCCGCCGCCGGCGGTCAACGCGCCGAGCACGAGCAGCAAGGCCGAGATCGCCATGACATTCTCGCTCGCGCGCTGGGCATTGAGCCGCGCGGCTTCGATCGCCTGTTGGCGGCTGGCTTGATCGCGCGCGGCGGAGTCTCGGCGTGACGCGTCAGCCGCTGCGCGCGCAGCGGAATCCGCCGCCTCATCGGCGCTCAGCCGCGCTTCGAGGCTCATGCAGGGAATGTCGACCGAGTTGAACGCCTGCCGGTGCTCGCGCAGGAAGCCGGCAAGCTCGCTCTCGGCGATCGCAAAGGCGAAACTGGCATCGCCATCCTCGCCGCGGGTGATCGCCGAATTGACTCCCATCACGCGCCCGCAGCGGTCGAGCAGCGGGCCGCCCGAATTGCCGCGCGAGATGCTCGCGCTGTGGAGCAGCACGTTGATGCCTTCGATATTGCGGCTGGCCGACAGCGACCCTTCGGAGCGCACCGGCGCCAGCGGTTTGATATAGTCCGCCGCCGATTGCGCAGTCGCCAGGTCGACATTGCCGGGATAGCCGAGCGAGACCAAGCCCATGCTGTCATCGGGGGCGCCGGTGTACAGCGTCGCCGCCGGCAGCGCGGCGCCGGTGATTTCGATCAGCGCCAGGTCGCGCTTTGCATCGATCGCGACGACGCGGCCCTGATAGGATTTGCTTCCCTCCGACGGCACCACGCCGATCACGACATTATCGGGGTATTTCTGTGCGAGCTCGACGACATGCGCGTTGGTGACGATCCGGTTGGGCCCGACCGCGAAGCCCGAGCCATGACCGAACCCGACCACTTCCTGGTCGACGATCGCGATCGTCACGACCCGGACAACACTGCGCGACGCCGCCGCGATATCGTCGGCGGCGGCAAGAGAGGGCGTCGCCAGCCAGGCGAAAGCCGACAGAATTGCCAATAAGCGGAAGAAACGCGCCATGGCGCAGAGCCCTTCCACGAAACGCGCCGCGCTTCAATGCGCGATCGGTCGACGGGTCAATTTCCCGCGTGCTTGCCCGGCTTTCTGCAACTCAGACAAAGCTATAGGGATCGACGTCGACAATGACGCGGACCTTGGACGGCCAGTCGAGCGCGCCGAGCCAAGCGCGGATGACGTCCTGGACATCGAGTCCGCGGCGCGCATGGATCAGCAGGCGATAGCGGTGGCGTCCGCGCAGCATCGCCAGCGGCGCGGGCGCGGGGCCATAGACCTCCATCCCCTCGACCCGGGGGGCGGTTCGGCCGACCAGCTTGGCGATGTCATAGGCGGCGGACTGATCTTCCGAACTGACGACAATCGCGGCGTAGCGGCCGAATGGCGGGGCGCCCGCCTCGCGCCGTGCCTCGGTTTCGGCAGCGGTGAAGGCATCGGCGTCGCCCGAAACCAACGCTTCCATCACCGGCGCCTTGGGGTCGTGGGTCTGGATGAAGACATGGCCGGGTTTTTCGCCCCGCCCGGCGCGCCCGGCAACCTGCATGATCTGCTGGAAGGTGCGTTCGGCCGCGCGCAAATCGCCGCCGCCGAGGCCGAGATCGGCGTCGATCACGCCGACCAGGGTCAGATTGGGGAAGTGATAGCCCTTGGTGACGAGCTGGGTGCCGATGACGATGTCGATCTCGTGTGCTTCCATCCGGTTGACGAATTCGGCCGCCTTGGCCGGGGACCAGAGCGTGTCGCTGGTGACGATCGCGGTGCGCGCCTCGGGCCACAAGGCCGCCACTTCGTCGGCGATGCGCTCGACCCCGGGACCGCAGGCGACCAGCGAATCCTCTTCCTTGCATTCGGGGCATGCGCGCGGCGTCGGCATGACATGGCCGCAATGGTGGCAGCTCAGCCGCCGGACCAACCGGTGCTCGACCATCCAGGCAGTGCAATTCGGGCATTGGAAGCGATGCCCGCACGCGCGGCACAAGGTCAGCGGCGCATAGCCGCGGCGATTGAGGAACATCAGCGCCTGTTCGCCGCGCGCCAGGGTTTCGTCGATCGCAATGACCAATTTGGGCGCGATCCAGCGGCCGCGCTCGGGCGGGTCCAGCAACAGGTCGATCGCCTCGATATCGGGCATTTCCGCGGCGCCGTAGCGGCCCGGCAGCTTCACCTCGGCATAATTGCCGATCTCGACCTGCTGGCGCGTCTCGATCGCCGGGGTGGCGGTGGCGAGCACGACCGGAATGTCCTCGAACTTGCCGCGCATCACCGCGACGTCGCGGGCATGATAATGCACGCCTTCTTCCTGCTTGAAGCTGGTCTCGTGCGCCTCGTCGACGACAATCAGGCCGAGATTGGAATAAGGCAGGAACAATGCCGAGCGCGCGCCGACCGTGACCAGCGCCTGGCCGGTCGCGATCGCCCGCCAGGCGCGCCGCCGCTGCGATTGGCGCAGTCCGGAATGCCAGGCGACGGGCTCGCAGCCGAAGCGCGCGGTAAAGCGCTGCAGGAACGGTTCGGTAAGCGCGATTTCGGGCAGCAGTACGAGCGTCTGTCGCCCCGCCCGGATGGCGGCGGCGATCGCCTCGAAATAGACTTCGGTCTTGCCCGATCCGGTGACGCCGTCGAGCAAAGTCGGCTTGAAGACGTGTGCCGCAACGTCGCTGGTCAGCACGTCGGCGGCGCGCTGTTGCTCCTCGGACAGTACCGGGACGTCGTGATCGGGATCGGGCAGGGGGAAGGGGCTGTCGATATCGACCTCGACCGCCTCGATCGCGCCGACCTTGACCAGTCCGCGGATCACCCCGTCGGAGACGTCGGCGATCGTCGCGAGTTCGCGGACGAGACCCTGGCGGTCGCCGATCCGCTCCAATGCCTGCGCGCGCTGCGGTGTCAGCCGCTCGGGGACATGCCCGGTCGGACGATATTCGGTGACGGTCCGCGCGCCTTCGAGTGCGGAGGACGAAGGCAACGCCATCCGCGCCACCGAGACTGGAGAGGCAAGATAATAATCCGCCGTCCATTCGATCAACCGTCGCATCGCGTCGGTCAGCGGCGGCACCGGCAGCACGTCGATCAGGTTGCGCAACCGATTGTCGCCGACCTCGGCGTCCGACGGCATCCGCTCGGGTTCCCACACCACGCCGAGCAACTGGCGCGGACCCAAAGGCGCGACCACCAGCGAGCCCGGCTCGACCGTCATGCCATGCGGTACGCGATAGTCGAGCGGACCAAGCGCGGAGTTCATGACAAGGACGCGAGCGCGGGACATCGCTGCTCATATGGCGATTCCTGTGCGTAGGCGAAACCTCGCGCATAGCGGTTTCGTTCGCCCTGTTCCGGTTCGTCCAGGCCAGCTAGAACAACGGGGTGACCCCGCAGGAACAACTCGACGGTTTCATCGACAAGTTCACGCCCGATGTCGCGGCGACGATCCGACACGCGGTGGCGATGGTGTCGGCGCGGCTGCCCGGGGCGACCATCCTGGTCTATGACAATTACAACGCGCTCGCGATCGCGTTTGGGGCAAGTGAGAAGCGGCAGTCGATCATCTGCTCGGTCGCCGGCTATCCGCGCTGGGTCAGCCTGTTCCTGTCCAACGGCCCGACGCTGCCCGATCCCGAAGGATTGCTGGAGGGCGAGGGCAATACCGTCCGCCACGTCAAGCTGGTCGGCGACCGTATGGACAGCCCGGCGGTCGCCGCGCTGATCGATGCCGCCGTGGCCAGCGTTGCCACGCCGATCGATCCGGCGGGCGAGGGTGGGCTGGTGATCAAATCGGTATCGGCCAAGCAACGGGCGCGGCGGCCATGACGGCGCTGCCGCTCGAGTTCGGCCAGCATCTGTCGCGCGACCGGCGGCGCTCGGCGCACACCGTCCGTGCCTATGAGGCGACTGCTGTCCGCCTGGTTCAGTTTCTCGGCGAGCATTGGGGCGAGGAGGCGGATCGTGCGGCGCTCGGCCGGGTGACGGCGGCCGACCTGCGCGCCTATCTCGCGCGCCGGCGTGGGCAAGGCCTGGGCAATTCCTCGGCGGCGCGCGAGCTGTCGGCGGTCAAGACTTTTCTCAAATGGGCAGCAGGGGGCGAGGCGTCGCCGCGGATGCGCGGGCCGCGCGTCAAGAAAGGCGTGCCGCGTCCGGTCTCGCCCGCCGACGCAATCGCATTGGCCGAGGAAGTCGCCGAGGACGCAGCCGAACCCTGGATCGCCGCGCGCGATTGGGCGGTGCTGCTGCTGCTCTACGGTGCGGGTTTGCGCATCGGCGAGGCAGTCGGGCTGACCGGCACGGTGCTGCCGCTGGGCGAGGCGATGGCTGTCACCGGCAAGCGCGACAAGACGCGGATAGTGCCCTTGCTGCCCCAGGTGCGCGAGGCGATCGACGCCTATGTCGCGGCGTCACCCTGGCCAGTGGTGCGCGGCGAGGCGCTGTTCCGTGGCGCCAAGGGCGGGCCGCTATCGGCCGGCGTGGTGAGGAAATCCGTCCAGGCAGCACGGATCCGCCTCGGACTAGCCGATCGCACAACGCCACACGCGTTGCGTCACAGTTTCGCGACGCATTTGTTGGGGCGGGGTGCCGACCTTCGCCAGCTTCAGGAACTGCTCGGCCATGCCAGCCTGAGTTCGACCCAGATCTACACCGCGGTCGACGCCGCCCATCTGCTCGACGTGTACCGCAACGCGCATCCCCGGGCATGATCGGACCCATTGATCATAATCGCGTCCGATTGCGGGTTTGGGGCAATCCACTCGACCCCGACGAGATCACGCGACTGCTCGGTCATCCCCCGACCAAAGCGCGTGCGACGGGCGAGCCGTTGTCGTCGGGTCGCGTCCCGCGTTCGGGCTTCTGGGGAGTCGAGGCGCCCGGTGGCATGCGGGACGACCTGGACCTACGCATCGCGGGTTTGTTGATGATGCTCACCGACGATCTGCCGGTATGGCGAAATCTCGCCGAACGGTATGACATGGATTTGTTTTGCGGGTTGTTCATGGCCGATCCGAACGAAGGCCTGACAGTGCGACCGGCGACGATGGCGCTGATGGCTGAGCGCTGCCTGCCACTAGCGCTGGATATCTACTCTCGCGATCTTCCGCAGGACCTCGCTTAAGCCCGCGGCTTCCAGGTCGCCACGCGCCACGCATACCAGCCCGCGATCGCCACGCAGATCACCACCGCCGCCGGACCGGTCCAACCCTCCGCTTCGCGGAAGTTGGCGCCGAGATACCAGCCCGCGCCGGTCAGGAAGGCGTTCCAGATCGTCGTTCCCGCCAGCGTCCAGACGATGAATTTCCACCGCGGCATCTTCGAGATGCCGGCCGGCAGCGACACGATCGACCGTCCGAACGGCGCGAAGCGCAGCACGAACACCAGCCATTGGCCGTGACGAAAGAAGAAATTGTCGATCCGCTCGACGTCCGACCAGCTGACCGTCAGCCAGCGCCCGTTGCGGTCGACGAACGGCTTGAGCTTCTGCAGCGGCACGTTGCGGCCGACCCAGTACCAGAAATAATTGCCCATGGTGGAGCCCAGGGTGCCGGCGATCATCACCCCGGCGAAGCTGAGCTTGCCATGCGCGACCGCGATCCCGGCGAAGCCCATGATGACTTCGGACGGGATCGGCGGGATGATATTCTCCAGCGCCATCCACAGGAAAATCGCCACATAGCCCCATTGTTCGAGGCCATCGAGGAACCACTCGGTCATCCTGTTGCCGCGACCTTCTTCTCGATCGCGTCCCAGATCATCGCCGAAACGTCGACGCCATCGAGCCGTTCGATCGCGACGATGCCGGTCGGCGAGGTGACGTTGATCTCGGTCAGCCACTCGCCGCCAATCACGTCGATTCCGACGAACAACAGCCCGCGCTTCTCGAGTTCTGGCCCGAGCGCCGCACAGATTTCGCGTTCCTTCGCGGTCAGTTCGGTCTTCACAGCCGACCCGCCGACCGCGAGGTTCGAGCGGAATTCGCCTTCGCCCGGCACGCGGTTGATCGCGCCGGCTATCTCGCCGTCGACCAGCACGATGCGCTTGTCGCCGCTCGCCACGCCGGGCAGGAACGCCTGGAGCATGTGCGGCTCGCGCCAGGTCATGTTGAATACCTCGATCAGCGCCGACAAATTGGTGCCCTCGCGATCGACCTTGAACACTGCCTTGCCGCCATTGCCGTGGATCGGCTTGACGACGATCTCGCCATGTTCGTGGAGGAATTTGCGCGCTTCCTCCAGGCTGCGTGTGACAAGCGTCGGCGGCATGAAGCGCGCGAAGTCGAGCACGAACACCTTTTCCGGCGCATTACGCACGCTGGCGGGATCGTTGACCACCAGAGTCTTGTCCGCGATCCGTTCGAGCAAGTGCGTCGCGGTGATATAGCCCAGGTCGAACGGCGGATCCTGGCGCATCAGCACGACATCGGCCTCGTCGCCGAGATCCAGGTTCACCGGCTCGCCGAAAGTGAAATGCTTGCCGACCACGCGCTCGACGGTGACCGGATGCGCTTTCGCCCAGACGTGCCCGTCGCGATAATTGAGCGCGTCAGCGGTATAGTGGAACAGCCGATGCCCGCGCGCCTGCGCCGTCAGCATCAGCGCGAAGCTCGAATCGCCGGCGATGTTGATCGATTCCATGGGATCCATCTGGACGGCAACGGTCAAGGGCATGCGATTCTCTTTCCTTATCGTCGCCCCAGCGAACGCCAGGGTCTCGTCGGGTTTTTACCGCCGGAGATGCCAGCTTTCACTGGTGTGACGGCTAATGCTTAAGCGTGTTGGTCGGCTATGTCACCCGATCCACGCATTCTCGATATGGCGAGGCCTGGTGCCCGGCGCCAGCAGGATAACGTCGACGCGGATATCGTCGCCCGGTCCGGCATAACGCGACATCAGCACTTCGGCCGCCGCGGCTACCCGAGCGAGGCGCCGTTCGTCGATCGCGAAATCGAGTTCGATGGCGGTCGCGCGCATCTTCACCTCGACAAAGGCGATGAGGTTGCCCTTGCGCGCGACCAGGTCGACTTCGCCCGCCGGCGTGCGGACGCGCTTGTCGAGTATACGCCAGCCCTTGAGCCGCAGCCACCACGCCGCGATCCGCTCGCCGCGGCGGCCCGAGGCTTCGGCAGCGCGGCGATCCCTGTTCCCTTCCCGCTTGCGGGAGGGGCTGGGGGAGGGTCGGTCATTTGGAAGTTTGTTCACAGGCCCTTCCCCCAGTCCCTCCCGCAAAGCGGGAGGGGAGCTATTTCTTCATCTCCATCGCCCGCGCGTAGAGCTCGCGGCGGTCCAGGTTCAGCCGTTTCGCCACTTCCCCTGCCGCCTTGCTGACCGGCAATCGCGTCAACGCCTCGGCCAACGCCGTATCGGCATCCTCGACACTCGCCGGTGCCGCCTCGCCCGGCGGCGCCACCACAACGACGATCTCCCCCTTCGGCGCCGCCTCGGCATAGCGCGCGGCGAGCATCGACAAGGTCCCGGTCACCGCTTCCTCGAACTTCTTGGTGATTTCGCGCGTCACCGCCGCCTCGCGGTCGCCGAGCTTATCCGCCAGCAGCGTCAAGGTCGCCGCCAACCGCGGCCCGGATTCGTACAGGACCAATGTCGCGCGAATCGCCGCCACTTCGGCGATCGCCTCCGCTTTGGCGCCTGCTTTGGCCGGCAGGAAGCCGATGAACAGGAACCGGTCGGTCGGCAGCCCGGCCAGGGTCAGCGCCGCGATCGCCGCGCACGGCCCGGGGATCGTCACCACCGCATGCCCCGCTGCCCGCGCATCGCGGACCAATTTATAGCCGGGGTCGGAAATCAGCGGCGTCCCCGCGTCGCTGACCAACGCCACCGCCTCGCGTCCCATCCGCTCGATCAGTCCGGGGCGGACGCGGTCGGCATTATGGTCGTGATAGGCAATCATCGGTCGTTTTATGCCGATGTGCCGGAACAGTCCCGCCGTCACGCGCGTATCTTCGACCGCGACGATGGCGGCATTCGACAGCACGTGCGCCGCACGCGGCGACAGGTCTCCGAGATTGCCGATCGGGGTGGCGACGATATAGAGACCGGGCATAAGAACATCAGACATCAGGGGATCGTCATGGCAGAGGCAGCAACCGCACCGCAACGACTGACGCAATTAAAGCGGGCGGTTTTCCTGTTCGGGTTGCTGGTGCTCAGCGCCTGTTCGACCGTCGTGCCGCGCGGCGCGCCTCCGGTGGAACGCGGGCCTGCGGTCGTGGCGCCTCCGGTTGCGCCTCCGGTGATGCCCGGCCTGCCGACCGATAACGACCATCATATGGTCGCGCTGCTCGTGCCGTTGAGCGGGAACAATGCCGGCGTCGGCAAGAGCATCGCCAATGCGACTCAGCTTGCCTTGCTCGATACCAACAACAACTCGCTGCGGATCACCACCTATGACACCGCGACCGGGGCTGCCGCCGCGGCGCAGCGCGCGATCGACGACGGCGCTCGGGTCATCCTGGGGCCGCTGCTTGCCGAGGACGTCCGCGCGGTCAGCCCGATCGCCAAGCGCGCCGGGGTTCCGGTGATCAGTTTCTCCAACGATTCGAGCCTGGCCGGGTCGGGCGCCTATCTGATGGGCTATTCGCCGGGTCAGTCGATCGAGCGCGTGGTCGATTATGCCCGCGATCAGGGAATCACCACTTATGGTGGCCTGGTCGCCAATGGCGTCTATGGCCAACGCGCTTCGACCGCTTTCCTGCGCGCGGTGGAATCCGCCAAGGGCCAGGTCATCTCGCTGCAGAATTACGATCATACCAATCCGTCGATCACCGGCGCGACATTGCGCCTCGGCAAGGCAGGTTCGGTCGGTGCGGTCCTGGTTGTCGATGACGGCGCGACGGCAGCCGGCATCGTCCCGCTGCTGCGCCGGAACGGCGAGGCCGGCGCGCGTGTGCTCGGCACCGAACGCTGGAATACCGAGGCATCGATCGCCGCCAAGCCGGCGCTCAACGGCGCGTGGTTCGCCAGCGTGCCCGACAATCTCTATCGCCAATTTGCGATCAAATACCGCGGGCGGTTTGGTGCTGCTCCCTATCGCCTGTCGAGCATGGGCTATGACGCGGTGCTGCTGACCATCCGCATCGCCCGCGACTGGCGGATCGGCGCGCCGTTTCCGGAGGATCGCTTGCGCGACAAGGACGGCTTTTCGGGCATCGACGGCGCGTTCCGGTTCAACCGCGACGGTATCGCCGAACGTGCGCTGGAAGTGCAGGAAGTGCGCGGCGGAACGACGGTGACGGTCTCGCCCGCGCCGACGGGGTTCTAACAATCAGCAATCCTCCCCGTTTACGGGGGAGGGGGGCCGACGCGAAGCGGCGGTGAAGGGGGCGGGCCCCCTCCACCACCAGCTTCGCTGGCGGTCCCCCTCCCCCACAAGTGGGGAGGATTTTTAGTTTGCCAAACGGCTAAGCTTTCTCCATGGTTATCCATATGGATAACCATCAACTCGCGCTCGACTCGGCATTTCATGCGCTCGCCGACCCGACTAGAAGAGCGGTCGTTGGCCGCCTCGTACGAGGACCGGCGGCGGTAACCGAGCTGGCCTCGCCTTTCGCCATGGCGCTGCCGTCATTCATGAAGCACCTGCGTGTGCTCGAGAAAGACGGGCTGATCCGGTCCGAGAAGATCGGCCGCATCCGCACTTGCCGGATCGATGCCGAGCGACTCGCCGCAGCCGAATCCTGGCTGTCCGAGCAACGCGAGATCTGGCGGTCCAGAGCTGATCGTCTTGCCGATTTTGCCGAAACCCAGATGCCCGAGGAGCAATGATCATGCCCGCCGACTCGTCCGAACTCACCATCGATCGCTTCATCGCAGCGCCGCCCGCCCGGGTGTGGAAGGCGTGGAGCACGCCCGAGCATCTCGCGAAATGGTGGATACCGGCGCCGATCGCATGCCAGGTGGTCAAGCTCGATTTGCGTCCCGGCGGCGGGTTCGAGACCTTGATGCGCGAGGACGGCGGCGACTTCCAGCCGCATGTCGAGGCCTGTTTCCTGGAAGTCGTTCCCGAATCGCGCCTGATATTCACCACCGTGCTCAGGGAAGGCTGGCAGCCAATCGAGGCATGGCTCGCGCTGACCGCGATCATCACCTTCGAGGCGGAAGGCGCCGGCACCCGCTACGCCTCCCGGGTGCTGCACAAGACTGGGGCCGATGCGCGCAAGCATGAGGAGATGGGATTCGAGGAAGGCTGGGGAACGGCGATTGGTCAACTCGCGGCTTTCGTCGCGGGGCAGGCGTAGCAAGTGCGCGGCGGGATGTCGGTAATGGTCTCCCCGGCCGACGGATTTTAGCAGTCAAAGTCCTCCCCGTTTACGGGGAGGACTTTCAAGTCTCTTCCGGCACCTGCACGACGTCGCCCAGGATTGCGTTGAGTACCGGCATGCCCGCGTCGGTGGCACGTAGGCGCGCGCCGTCCTGCTCGAGCAATCCCTGTGCGACCAGCCGCTCGATTGCCGGCAAGTCCGCGAGTTCGTCGATCGGCCGCTCGCCCAGCGTCGCGATCCGATCCAAGTCGATTCCCTCGGCCAGCCGCAACCCCATCAACATCGCCTCGACCGCGCGTTCGCGCGGCGTAAGTGGTTCTTCCTGTTCGGTGCCATGGCCGTTGCGCCGGACCGCATCGATCCAATTCTCCGGCTTGCGGCGTCGTTGCGTCGCGAGGCCGGTGCGCCGGCCATGTGCGCCGGGTCCGATCCCGGCATAATCCAGGTAGCGCCAATAGGTCAGGTTGTGGCGGCTCTCCGCACCTGCTCGCGCATGGTTGGAAATCTCATAGGCCGGCATGCCTGCGCTCGCCGTCAGTGAGCGGGTGAGCTCGAACAGGTCGGCGGCGCGGTCATCGTCGGGCAGCACCAACCGCCCGGCAAGCGCCTCGGTCTGGAAGCGCGTGCCCGGCTCGATCGTCAGCTGATAGAGCGACAGATGCTCGGTACCGAACGACAGCGCGCGGGCAAGCTCGGCATGCCAGTCGGCCAAGCCTTGGTCGGGCCGCGCATAGATCAGGTCGAAGCTGACCCGGTCGAACACACGCTGCGCGGTGTCGAGTGCGGCCAGCCCCTCGGTCACGTCATGCGCGCGGCCCAGAAACGCCAGGGTCTTGTTGTCGAGCGCCTGCAGCCCCAGGCTTACCCGATTGACGCCGGCCGCGGCGATATCGGCGAAGCGCGCCGCCTCGACCGACGACGGATTGGCCTCCAATGTGATTTCGATTCCCGGCTCGAACCCCCAGGCGCGTTCGGCGGCGTCTAGGACAGTTGCCACCGTAGCGGGCGGCATCAGCGAGGGCGTGCCGCCGCCAAAGAAGATCGATCCCAGCCGCCGCCCGGGCAACGCCGACGCCTCATGCGCCAGATCGGCGAGCAGCGCGTCGCGCCATATCTCCTGATCGACGCTCTCGCGGACATGGCTGTTGAAGTCGCAATACGGACATTTCGAAACACAGAACGGCCAATGGACGTATAAGGCGAGAGGGTCGGTCATCTGACCCGTGCATATGGAGACACGCGCATGATCAGGAAAGCGGGGATCGCGCTACTGGCGATGGCGCTGACCGCCTGCGGCGCGCCGAGCGGCCCGGAGCGCGTGGTCGAGCCGCGCAACGGCACCGCGCCCGCGCAACGCGGCGGCGCCTTGCTCCGCCAGGTCATGCTCGCCAGACATAATGACGCGCGTCGTGCGGTCGGCGTCCCGCAGCTCGCCTGGGACGACACCCTCGCCGCGCACGCGCTCGATTATGCCCGCGACCTCGCCCGCACCCGCCGCTTCCAGCACGCGCCGCAACCGATGGGGCCGGGACGCGAAGGCGAGAACCTCTTCACCGGCACGCGCGACGCATATTCCTTTGCCGAAATGATCCAATACTGGATCGACGAGCGAAAGTGGTTCGTGAACGCGCCCGCGGCCGATTTCAGCTCCACTGGCAATGGCGAGGCGGTGGCGCATTACACCCAGATCATCTGGCGCACGACCACGCGGGTCGGCTGCGCCGTCGCCAGCAACGATCGCGACGATTACCTCGTCTGCCGCTACGCGCCGCCGGGCAACGTAATAGGGTTGAGGGCGCTTTAAGCCTTCACACCGAGCCTTAATTAACGCGCCGGGCGCATTACGGGCGGCGATGATCCGCTATCGTTTCCTCGCCGCGATCGCACTGCTGCCGCTGACCGCGAACGCGCCGATGCCGCGTCCGGGTGGCGCCGCCTTCATCCGCGCGATGCTCGACAGCCAGAACGAGGCGCGTCGCGCCGCCGGCGTGCCGGAGATCGCCTGGGACGACAATCTCGCCGTCGACGCGCAGCAATGGGCCGACCATCTCGCCGGCACGAGCAGCTTCTATCACTCCGACAATGATCGCGGCAGCGACCCCGACGGAGAGGGCGAGAACCTCTTCATGGGCACCCAGGAGGCGTACAGTTATCAGCAGATGGTCGGCATGTGGGTCGACGAGAAGAAATTTTACCGCGACGGCGTGATGCCCAATCTCTCGACCACCGGCAATTGGGACGATGTCGGGCATTACACCCAGATCATCTGGAGCTCGACCAAACGCGTCGGCTGCGCGCTCGCCAACAATGGCGAGGACGATTATCTCGTCTGCCGCTATTCCGAACCGGGCAATTTTTACGGCGAAAGCCCGCGCTGAGCGCGCCTACAGAACCGCCTCGACCAGCTGCCTGAACGCCGCTGCGCGGTGCGTCAGCGGGGTTTTCTCGTCGTGCGGCATCTCGCCGAACGTGCGGTCGTGGCCGTCGGGCACGAACATCGGATCGTAGCCGAAGCCATGCGCGCCCCGGGGCGGCCAGACCAGCAGGCCGTCGACGCGCCCTTCGAACCATTCGACATGGCCGTCGGGCCAGGCCAGCGCCAGCGCGCAGACGAAATGAGCGTCGCGAACCGCTTCGGGTCCGGCTGCGGCGAGCTTGTCCTCGACCAGCTTCATCGCCATGCCGAAATCCTTGGCCGGCCCCGCCCAGCGCGCCGAGAAGATGCCGGGATCGCCGTTCAGCGCCTCGACGCACAGTCCGCTATCGTCGGCCAGCGCCGGCAAGCCCGACAGATCGGCCGCCTGCAGCGCCTTCAATTCGGCATTGGCGACGAAGGTGGTGCCGGTTTCCTCGGGCTCGGGCAGGTCGAGCGCCTTCGCCGACACCGGCTGGATGCCGTAGGGCCCGAGCAACGCCTCGATCTCGCGCACCTTGCCTTCATTGTGGCTGGCGATGACCAATTTGCCCGGCGCCAGCTTGCGGATCGCCTGGGGTGCATCGCCACCAATTCCCTCGTCCGGTTCGCTCATGCCGATCCAACCGCCTTTGCTTGCGCCGCGAAGATTTCGTTGCAGCCGATCCGCGCGAGCCGAAGCAGCCTCAACAACGCTTCCTCGTCATAGGTTGCATGTTCCGCGGTCGCTTGCGCTTCGGCGATATGGCCGTTTTCGAGCAGCACGAAATTGGCATCGGCATCGGCGTTCGAATCCTCGTCATAATCGAGGTCGAGCACCGGTGTGCCCTGGAAGATGCCGCAGCTGACCGCGGCGACCTTCTGTGTCAGCGGATCGCTGGTCAGCTTGCCGTCACGCATCAGCCCGTTGATCGCCAGCCGGAGCGCGACCCAGGCGCCCGAGATCGACGCGGTGCGCGTGCCGCCATCGGCCTGGATCACGTCGCAATCGAGCGTGATTTGGTGCTCGCCAAGCACGCTGAGATCGGTGACCGCGCGCAACGAGCGCCCGATCAGCCGCTGGATCTCCTGCGTCCGCCCGGATTGCTTGCCACGCGCCGCCTCACGCGCGCCGCGGGTATGCGTCGCGCGCGGCAGCATGCCATATTCGGCGGTGACCCAGCCCGACCCCTTGCCGCGCAGCCAAGGCGGCACGCGATCCTCGACCGAGGCGGTGACCAGCACCTTGGTGTCGCCGAACCCGACCAGCACCGACCCTTCGGCATGTTTGGTGAAATGGGGCTCGATGGTGATTGCGCGCATCTGATCGGGGGCGCGGCCGCTGGGGCGCATGAAAGTCTCCTGATAAAGGTCGCGATGGCCCTAGGGCCAGAAGTCATGAGCGGCAATCACCTCGTGTCGAACTCTGTGCGGTAAGCGATGGGATTGAGCCGCGAGGCTGCGCCGCCTAGATCAGCAGGATGTCCGCCCCCGCCGTCACCGAATTGTCCGATCGCGCGCGCGATATTTTTCGCGCGGTAGTGGAAGGCTATCTCGACACCGGCCAGCCGGTAGGGTCGCGCACGCTGGCCGATGCCGGCGCGTTCAGCCTGTCGCCTGCGTCGATCCGCAACGTGATGGCGGAACTCGAGGCGCTCGGGTTGCTCAGCCATCCGCATACCAGCGCCGGCCGGATGCCGACCGATACGGGATTGCGGCTGTTCGTCGACGGGATGATGCGCGTCGCCGAGCCGAGTCTGGAGGAACGCGCGGCGATCGAGGGCAGAGCAGTACGCTCGGGCCCGGTCGAGGAGGCGTTGGCCGCCACCACCCTGGCACTCAGCGGCCTGTCGGCCTGCGCCGGGCTCGTGCTGGTGCCGCGGAGCGAATTGGTGCTGCGCCAGATCAGCTTCGTGCCGCTCTCGCCGGGCCGCGCGCTCGCGGTAATCGTCGGCGACGACGGTCAGGTCGAGAACCGTGTCGTCGAGCTTACGCCCGGGACTAGCCAGGCGGCGTTGGTCGAGGCGGGCAATTACATGTCGGCGACGCTGGCCGGGCTGACCCTGGCCGAGGCGCGCGTCCGGCTCGACCGCCAGCTTGCCGCCGACCGCGCCGCGCTCGACAAGGCCGCGGCGACCTTGGTCGAACAGGGAATCGCGGTGTGGAGTGAGGATTCGGACCGCCGGCCGGTGCTGATCGTGCGCGGCCAGGGGCGGCTGATCGACGCCGCCGCGGCAGAGGACCTCGAGCGCATCCGCGACTTGCTTGACGATCTCGAGGGCAAGCAGGAAATCGCCGGGCTGCTCGACAGCGCGCGCACCGCCGAATCGACCCGCATCTTCATCGGCGCGGAGAACAAATTGTTCGCGCTGTCGGGCTCGTCGGTGATCGCGCGGCCGTTCCGCGGGATCGATGGCCGCGTGGTCGGCGTGGTGGGGGTAATCGGGCCGACCCGGTTGAACTATGCGCGAGTCGTGCCCATGGTGGATTTCACCGCCGCAACCCTCTCCCGTCTGATCGGTTGAGAGGCAGCAATTTTCCAAGGCCAAGACGAAGAGAATGATGACCGAAGACGAAAAGATCGACACCGCGACTGCCAATGGCGAAGACCTTCGCGCCGAAACCGCGGAGGCCGCACCCGAACTGGCCGAGCATGACCGCGTCGCGCAATTGGAAGCCGAACTCGCCGAGGCCAAGGCCGCGGTGATGTACGCGCATGCCGAGGCGCAGAACGTCCGCCGCCGCGCTGAAAAGGAAGCCGCCGATACGCGTGCTTATGCCGTGACCAGCTTCGCGCGCGAAATATTGTCGGTCGCCGATAATCTGGCGCGCGGCCTGTCGGCGATTCCCGCCGACCTGCGCGACGACGACCGGCTGAAGGGTCTGATCGCTGGGCTCGAGGCGACCCAGCGCGAACTCGACGCGGTGTTCCAGCGCAACGGCGTCACCAAGATCGCCGCGATGGGTTTGCCGCTTGATCCCAACCAGCACCAGGCGATGCTGGAAATCCCGTCGGATCAGGCGCCCGGCACGATCGTCCAGGAAATGCAGGCGGGTTATATGCTCCGCGACCGCTTGCTGCGCCCATCGCTGGTGGGTGTGGCGAAAAAGCCGGATTGAGGCAGCTCTAGAAACCCTCCCCGTGAACGGGGAGGATTTTAATTCCCCCACTCCCGCTTCAACCCCTCCCGCAAGAGGGATCGGGTTGATATGGCACGGGAATGAACCCCAACCTCACCGCCGAGCGTCCGACCTTCGTCACGCATCTCGAATGCTCGCTGACCGGCGAGCAGTATGAGGCGGACCAGTTGCATGGCCTGTCGCGAGCGGGGCGGCCGTTGCTGGTGCGGTACGATCTCGGCGCCGTGCGCGGGTTCGTGCCGCGCGCGATGATCGAGGCGCGGCCGACCGATCTCTGGCGCTGGCGCGAGCTGTTACCGGTTCGCCACACCGAAAACATTGTCAGCCTGGGCGAGATCGAAACGCCCCTGGTGCCGATCGCCAAATCGGGTGGACCCAATGTGCTGGTCAAGGACGAAGGGCGCTTGCCGACCGGATCGTTCAAGGCGCGCGGGTTGGTCATGGCGGTCGCGATGGCCAAGGAACTCGGCGTCACCAAGATCGCGATGCCGACCAACGGCAATGCCGGCGCCGCGCTGGCGGCCTATGCCAGTCGCGTCGGCATCGAGACGACCGTGCTGTGTCCCGACGACACGCCCGAGATCAACGTGCGCGAGATCGCGGCACAGGGTGCGCGCGTCTATCGCGTCAATGGCTTGATCGACGAATGCGGCGCGATCGTCGGTAAGGGCGCCGCCGAGGGGCATTGGTTCGATTTCTCGACGCTCAAGGAGCCGTATCGGATCGAGGGCAAGAAGACGATGGGCCTCGAACTCGCCGCTCAATTGGGCTGGCGGCTGCCCAAGGCGATCTTCTACCCGACCGGCGGCGGCACCGGCCTGATCGGCATGTGGAAAGCGTTCGACGAGCTCGAACAGCTCGGTTGGATCGGCCCGGAGCGGCCCAAGATGTTCGCGGTCCAGGCCTCGGGCTGCGCCCCGATCGTGCGCGCGTTCGAAGCGGGCGAAGTGCATGCCGAACGCTGGGAGGACGCGCACACCATCGCCGCCGGTATCCGCGTGCCCAAGGCGATCGGCGATTTCCTGATCCTGCGCGCGGTGCGCCAGAGCGGCGGCAAGGCGGTTGCGGTGGGCGACCCGGCGATCCTACGCGCAGCGGACGATTGCGCGAAGAAAGACGGGCTGCTGCTCTGTCCCGAAGGCGGTGCGACGCTGGCAGCATATCGCCAGGCGCTCGCCGATGGCCTGGTCGACGAGGAAGATCAGGTGGTGCTGTTCAATTGCGCGACTGGTCTCAAATATCCGATGCCCGATGCGGCCGAGGCGCTCGACAAGAACGGGGCGATCGATTTCGCGGCGCTGTGAGATGACCTGTGCTCCTGCGGAAGCAGGAGCGCGGGATTAACGGCGACGTCTATCGACGCTCACGATCGTCACGATCCTCAGGATCATCCTTCAGCGGGTTCACCCAAGTGTGGTTCTCGACGATGATCGATCGGATCGGCGTCCCGTTCTCGTCAAGCGAGGGTCGGTAGCGGAAGCGCTGTTCGATCAGCCGGCAGGTAGTATTGTCCAGCAACGCATAGCCGCTCGACCGCGTCACCCGGCAGTCGCTGACGCTGCCATCGACATTGACGAAATAGCGCACCGATACCCGGCCCTCGACGCCGGATTCCCAGGCTGATTCGGGAATGTCCGACGATTTGAGCCGGCCGCTTTTGTAGCGCGGCGCGATCTCGCGGCCATCGCCATCGCCATCGCCATCTCCGTCGCCCGCGCCGCCGCTCCCGGTGCCGTTGCCGATTCCGCCCGCGCCGGTGCCGGGCCCGGCGACCGGCGCGGCGCCCTGGGTCGACTGGTTGCCCTGGAACGGCTTGGTCGCGGCGGGCAGTGGCGGAGGCGGGACGGGGGGCGGTGGCACCGGCGGCGCGGTGACTTCGGTCGCTTTCGACTTGATATTGGGCGGCGCCGCCTTGCCTTCGGTCTTGTGGCTCGGCTTGGGCTGGGTCTCGACCTTGATCTCGGGCGGAGGGGGTGGCGGCACGAATGCTAGCAAGTCGTCCTTGACCGCCCCGATCGTCGGCAGGTTCACGACCAGCCCCGCGACCAGCAGATACAGAATCGCCGCCTGCACCAGAGCGGCACCGATCAGGCCCTTGAGGCGTTCGGGAGTAATCGCGGTTATCATCGTTGGACGGCCCTATGTGCGCGACCAACTGAACGCGCGCTGTCCACCGCGGGTTGCCTGGCGACGAGCGCCCTCAGGGCATCGTCGCTTCCTGCACCATGTCGAACTCGCGCACGCCGCGTGCGCGTCTGGCGGCGTTGACCAGATCGCGCAATTTCTCGCGCCGCGCCTGCGCCTGTTCGAGGTAGCGGATCACGAACGGGCGGCCAGCGGTGGTCTCATCGCTCGACAGCAGAGTGATGGTGCCGATTCCGGCCCATTGGTTGATCAGCGAAAAGTCGATCCGGATGTCCTTGATCCGATAGAGCTCGATCTCGTCGATCGATTTCCTGAGGATGCCGCGGTGTAGGATCAGCCGGTCTTCGGTCACTTCATAGGTGGTGGCGAGGTTCTGGAACCATTTCACGGCCGCGATCAGCGCTGCGAGTGCGATGAAGCCGAGCGGAAATGGCGCGCCCGTTACCAGCGTCCCGACTGCGCCGATCGGGATCAGCAACAGCGTCCCCCACCCGGCGAGCGTGCCGCGCAGCCAGCCCCAGGTCGAAGAACGGAAACGATCGAGCGTCTGTGACATAGGCATTTCCCTCCGGCGGGCGAGTTTAGCGTGGTGGGAAGGATAGGCCAGACCTACCAACGTCATGCCGGGCTTGTCCCGGCATCCACCGCGCCTCCGACCGAGTCCATGGTGCCTCTTGTTTCGGGCGTGCCTCTCGGT
>NZ_BCYU01000035.1 GCF_001598355.1 Sphingomonas asaccharolytica NBRC 15499
AAAGCGCCGGAAGGGTGAGGGTCTGTTCTCGCCGGCAAACCGGCAAAAGCCATTGCCGCAACCGGCAAGCCTTTGCCGCCTTCGCCTCCTTCCCCCGGCAAAACCCACCCAATCGCCTTCGGGACGGCAATTGGCACGCCCCTTGCTGACCTATCGCGCAGGATTTCACGCGAGGTGACGGCAATGGCCGACAACACTCTGTTCGGGATACATGGGGCGGCGCTCGAAGTGCGCGGTCAGCGCATGGGCGTGCTTGCCTCCAACATCGCGAACGCCTCGACCCCCGGGTTCAAGGCGCGCGATATCGACTTTCAGCAGGCGCTGTCCTCGGCGACCGGCTCGGGCGGGCTGACCGACACCGGCCTCGCGGGCGCGACGAAATATCGCGTGCCGCTGCAGCCCAGCCTCGATGGCAATACCGTCGACCTGTCGACCGAGCAGACCGCCTTCGCCGAGAATGCCGTCCAGTATCAGACGACCTTGTCCTTCCTGAACGGGCGGATCGGCCAGATCACCCGCGCGCTGAGGGGCGAATAATCATGAGCAACGGACCGCTCACGATCTTCCAGGTCTCCGGCCGCGCGATGAGCGCGCAGTTGGTGCGCCTGAATACGACAGCCTCCAACCTGGCCAATGCCGGGTCGGTCGCGAGCTCGGCCGATACCGCCTATCGCACGATCAAGCCGGTGTTCCGCACCAGCTTCGACAAGGCATCGGGCATGTCTACGGTCGACGTCGAAAGCGTCGTCACCGCCGGCGAGACCCCGACGAAACGCTACGACCCCGCCAACCCGATGGCCGACAAGGACGGCAATGTCTGGGAATCGGCGGTCGATGAGACCCGCGAGCTGGTCGACATGATGGAGACCAGCCGCAGCTACCAGAACAATGTCGAAGTCATGCAGACCGCCAAGTCGCTGATCCTCGATACCCTCAAGCTCGGGAAATAAGAGATGACCTCGACCTTCGATACCACGCTCGCCAATATCGGCATCGGGCGCACCGGCGCCTCGACGCCGGCGGTGGCGCCGGCCGGATCCGGGCAGACGCTCGGCCAGGCCGATTTCCTGAAGCTGATGACCGCGCAGATGCAGAACCAGGACCCGTTCAACCCGGTCGACAATACCCAGATGGTCGCCCAGATGGCGCAATTCTCGTCGCTCTCGGGCATTTCCGAGATGAACTCGACGCTGAAATCGATCGCCGACAAACTGACCGGCACTTCGGCCAACGACGCGCTTGCCTATGTCGGCAAGACCGTGCTGACCCAGGGCGATACCGCGTTCGGCCGTACCACCGGCGGCATCGCCGGCGCAGTCGATGTCGATAGCGCGGCGAGCGACCTCAAGGTCACGATCCAGGACCAGAACGGCAATACGCTCAAGACGCTCGACCTCGGCGCGCAGACCAAGGGCACGGTCAATTTCGACTGGGACGGCAAGACCGAGGCCGGCGCCGACGCCGGCGCGGGTCCGTTCAAGGTCGTCAGCAACGCCAATGCCAATGGCGCCACCGTCGGTACCCACACTTTGGTCTGGGCGCCGGTCACATCGGTCTCGATGCCCAGCTCGGGCAGCCCTGTCCTCAACGTCGCCGGGATCGGCAACGTCGACCTCTCCGCCGTTCGCCAGATCGGCTGATCCAACCCATCTCCCAAGGAGCCTGAACCATGTCCTTCTATACGTCGCTTTCCGGCCTCACCGCCGCCCAGACCCAGATGTCGACGATCTCGCACAACCTCGCCAACGTCGACACCAACGGCTTCAAGAAGAGCGTCACCGAATTCGCCGACGTCATCGCCTCGAGCGTCAATCTGTCGCCGACAATGATGGTCGGCGCCGGCACGATGGTGAAGGGCAACGTCCAGCAATTCAGCCAGGGCAATTTCATCCAGTCGGCCTCGGCGCTCGACCTCGCGATTTCGGGTGACGGCTTCTTCGCGATCAAGCCGCAACTCAATGGCTCGAACGTTAATTACACCCGCAACGGCGGCTTCAAGGTCGATCCCGACCATTATGTCACCGACGCGCAGGGCGATTATCTCCAGGTCTATCCGGTCGATGGATCGGGCGCGGTCGTCGCGAGCGGTCTCGACCAGGCCATCAGCCTGCAGCTGCCGGCCACCAGTGGCACGCCCAGCCCGACCCAGAATGTCGGCATGACGGTCAATATGCCGGCAAGTGCCGCGGTGCCGACCACCGCGACCTTCGATCGTTTCGATCCGTCGAGCTACAATCAGTCGGCGCAGACCACGGTCTATGACTCGTCGGGCAATCCGCAGACCATGACCACCTATTTCAAGCGCGAGACGACTGGCACGCCGTCGACCTGGTCGGCCTATAGCTTCATCGGCGACAAGGCACTGACCTCGGGCGGGTCGGACCACATCACCATGTCGTTCGATGCGACCGGCGCGATGACCGCGCCGACCGGCGCGACGACGTTCGATCCGGTCACCCCGACGGGCGCCACCGCCGCGCAGACGATCGCCTTCACCCTGGGCGCTGCGAGCGCACAAACGCCGACGGCGTTCAACGTCACGTCGCGTAGCGCCGACGGTGCCGCGATCGGCCAGCTCCAAGGCGTGACGGTCGACGGCGACGGGACGGTCAAGGCCAGCTTCTCGAACGGCGACGTCAAGTCGCTGGGCAAGGTCGTGCTGGCCAACTTCACCAATCCGGCGGGCCTGCGTCAGCTGGGCGATTCCACCTGGGCGGCGACCGGCGTGTCGGGCGCGCCGGTGGTCGGTTCGCCGGGCAGCGACGGCTTCGGCAATTTGATGTCGTCGACGATCGAGCGGTCCAATGTCGACATCACCGAGGAACTGGTCAGCCTGATCGCGGCGCAGCGCAATTTCCAGGCGAATGCCAAGGCGCTCGATACCGCCAGCCAGATTTCCCAGACGATCTTCAACATCCGCAGCTGATGATCGAAAGGTATCGGGAGCTAAAGCATGGATAAGCTGATCTACACCGCGGCGTCGGGGCTGAAGAGCCACATGGCGGCGCAGGCGGCGATCGCCAACAATATGGCGAACGCGTCGACGATCGGCTTCCGCGCCGAAAAGGTCAACTTCAACAGCCTGTTGCTCAAGGGAGCGGGCTTCGACAGCCGCCAGCCGGCGTCGGAGAACGTGACCGATTTCGACCGCAGCGCGGGCGCCGTCACCACCACCGGACGCAGTCTCGATGTTGCCATTCCGGGCGACCAGTGGATGGCGGTTCAGGCGAATGATGGTAGTGAGGGCTATACGCGTCGCGGCGATCTAAACATCTCTGCGACGGGCGTTTTGGAAACCGGCGACGGTTTCCCGGTGATGGGGTCGGGGGGCCCCATCACCGTGCCGCCCGCGACATCGGTCTCGATCGCGCAGGACGGGACAATCTCGATCATTCCGGTCGGCGGCGACGCCAAGAACCCGCAGGTCATCGACCGCATCAAATTCGCCAGCGCGCAAGGCTCTCAGACCGTCAAGGGTCTCGACAATCTGATCCATGTGCAAGGCGGCGGCATTCTGCCGACCGACGAGAATGCCAAGTGCATCTCGGGCGCGCTCGAACAATCGAACGTCAACATGACGCAGTCGCTGGTCGACATGATCGAGAACCAGCGCAGCTACGAAGTACAGGCCAATTTGATGAAATCGGCCAAGGACATGGACGAAAGCGCCGCATCCGTGATGCGGATGCCGAGCTAAGGAGTAGAATGAGATGAGCAGCGCAGCGATGCACATCGCCCGCACCGGCCTGGACGCCCAGGACATGCGGATGCGGGTGATCTCGAACAACCTGGCCAACGTCAACACGACGGGGTTCAAGAAGGACCGCGCGTCGTTCGCGACCTTGTCCTACCAGACGGTGACCGCCGCCGGCGCGCAATCGTCGAGCGACAGCAAATACGCCACCGGGCTCAACCTCGGCACCGGCGTGCGCATCCAGGGCACGTCGCGGATGGAAACCCAGGGAACGATGCAACAGACCGGCAACGCGCTCGATCTGGCGCTCGACGGCGACGGCTATTTCCAGGTGCAGCTGCCCGGCGGCCAGCTCGGCTATACCCGCGCGGGCAATTTCTCACGCTCGCCCGAAGGCCTGTTGGTCACCAACGAAGGCTATCAGGTGATGCCCGGCATCACCGTGCCCGAGGGTGCGACCCAGATCACCGTCGGCACCGACGGCACCGTCTCGGCGACGGTCGCCGGCCAGACCGAGCCGGCCCAGCTTGGCCAGCTTCAGGTCGCGAATTTCCCCAATCCGGCCGGCCTGCAGTCGAAGGGCGACAATTACATGCTCGAAACCGCATCGTCGGGCGCCGCCAATCTCGGCGTACCGGGCCAGGACGGCCGCGGCATGGTCCGTCAGGGCATGCTCGAGGCGTCGAACGTCAACGTCGTCGAGGAACTGGTCGACATGATCGAATGCCAGCGCGCCTATGAGGTCAATTCCAAGATGATCTCGGCGACCGACGACATGCTCAAATACGTCAATCAGAACATCTGATGCGCATCGTCACCACCATCGCCCTCGGCACCGCCGCACTCGGGCTCGCTTTGTCGGCCGGCGCGCCGGCCGAGGCGCGCCTGCTCGGCAAGAAGAAGCCGGCCGAGGATTATTCCGCCGCCCCGCCGGCGGCGCCGCCACCCGCGCCAGCCAACGGATCGATCTTCCAGCCGCAGAACGGCTATGCCGCGCTGTATGAGGGCTCAGTGGCGAGGAAAGTCGGCGATCCGCTGACGATCGTCCTGGTCGAGAACACCCAAGCGTCGAAGTCGTCGTCGTCCAAACTCGATTCGGGCGGCGGGTTCAGCCTGACTCCGCCGAGCACCGGTGCGCTATCGCTGTTCAAGCCCAGCGACGCCTCGGTCAGCGGCGCGCGCAATTTCAACGGCAAAGGCACCGCCGACCAGTCGAATTCGCTGTCGGGCGAAGTTTCGGTCACGGTCGTCGCGGTCTATCCCAACAACACCATGCTGGTGCAGGGGCAGAAGCGCGTCACGCTCAACCGCGGCGATGAGTTTGTCCAGATCAAGGGGCTGGTCCGCTTCGCCGATATCAGCGCCGATAATCGTGTGCTGTCGACCCGCGTCGCCGATGCCCGCATCGCCTATACCGGCAAGGGCGACGTCGCTCGCGCCGGCCGCCAGGGCTGGCTCGGCCGCTTCTTCTCGGTGATCAGCCCGTTTTGATGCTCGCGATGGTTAGCACAGCTTTAACCATCTCCGTGCCAGACCGCCGGGCGACAATGATTGGATATCGTCCCATGCTGCGTGCCCTGCTCGTCTTCCTCGCCCTGATGACCGGTTTCGCCGCGACCCCGGCCATGGCCGATCGCGTCAAGGACCTGGGCGGATTCCAGGGCATCCGCAGCAACCA
This sequence comes from Sphingomonas asaccharolytica NBRC 15499, assembly GCF_001598355.1. GTDB lineage: Bacteria > Pseudomonadota > Alphaproteobacteria > Sphingomonadales > Sphingomonadaceae > Sphingomonas > Sphingomonas asaccharolytica. Next base: position 5,373 of record NZ_BCYU01000035.1, read on the forward strand.
GCTGACCGGTTACGGCATCGTCGTCGGTCTGGCCGGCACGGGTGACGACAATCTCGAATATACCATGCAGTCGATGAAGGCGGTCGCCTCGCGCTTCGGCCTGCAGCTGCCCGCCGGCGTCAATCCCGGCCTCAAGAACGCCGCGGTGGTGATGATCACCGCCGAATTGCCAGCCTTCGCCAAGCCCGGTCAGCGGATCGACATCACCGTTGCATCGATGGGCAAGGCCAAGTCGCTGCGCGGCGGCGCCTTGATCATGACCCCGCTAATGGGTGCCGACGGCCAGATCTACGCGATGGCGCAGGGCAACCTCGCGGTCGGCGGCCTGGGCATTGAGGGCAAGGACGGATCGTCGGTCGTCGTCAACGTCCCCTCGACCGGCCGTATCCCCGAAGGCGCCACGGTCGAACGCACGGTCGATACCGGGTTCGAAACCGCGCCGACGCTCGTCTTCAACCTCGCCCGCTCCGATTTCACCACCGCGCAGAACGTCGCCACCGCGATCAATGCGCGGTTCGGGGGCGGCGTCGCCGACGCGGTCGATGGCGTGTCGATCAAGGTCAACGCGCCCGCCGGTGCCGATGTCCGCGCGACGATGATGAGCGAGATCGAGAACCTGACCGTCACCTCGGCCGACCCGCCCGCGCGCGTGATCGTCAATGCTCGCACCGGCACCGTCGTGATCAATTCGACCGTCCGCGTCGGCGCCGCCGCGATCACGCATGGCAAGCTGACCGTCCGCATCGACGAGAAGCAGACTGTCGTGCAACCTGCCCCGTTCAGCAACGGCACGACCGCGAACGAACAAAAATCTGGCGTCAACGTCGAGGAAGAGAAGCGCCCGATGTTCCTGATGAACCCGGGTCCCAAGCTCGCCGATATCGTCAAGGCGGTGAACGCGATCGGCGCCACGCCGTCGGACCTCGTCGCGATCCTCGAAGCGCTCAAGGAAGCTGGTGCGCTCAAAGCGGACCTGATCATCCTGTGACCGATATTCCTTCACCAACCCTGCCCTTGGCCCAGCCGACGGCGGGCATCTCGACCGACAACAGCCGGCTGACGTCTCGCGCCAATTTGAAAAAGGCGGGCCAGCAGTTCGAATCGGTGTTCATCGGGATGATGCTGAAGTCGATGCGCCAGGCCAATCTGGGCGACGGATTGTTTGACTCCAAGAATTCGGAAACCTTTCGCGACATGCAGGACAAGCAAGTCGCGGAGAGCATGGCCGCGCACCAGCCGATCGGCATCGGCAAGGCGATGACCGAGTTCCTCGCGAAGTCGCAAAAGGCGCTGCAGGATGCAGCGGCCGCCTCAGCCACATCGGTCGCGTCCCCCGCGCCGGCCACGCCTGACGCAGGAACCACGTCATGAGCGACATGCTGTCGATCGGCGCGAGCGGGCTAAAGGCCTATCAGGTCGCGCTCAACACCGTGTCGGAGAATATCTCCAACGCGGGCACGATCGGTTATTCGCGCCGCACCGCCTCGACTTCCGAGGTCGCCGCGGTCGGCAAGAACACGTCGCTCAATGGCATGGGCTCGCTGGTCACCGGGATCGTCCGCGCCGGCGATTTCTACGCTGCGGCCCAGGTCCGCACCGCGGGTTCCGACCTGGCGCGGACCGAAACCAGCGTCACCTGGCTCGATCGCATCGAATCGAGCCTCGACGGCAATCAGCTGAGCACCCGGTTGTCGGACTTCTTCACCGCCTCGACCACGCTCGCCGCGGATCCGACATCGCTCGGCGCGCGCGCCTCGATGCTCGAAGCCGCGTCCGGCGTCGCCAGCGCCTTTTCGAGCACCGGCAAGGCGCTCGATCAGGTTGCCCAAGATCTCGACGGCACCGCGCGCTCCTCGGTCGAATCGCTTAATTCCGCGACTGCTACGCTCGCCCGGATCAATGACGGCCTCAGCCGCGCAGCCGCCGGCACTGCCGGCGCCGCGGCGTTGCTCGACCAGCGCGACCAGGTGCTCGAACAGATGAGCGCGCTGACCGATATCTCGGTCGACTTCGATGCGATCGGCCGCGCCACCGTGCATGGCGGCGGCAGCGCCGGCCCCGTTCTGGTCTCCGGCGCGCAGGCCGCGACGGTCATCTACGCCTCCAATTCGGCCGGCGCGGTGTCGTTCAATGTGCTCAACGGCGCCGCGCAACAGAGTCTCGCCCCGAGCGGCGGCGCGCTAGCGGGCGTGGTCGATTCGATGCAGCGGGTGGTAGACGCCAAGAGCCAGCTTCAGGCCGTGGCCCAGGATTTTGCCACTGGGGTCAATACGGTCCAGGCCGGCGGGCGCGACCTCGACGGCAATCCCGGCCAGCCACTGTTCGCGCTCGGAACCGGTGGCACTGCCGACATGACGGTCACCCTCGACGACCCGCGCGGCATCGCCGCGGCGGCGGTCGGCGGCGGGACCCGCGACAATACCAATCTCGCGGCGCTCGCGGCGCTGCGCACGTCCGCCGGTTACGAGAATCGCATCGTCGACATGACGACCGCCAATGCCGCGACCCTGTCGCAACGCAAGGCGGTGGCTGCGGCGCAGGACACGATCCACAACAACGCGGTCGCCGCGCGCGATAGCGCCTCGGGCGTCAATCTCGACAGCGAGGCGGTCGATCTGATGCGCTTCCAGCAAGCCTATGCGGCGACCAGCCGTGTCATCCAGGTCGCGCGTGAAACGATGCAGACGATCCTCGATATCAGGTAACCCCGATGCAGATCTCGACCAGCCAATTCTACGCGTTCAACCAGCAGAACATGCAGTCGCTGACCGCGACCGCCGACAAGCTGCAGACGCAGATTTCGACGACCAAGCGGATCAACGCGCCGTCCGACGACGCGGTGTCTTGGCGGCGGCTGCAGAGCCTGGCGCGCGATGGCGCCGACGACACCGCTTATGGCGGCAATCTGACGCTCGCCGGCACGACCTTGAGCCAGGCCGACAGCACGCTGAGCTCGATCACCGACGCGCTCCAGCAAGCCAAGGAGCTCGCGGTCAAGGCGAACAGCGGCACGCTGTCGCCAAGCGATCGCGTGGCGATCGCCGATCAGCTCGACGCGATCGTCACCAATCTGGCCGGCTATGCCAATGTTAAGGATTCGCGCGGCGCCGCGGTGTTCGCCAATGGCGATGCCGATGCCGTGACCAAGAATGCCGATGGCACGTTCAGCTTCGCCGCCACCGGCCCGACATCGATCCCGGTCGGCGCCAACGAGGCGATCCAGCCCGGCGATTCGGCCGCGCGCGTGTTCGTCGATTCGAGCGGCGGCAACATCCTCTCGGCCATTTCCTCGCTTTCCACCGCGCTCAGGGGCACCGGTAACCTGTCGACTATCGCCGGTGCGACCGGCGACGCGCTGCAGGCGGCCAACGACCAGGCAGCGAGCGTCCAGGCCGGGCTCGGTGCCCGCGCCGCACGGGTCGATCTGGAAACCTCGCGACTCAAGGATATCGCCACCAATCGCGAAGCGGCCCGATCGGCGCTCGAGGATACCGACGTCACCGCGACGATCACCAATTTGCAAAAGACCATGACGGTCCTGCAGGCGACCCAGGCGAGCTTCACCAAGCTCGCCAGCATGTCCCTGTTCGACTTCCTGAAATAAGTCTCGCGGCGCCAGCCTCCGCAGCCGTTCCGACGGTGCTGCGGAGGGTGGCGCCGCACCCGGTTCCAGCTGTGCGGAATCGACAAACCGCAACGTCCTTAACCGGTTGGCTACGAAAAGCCGGTTAACCATCGGTCGAACCGGTCGTTATCCGGTTAGGCCGTGATTGCAGGGGGTAGTTAGAACTAAGATGTTTCCGGCAATCGGCCTCGTCGTTCTTCTCGCGATGGTCTTCGGCGGGTTCGTCTTCACCGGCGGCGCGCTGGGACCGATTCTCGAGGCCATTCCCCATGAAATGCTCATCATCGGCGGCGCCGGGGCCGGCGCGCTGATCATCGGCAATTCGCCCAAGGAGCTTAAAGCGCTTGGCGGCGGCATCATGAAAGTGATGAAGGGGCCGAAATACAAGAAACAGGATTATCTCGACGTCATCTTCCTCGTCTCGAAGCTGATGAAGATGCTGCGGATGGACGGGCCGATCGCGCTCGAACCGCACGTCGAGGACCCCAAATCCTCGGCGATCTTCGCCGAATATCCTCGCCTGCTCGCCGACCACACATTGGTCAATCTGATCGCCGACACGCTGCGCCTCGTCGTCGTCTCGTCGGGCACGCTCGACGTCCACGCGGTCGAGGAAGTGATGGATAACGCGATCAAGACCCACCACCACGAGGTCGAGGGGCCGCAGGGGACGCTGCAGAATCTGGCCGACGCGCTGCCCGCTTTGGGCATCGTCGCGGCGGTGCTCGGCGTCGTGAAGACGATGGGCTCGATCGACAAGCCCCCGGCGATCCTGGGAGCGATGATCGGATCGGCGCTGGTCGGCACCTTCCTGGGCGTGTTGCTTGCTTATGGCATGGTCGGCCCGCTCGCGACGCGCCTCAAGCAGATCATCGAAGCCGACGCCGCGATCTATCACGTCGTCAAGCAGATCATCATCGCCTCGCTGCACGGCCACCCGCAGCCGCTGGTGATCGAAGCCGCGCGCTCGGGCATCGCCCATTCCAACCAGCCGGCCTTCGCCGAGGTCTTCGATGGCCTGCGTGGACGCTGATCGTGGGGGCTCCTGCTTTCGCTTTTGATGTTCGCGCAGAGGCGCAGAGGACGCAGAGCTGTTCTCCCCCGCGTCAGCGCAGCTGTTCTAGACCACTCGGAGCTAAGGGCCGCTGGCGCGGCGACGCATTCGCTCTCTGCGCCCTCCGCGCCTCCGCGCGAATCAATATTTCCTTGAAAGCGGACGCCAACTGATGGCCGCCGCCCGCGCTCCTCATGGCAGCAACCAGCCGCCCAAGGTCATCGTCAAGAAGATCTATATCGAGGCCCATGGCGCGCATCACGGCGGCGCGTGGAAAGTCGCTTATGCCGACTTCGTGACCGCGATGATGGCGTTCTTCCTGTTGCTGTGGATTCTCGGCGCGACCACCGAGAAGCAACGCAAGGGGATCGCCGACTACTTCTCCCCGACCCTGGTCAATATGAAGGAGAATAGCGCGGGGTCGAACGGGATGTTCGGTGGATCGTCGATCACCGACAAGGACAATTACCCGCACAAAGCCTCGCAGACCGGCACCAAGTCGCTGACCATTCCCGTCGGCGCGACCGGCGGCTCCAATATCGGTTCGGGCGAAAAGGGGTCGCTCAAGGCGCGGCTGACCGTCGAGGACCGGAAGAATTTCGACGAGATGAAGCGCAAGCTCGAACAGGCGATGAAGACGCCTGCTTTCGCCAAGCTCGCGAGCCATGTGAAATTCATCCAGACCCGCGACGGCCTGCGCATCGACTTGGTCGACGACGCCGATTACTCGATGTTCGCGCTCGGCACGACGCAGCTGGTTCCGGCCGCGAGCGACCTGATCGGAATGATCGCCGGGTCGGTAAAGGCGATGGAAAACCCGATCATGATCCGCGGCCACACCGACAATCTGGCTTATGGCAATCCGCTGGCGATGAACAATTGGATGCTGTCGACCGGCCGCGCCGAAGCGACACGCCGCCGGCTGGCATCGGGCGGCCTGGTCGACGATCGCTTCTACCGCATCGAGGGCGTCGCCGACCGCGAGCCGATGATCGAGAACAACCCCGCCGACCCGCGCAACCGCCGTGTGTCGATTACCTTGCTCTACCGCGCGGGATCGTTCGATGACGGCGGCAGCACCAGCATCCCGACTTCGCCGGGCATATTGAGCAAATAGCGCCTAGTACGAATCGAGGCGAAAGGTGCGCGACGGCGCCTTTCGCCTCGATTTCAGTCGTGCGGGCTTATTTGAAGCGGAAGCCGATGCTTCCCATCACCCGCTGACGCGACGTGTGGTCGCTATATTGCGAGTAGACATATTGCGCGCCGACATAGACGGGTAGCTTCGCGTCGGCGCTGGTCAACGTATATTCCAGGCCGCCGCCGAGCTGATATCCGTCGCTGCGAAAGTGGTCGTAATAACCGGTCTGTCCGGCCGGCGCGTCGAACCGCTTGCGCTGTTCGTTGTTCACATAGCCACCCTTGCCGTAAACCAGGACGTTCGGCGTCACGAGATAGCCGACGCGCACGGCGGCGCCCCACTCCTCGAAAGATTTGTGGCAGACGTCGCCCCCCGGACCAGCCGGCGTGCAATTTTCCGTCCAGTCGTTGGCACGCCAATAGCTGCCCTCCGGCCCGACCACGATCTTGCCGCCGATCACGCCATCGAAGCCGATCGTGGCGCCATAGCCGAACTTGTCGTTGTGAACGCCTTGCGACTGGAACCGATCGCCGCCGACATTGCCTTCGATCCGAATGCCACGAAATGACGTCGAAGAATCTTGAGCGGCCGGAGTATCCTGAGCAGAAGCGGTTTGCGGGGCGATCGCCGTGACGCCGATGGCGAGGGCAGTCAGAAGCAGGGTACGCATAACAGAATTCCTTTATCGCATGATGAGCGGGCGGGAGGCGTAACCTTCGAGCGCTTCGGTTGATCCGCGAATTATTCGACAAAAAATCAGACTGTTGCCTCATCGCAACAGACACGTGATCCTTGAGCTCAAGGTCGGAACTTGCACGCTCGAACGGAGTTTGCCGTCCGCCGCCGCGCGCGAATGCGGTCGTTGCAGCCAGCCTGGTCTGGCCCTAGCCTCGCGACATGCTGTCCTTCCTCCTCTTCGCCGCGGCGAGCGCCGCGCAGCCCGTCGCTTCGGTCCGCGTCACGTTCGATCGCAAGGGGGAGACCTCCGCGCGCGCCGAGGGCTTCGCCGATCCTGCGGTCAATCGCGGCGTGACTCCCGACGATCCGGTGCGGATCGCCTCGATCTCCAAGTTGGTGACGACGGTCGCGGTGATGCGGCTGGTCGAGCAGGGCAAGCTCGACCTCGACAGCGACGTGTCCGGATGGCTTGGCTACAGCTTTCGCAATCCGGCCTTTCCCGACACGCCGATCACGCTGCGCCTGTTGCTGTCGCATCGCTCGGGCCTGACCGACAATATCGACTACGTCCTGCCGCTCGACGGCGACATGCACGCGACGCTTGCCAATCCCAAGGCCTGGGACGCCGAGCACGCGCCAGGCACCTTCTTCCGCTACACCAATTTCAACTTCCCCGTGGTCGCCGCGGTGATGGAGCGCGCGACCGGCGAGCGATTCGACCGGCTGATGGATCGGCTGGCGCTGAAGCCGCTCCGGCTAAAGGCCTGTTATCAATGGGATACGTGCGACGACGCGACGATCGCGCACGGCGTGGTGCTGTTTCGCGGCGGCCAGGTGACGCGCGACGACAATCACGGCAAGCGCCCGGCCTGCCCGGTCACCCCGGCGACCGACGGCAGCTGCGACCTGTCGCGCTGGAAGGCCGGCGCCAACGGCGCGATGTTCGCGCCGCAATCGGGGCTGCACATTTCCGCGCGCGGGCTCGAGCGGATCGGGCGGATGCTGCTCGGCAACGGCAAGGTCGACGGCGTGCGCTTGCTCTCCCCCGCCTCGGTCAAGCTGATGGAGACGCCGGCCTGGACCTATGACGGCAGGAACGGCGACATCGGCGACGGCTGGGTGTGCAGCTATGGCCTGGGCATGTTCGTGATCGCGACGCCGCAGGCGGGATGCCGTGACGATCTGTTCGGCGACGGCAAACGCCGGTTCGGCCACCTCGGCGACGCTTATGGCCTCAAGTCCGGATTATGGATCGATCCAACCGCCGGTACCGGCATCGCCTATTTCGCGACCGACGTGCCGGCCGACAAAGGTATGCGTTCGAGCTATACCTCTACTGAAGAGTCGCTAGCCCATCCTTGACGCCGCCCGCCGCGACCGAAAGGATCGCGGCCATGAAATTGCGCACCGCTCTCGCCGCCACCTTGCTCGCCGGTTGTTCGATCGGCGCCGCTCCCTCCCCCGCCATGCAAGCCGACCTGATCCTGCGCGGCGGCACCGTCTATACCGGTGACGACGCGCCGTTCACCGGCGACGTCGCGATCAAGGACGACAAGATCGTCGCGGTCGGGCCCAATCTGAAGATCGCCGCCGCACGGACGATCGATGCGACCGGCATGATCGTCGCCCCCGGCTTCATCGATCCGCACACTCATGCCGGCCCCTGGCTCGCCTCGGCCGATGCCAAGACGCGACTGGTCCCGGCGTTCCTGCTACAAGGCGTGACCACCGCGTTCATCGGCAATGACGGCGGCGGCAGCACCAATGTCGCGGCGACGCTGGCGACGCCGAGCACCAAGCCGGTCGGCCCCAATTTCCTGACCTATGTCGGCTTCGGCGCGATCCGCAACCAGGTCATCGGCGGCGCCAACCGCGCGCCGACTCCCGCCGAGCTCGACAAGGAAAAGGCGCTGGTCGCCAAGGGCATGTGCGAAGGCGCGATCGGCTTTTCGACCGGGCTGTTCTATGCGCCGCAGAGCTTTTCCAAGACCGACGAAGTGATCGCGCTGTCGCAGGAAGCGGCCAAGCGCGGCGGCTATTACGACAGCCATATCCGCGACGAATCGAGCTACACCGTCGGCCTTGCCGCCGCGATCGACGAAGCGATCGACATTGGCAAGGCGACCGGCATGCCGATCCATATCAGCCACATCAAGGCGCTGGGCGTCGACGTCCAGGGCACGGCGCCCACGATCATCGCCAAGATCGACGCCGCGCGCGCCGCCGGGGTCAACATCACCGCTAGCCAATATCCCTGGTCCGCATCGGGCACGAGCCTGGTCGCCTCGCTGATCCCTCTCTGGGCGCAGGACGGCGGCACCGCGGCGCTGGTCAAGCGGTTCGACGATCCCAGCCTCACGCAGAAGCTGCGCGAGGGCATCGCCGAGAACATGCGCAAGCGCGGCGGCCCGCATTCGCTGCTGATCACCGAAGGGCAATGGCGCGGCAAGCGGCTCGACGAGATCGCGGCAGCGATGAAGACCGACCCGATATCGGCGGCGATCGCGGCGATCCGCGTGCACGATGCCGGCGTCGTTTCGTTCAACCAGAGCGAGGCCGATATCGCCGCGTTCATGAAACAACCCTGGGTGATGACCGACAGCGACGCGTCGAGCGGCCATCCGCGCGTCTGGGGCACGTTCGCCCGCAAATATGCGAAGTACGTCGTCGCCGATAAGGTGATCAGCCTGCGTGAGTTCATCGAGCGCAGTTCGTCGGTCACCGCCAAATGGTTCGGGCTGACCGGACGCGGCGAATTGAAGCCCGGCGCGTTCGCCGATGTCGTGGTGTTCGACCCCAAGACCTATGCCGCGCAGGCGACCTACGAACAGCCGACGCTTCCCGCGACCGGCGTGAAGACCGTCGTCGTCAACGGCAAGGTCGCGGTCGACAACGGCCAACTCACCGGCGCGGCCGCCGGCCGCGCGCTGCCGCATACGCCAACGGCCGGCACGTGCGGTTGAGCCCCGCAATCTACCCCCTTCGTCATGTCGGGCTTGTCCCGGCATCCGCCGTGCAACAACTCCCCCCTCCGCTTGTGGCACAGTGGACCCCGGCCCAGGGCCGGGGTGACGAAGCAGCATAGTCCCGGCGATGCGCTTCTGGTTCGCCATCCCCTTGTGGCAGCGCGTCGTCGGTGCGCTGATTCTCGGCGTGATCTTCGCGCTCGTCTGGCCGGCAGGCGCACCGTACGTCCAGTTCATCGGCGACCTGTTCGTCCGCGCGATCCGCATGCTGGTCGCGCCGATCGTGCTGGTGACGATCGCCGCCGGCATCACCAGCCTGGCCGATCCCAAAAAGCTCGGCAGCCTGGGCGCGCGGACGATCGGACTGTTCGCCGCGACCACCGCGATCGCGGTATCGGTCGGCATGCTGGTCGCGACCGTGATCCGACCCGGCGCCGGCGCGCCGCTCGGCACCGCCGCGCCGCACGCGCTGGGCGTGGCGGTTACGCCTTATGACCAATTGATCGGCATCATTCCGCTCAACATCGTCGACGCTTTGGCCAAGGGCGATATGCTCGCGCTCATCTTCGTGGCGATTCTGTTCGGGGTCGGCACGGTGCTGACCGGCGACGCCGGCAAGCCCTTCGCCACGTTCCTCCAGGCGACGTCAGCAGTGCTGCTCAAGGTCGTCACGATCGTGATGGAAGCGACCCCGTTCGGCGTGTTCGCGCTGATCGCCAATGCTGTCGCTGCCAATGGCACGGCGGTGTTCGTCCATGTCGGCTGGCTTGCCCTCGCGGTGGTCGCGGGATCGCTGATCCAGATGCTGGTGGTGCACAGCCTGTTGCTGCGCCTCATCGCCAAGCTGCCGGTGCTGCCGTTCTTCCGCGGCATCGTCGATGCGCTGGTCGTCGCTTTCTCGACCGCGTCGAGCGGGGCCACCCTGCCGGTCGCGATGCGCGTGTCGGAGGACAATCTCGGCATCAGCCGCCCGGTCTATTCGACCGTGCTGCCGTTGGGCGCCAGCATCGGCAAGGACGGCACCGCGATGTATGTTGGCTTGCTCAGCCTGTTCGCGCTTCAGGCGTTCGGCACGCCGCTGACGGCGTCGGTCTATCTGCTCGTGCTGCTGACCGGATCGCTGGCCGCGTTCGGCACCGCGCCGGTCCCCTCCGCTTCGCTGTTCATGCTCGCCGCGGTGTTGTCGGCGGTCGGCGTGCCGCCCGAACAGACCGCACTCGTCGTTGGCTTCGTCCTGCCGTTCGACCGCCTGCTCGACATGACCCGCACGGTACCCAGCGCCTGCGCCAATCTCGCGGTCGCGACCACTGTCGCGCGCTGGGAAGGCGAGCTCGACGACGCCGTCTATCGCTCGACCGACGATGAGTGACGCCGACCTGATCGAAGCGAGCCTGTTCGCGCTGGACGGCCGTGAGGCCGCAATGCGCGAGCTGTTGTTCGACCGCTTCCTCGCCCGCTTCCCCGAGCGCCGCGCGATCTTCATGCACGTCGACGCGACCTCGGTCCGAATGACCGACGAGACGCTGCAATGGCTCCATGGGCTCGCCCAGGACCGGAAATGGGTCTGGAGCCAGGTCGCCGAACTCGTCTTCAATCACCGCAATTACGGCGAGCTGCGCCAGGACGAATATGATGTGTTCGTCGACTTCGCGATCGATGCGCTGCGCGACACTATCGACACCTGGAACGGGGCAACCGAGGGTGCGTGGCGGCGGCAAGCGGCGACGCTGAAGACACTGATCGCGCGGGCACGCGCCGAATGGGCGGCGTCGCCGCTCGCATTTTCCTGATCGGGGGACGCAATAGATGACGAAACAGGTTCTGGCACTTGTCGCCGCGGTCGCCATCGCGGTTCCAGCCGCGGCGCAGGATAAGGACCTGACGACGCGGGTCGAGGCGACGCTGGCGCAGCTGGCTGGACCCGGTACGCGCTTCGGCATCGTCGTGGTCGACGATCAGGGCCGTGACGTGGTCGCGATCAATCCCGACGCGCGCTTCATCCCGGCGTCGAACACCAAGATGTTCACCACCGCCACCGCGCTGACGACGATGGGCGATCTCACCCAGCCCGACACCACCGGCGGCGCGGCGGTACGGCTCGACGGGCGCGAAGTCGTGCTGATCGGCAATGGCGATGCACGGCTGTCGGGCGCCGACGATTGCACGGTCGATTGCCTGACGACGCTCGCCGATGCGGTCGCGCAAAAGACCCGCGTGGTCGGCGACGTGATCGGCGACGACACCCTCCTGCCCGACGAGCGCTGGGGCCCGGGGATGAGCTGGAACAACATCCCGACGCGTTCCGGCACCGCCACCTCGGCGCTGACGATGGACGATAATGAATTGCCGGTGACCGTGACACCGGGCGCGGTCGGCGCGGTGCCCAAGGTCGAACTGCCGGCTTATTACACGGTCGACAATCGCCTGATGACCGTCGCGGGCAGCAAGAATTCGGTCGAGTTCGATCGCGCGCCCAATGGCTATGAGCTTCGCCTGACCGGCACGATCGGCGCCGATGCCAAGCCCGACAAATTGCGCGTCGGGATCGACGATCCGGCGCGCTACGCCGCCTGGCGCTTCGCCAATCTGCTCAAGGCACGCGGGGTCAAGGTCACCGGCACGGTCGGCGTCCGCCATCGCCCGCTGATGCCCAGCGACGATCCCGCGATCCGCGGCAACGCCCCGCCCGCGCGGCCGCCGCTGCCGCCGGTGCTCGCCAAGCTGACGCCGCCGCCGCTGATGGACGACATGCATCTGACGATGAAGGTCAGCCAGAATCTTCATGCCGAACTCTTCCTGCGCCGCTCGTCGCTGGTCGCTGGCAGCGGATCGATCGCCGATGGTCAGGTCGCGGTGCGCGCGATGCTCGCCAAGGCCGGCGTACCGCGCGCGGCGTTCGATTTCTCCGACGGCTCGGGCATGTCGAGCTACAATCGCGTCGCCCCGCGCGGCGCGGTGATCATGCTGCGCTGGATCGCGACCCAGCCCTGGGGCGCGGCCTGGCGCGAGACGCTGCCGGTCGGCGGCGTCGACGGCACGCTGGCGAAGCGTTTCGGCGGCACGCTGCTCGACCATAAATTGTTCGCCAAGACCGGCACGCTCAACGCCTCGGCCGGCCTGTCCGGCTATATGATCGCCAAGAGCGGCCGCACGCTGACCTTCTCGACCTATGCCAACGACATCCCGCCAGGCGTCGAGGCGACCAAGGCAGTGGACGCCGCGCTGGAGCTGATCGCCGCGGAGAATTGAAAAGAGGACGTCGGCGACGGGTCGTCCATACGCCGCGCGACAATCAATGCCTAGCGTAGCCGGTCGGGACGAGTGCGAACGCCTGCCGTCGACGGGAAACGGTCGGACCGCTCCGGCAAGAGATCAAGAGTAGCACCCGGCGTCATTGCGCCGGAACACCCATGTTTTTCCTTACATCTTCCAGCTTGAGAGGCTGTGCCGGCAATGCGAAGCGCGCGGCCGGTATTGTGTCCTCGCTGATGGCATCGAGTTGCATGCCGGTGAATACCAGAGGAGCCCCGGTCTTCAGAATTTCCTGCATGTTCTTGAATGGGTTCGAGTCGCCGAGCACCTGACCCATCATCGCGACCGACATGTCGAATTGATGCGCCATGGCAGCACCGAGTGGCGCCAGCTGGGGGTCGGTGCTGATCACGACGATGGGCTCGCCGATTGGAGCGCCGCTGGTTTCTTTACCGCTGTAATATGCAATTCCCTGGCGACCTCTGATCGTTACCACGCCTCCCTTTACCAGTCGCCACGCGGGCGCATCCTTGCCCTTGTCCGCTGGCAAGTTCGGCATCATCTTTTTCATCTGTTCGGCCATCACTGTGGCCATGTCCTCGACGCGCATTACCGCCGGACCGTTGAAACTGGCCTGAATGATATAGCCGTGACCGTCATGCGTGATGAAATAGCTGTTCGGATTGGAAGTGGCCCCTCGCACATCGCCATTCGAGGCGACTTCGATTTTCAGGGTCATGGCGTTGTTGAGACCGACATAATTTCCCGTGATGTCCGCGGAAGCTGGCGCGCCCAGGGCCAACAGCGAGATGACGGACGATCGTACAACAAGGTTCATGAGAAGCCCCTTCATCAAACGGGCCGCACATATGCGCTGATGCACGAATGTCGACAATCGAGCTTACGTTCATTCCTGCTGGGCGTAGACCGTTGCTGTGGCGCGCAGGCCAGTTCCGCCGACGGGATTTCCACAAAGTCCGCCTAGCTCAAATGACGGCCATCGCATCGTCGGAATCCCCGACCCGAACGGCGCCCGATCAGACCCCACGCATCGCCCATTAAAAAAATTTGCGAAGCCATGTCGATTTCCGACAAGCTCGTTCGTCGTCCCGATGAGACGCCAATTGGGGCCGGCTCGAGCAAGGAGACTGACGATGCGTGTCATGATGCTGGTGAAATCCACCAAGGAGACCGAAACGGGCCTGGCGCCCACGCCCGAGATGCTCGAGGCGTTCGCGGCGATGGACCGGTTCACCGAGGAACTGGTCGAGGCCGGCGTCTTCATCGCCGGTGCCGGGCTCAAGCCCAGCGCCGACTCCAAGCGCATCGCTTATGAGGGCGCCGGCAATACGGTGATCGACGGGCCGTTCGCCGAGGCGCGCGAGCTGGTCGCGGGCTTTGCGATCTGGGACGTCAAGGACTTGGACGAGGCCGTGGCCTGGGCCAGGCGCTGCCCGATGATGGATGGCAGCGTGGTCGAGCTCCGGCCGTTCTACGAAGCAGCCGACCTGGCCGACTTCGTGACGCCCGAGGAGCTCGCCAATCCGCGCGGCGGCGACCGCGGCAAGCTCGGCGTCGCCTGATCGACCCCGGCCGGAGGGGCACATCCCCTCCGCAAGCCGCAACTCTGCGGTGCTGACGACCAATATGTCGACGCGCCATGCCACCATCGGAGACTGACGATGACCATCACCATCACCGCGTTCGAACGGTCGCCCGACGGCGGCAAGGGGCTGGCGCGCGACACCCGCGTTCGCTGGGCGCTCGAGGAAGCGGAACTGCCGTACGATGTCCGGTTCGTTTCCTTCGCCGAGATGAAGCAACCCGCGCATTTGGCCGTGCATCCGTTCGGCCAGATCCCCACGTTCGAGGATGGCGACCTCACGCTGTTCGAGACGGGCGCGATCGTCTTCCATATCGCCGAGCGGCACACCAACCTGTTACCGGCAGACCCCGATGCCCGGGCGCGCGCGGTCACCTGGATGTTCGCCGCGCTCAGCAGCGTCGAGCCGCCGGTCCTCGACCTCCAGACCGCCAAATTCGCGGAAGGCGACAAGCCCTGGGCGCAGGAGCGGATGCCGCTGGTGTTCGACCGTATCCGCGCCCGGCTGCGTCAGCTTGCCGATCGCCTGGGCGATGCCGAGTGGCTCGAAAGCAGCTTCAGCGCGGGCGACTTGTTGATGGTGTCGGTGCTGCTCCGGCTCAGAATGTCGGGCATCCTCGATGAGTTTCCAACCCTGGCCGCTTATGTCGCGCGCGGCGAAGCGCGCCCCGCGTACAAGCGCGCGTTCGCCGCGCAATTGGCGGTCAACGCCCCACCCACCGACTGACCGATCGGCCGCTTGCGTCGCCGCCGCCCCTGACGGACAAGGGGCGGCGTGACCGCAGGCGAGACGCACCCAGGCGAAACCCATCGGGCGATCGAGGCGACCTTTCGCATCGAACGGGCCAGGCTGGTCGCGGGTCTGGCGCGGATGGTGCGCGACATCGACCGTGCCGAAGAGCTGGCGCAGGAAGCGCTGGTCGTTGCCCTGTCCGATTGGCCGAAGACCGGCGTTCCGGCCAATCCGGGGGCCTGGCTGATGGCCGTCGCCAAGCGGCGTGCGATCGACGCCATCCGGCACGACCAGATGCGCGATCGCAAGCATGAGGAAATCGCACGAACGCTGGACGAGGAAGCCGAGGATGCGACCGCGGCGCTCGACGCCGCGCTCGACGACGATCTCGGCGACGAATTGCTCGGGCTGATCTTCACTGCCTGCCACCCGATGCTGTCGCGTGAGGCGCGCGCCGCGCTTACCTTGCGCGTGGTCGGCGGCCTGACCACCGACGAGATCGCGCGTGCCTTTCTGTCCAGCGAGGCGACGATCGCGCAGCGTATCGTCCGTGCGAAGAAAGCGATCGCCCAGGCCGGTCTGGCGTTCGACGTGCCGCGCGGCGGCGAACGAGCAGCGCGGCTGTCGTCGGTGCTCGAGGTCATCTACCTCATCTTCAACGAAGGCTATGCGGCGACGGCGGGTGACGATTTGGTCCGGCCGGCGCTGGCGCGCGAGGCACAGCGGCTCGGCCGCATCCTGGCGGGGCTGTTGCCCGAGGAACCTGAAGTGCTTGGCTTGCTGGCGTTGATGGAGATCCAGGCGTCGCGCCTCGGCGCGCGAACCGGGCCGGACGGCGCCTTCGTGACCCTCACCGAGCAGGATCGGTCGCGCTGGGACGGGTTGCTGATCCAGCGGGGGCTCGACGCCCTCGCCCGCGCCGAGGCGCTGGGTGGTCGCGGGCCTTATGTGCTGCAAGCCGCGCTCGCCGCCTGCCACGCCCGCGCGCGCCGGGCGGTCGATACCGACTGGCCCCGTATCGCCGCGCTCTATGACCGGCTGCGCGTGGTGACGCCCTCGCCCGTGGTCGATCTCAACCGCGCCATCGCCCACAGCATGGCGTTCGGACCCGACGCCGGCCTCAAGCTGGTGGACGAGATTGCCGACGCCGACGCGCTACGCAATTATGCTCCCTTCCCGGCGGCGCGAGGCGACTTCCTGTTCCGGGCCGGCCGGTTGGTCGAAGCACGGTCGGCGTTCGGGGCTGCCGCCGCGCTTACCCGCAACCTGCGCGAAAGAGCGTTTCTGCTCGCCCGGGCGGATGCCTGCGACGGTCAGGACTGACGCCAATCGACCGACACCATGTCAAAGCTGGCGTTGGGCGTCCCAAGCGGCGATCACCGCGTCACCGGTCGCTGGCCTGACCTCGAAGATGCTCTTCCCCGCCTCGCTGTGCCGCGACGGATGGACGCGGTTGGTCAGCAAGGTCCAGGCGATCCCGCGCTCAAAATCGACCCACAGCCCGGTGCCGGTGAAGCCGGTATGCCCGATCGTCTCGCCCGAGCAGGCCGGCCCGCCCGACCAGCCATCGAAGCGCCGTTCCCAGCCGCAGGTGCGGTGCTCGTAGAAGGGCGTACGGATCGCCTCGATCATCGCCGGCGAGGCGCCGCTGCCGTCGAGCAGCCCCTGCGCGAAATCGAGCACGCCCGCCACCGTCCCGAACAGCCCGGCGTGGCCAGTCTCTCCGCCCATCGCGAAGCAATTCTCGTCGTGCACTTCGCCCTTGAGCACGCGCCCACGCCACTGGCAGAGCTCGGTAGCCACTGCGGGACCGGGCGGCGGGCCGTAGCTCAGTCCCGCGCCGAGCGGCCAGGCCGAGAGCGGCTGCCCGGTGATCCGCTCGATCGCGATCCCCAACAGGATGAAGTTGATGTCCGAATAGACCGGCGGGCCGTGCCGCCATTCGCGCTGCAGCACGAACGCGCGTAACCGCGCCGGGTCGCCGCCATAGGTGTAGATCGGCTCGACCGCCGGCAGGAAGCTGCGATGCGCCAGGCAGTCGCGAAAGGTGAGCTTGCGCTCGGCGGCGTTGGCGACATCGTATTGGCGCAGATCGGGGATCGCATCGGTCAGCGGCCGGTCTAGATCGAGCCTGCCTTGATCGGCGAGGCGCAAGATCATCGTCGTCGTAGCGATCACTTTCGATACCGAGGCGAGGTCGAACCAATGGTCGAGCGTCAGCACCTCGGGCTCGGGCAGCAATGCGGCCATCCCGGCATGCGCCACCCAGCGCTGCCCGTCGGCTGCCACCACGCCCAGGGTCGCGCCGGGAATCCTGCCCGCCGCGACCGCGGTGGCGGCGGGAGCGAAGGCCTGTTCGATCATGCTGCCACGGCTCCGGTCGCGTTGGGATCGTCATCGGGCCGCGGTTTCGCACGGACAATGAACGGCAGCAGGACCAGCACCGCGACGCTCATCGTGCCCGCCATGATGAAGAAGCCGTCATAGCCGATCGCTTTCTGGAACACTCCCGACAGTCCCGCGAGCAGTCGGGGGATCAGGAAAGCGAGGCCGGAGAACAGCGCATATTGCGCCGCCGGGTAGCGCGGATTCACCAGCAGCGAGAGGTAGACGACGAACACCGCGCCTTCGAACCCATGGCCGAACTGATCGACCGCCATGGCGAGATAAAGATCGAGGTCGCCGGATGTCACGCCGAGGCCGAACAGCGAGAACAATACCGGCCCGCCGGGCGTCTGATGCGCGAGCCATGCGAAGATCCAGTTGCTGAGCGCGGACATCACCCCGCCGATCACCAGCGCCCAGCCCATCGAGACCCGGGCCGCCAGCAGCCCGCCCAAGGTCACGCCGAGCAACCCCGACACCAGAGCGACGACGCCATCGGCCGCGCTGATCTGCTTCAGCCCATAGCCCAGGAAATTGAACATCGGGTGCGACAGCGTGTTCGCCATCACATCGCCGGTGCGATAGATCGAGATGAACAACAGGATCGGAATGACGACGAGGCCGTATCGCCACGCCACGTCGACATAGGGCCCGACCGCCAGCGATCGGCGCAGCGGCGCGTGCCAGGGCAGTTTGCGAAGCCAGGGCACTGCCGCGCCGAGCACCAGGAACGGCAGCAGCCCGAGCCCGGCCACCCAATATTTCATGATGTCGGGATTATCGATCCCGACCGAGCCGATCGCGGACAATAATATCCAGCCAATCACCGCGGTCGCCGCGGTTATCGCAGCGATCGCCACCGCGCTGGTCAGCAAACCGGCCAGCAACGCGGGGATCCGACCGTCGACGCGCCCGCTCTCGGATCGCATCGCGGCCAGTAGCGGGAAAGGCAGGAACGCCAGGACGCCAATGGCCAGATAGGCGAATGTCCAGTCGGACACCGCAGCGACATAGATTGCGCCGCCGCCGGCCACCACCATCGAGATGCGATAACCCCATTGGTTGACCGCGACGAGCGGCCCCTGCTCTTCGGCCGTCGGCGCCAGTTCGACGCGCCATCCGTCCGCCGCGATCTCAAGCGTGCTGGTCCAGAAGGCGAGAAGCAATGCGAACAAGGCTGTCAGCGGCAGGCACTTGTCCGATGCGGTGAACGCCATCCCGATCGTCGACAAGAAGATGCCCAACTGGGACACCATGATCCAGCCGCGCCGCCGCCCCCAGAAGCGGCCGAACCCCGGCATGTCGTATTTGTCGAGCAAAGGCGCCCAGGCGAATTTGAACGTCGGCAGCAGCGATACCCAAGCGAAATAGCCGATCGTGACGATGTCGACATTGTGCCGCGCGAGCCGCAGGAACAACACGGTATTGAACATGTAGAATGGCAATCCGGCAGAGAAGCCGAGCAACGCGTATAGCGCCAGCCGCCCGAAGCCGGGACGTAGCGCCGCGCGTTCCGCCGCACCGGCATCCGCCGCTCCTATCGTCATGCACGCCGTCCGATCTTGCGGCTGATCAAATGCTGCATCGGCGATCCTCTCTCAGGCATTGGAGCCACGGTCCGATGCTCGCGGGGCCGCGTCAATGGCTGCGGTGTTGCAACCGCGCAACGCTTTGCCCCTGCCGCACACAAAAAGGGAACCGGTTTCATCGCTTGGCGCAAAAGGAAGGTGACAAGACCTGTCCATTTTGATGCTTAATGTCGCCAATGAAAGCGCCTCGGGAAGGGCGCGTCCAGGGGGACCATATCATGACAGGATCGAACTCGCTTCGTCTGGTGCTGGCGTCGGGGACGGCGCTTACCGCCTTGTGCCTGCTGCCGAATGCTGCCTTCGCTCAATCGACCGATAGCGATCAGACCACCGCGCCC
Source organism: Sphingomonas asaccharolytica NBRC 15499 (assembly GCF_001598355.1). Taxonomy (GTDB): domain Bacteria; phylum Pseudomonadota; class Alphaproteobacteria; order Sphingomonadales; family Sphingomonadaceae; genus Sphingomonas; species Sphingomonas asaccharolytica. The sequence continues at coordinate 24,737 of NZ_BCYU01000035.1, forward strand.
GCGGCGACGCCGACCGGGGCTGCGTCGCCGGTATCGGACGATCAGGGCGACAGGGCCGGCAAGAGCAACGAAATCATCATCACGGGGTCGCGCATCAAGCAGGACCCGAACCGCAGCGCGCTACCTCTGCAGATCATCACTACCAAGGATCTCAGCCGCGAAGGCATCAGCAGCCCCGAGCAGCTGATCTCGTTCCTGGCCAGCAACGGCAACGGCGCCGACAATCTCGCGTCCAATTCCGACGTCGTCAGCGGTGCGGCGCGCGGCACCAACGGTCTGTCCGCCGCCAATCTGCGCGGCCAAGGCAGCGCGTCGACCCTGATCCTGCTCAACGGCCGCCGCGTCGCCGCGCATGGTCTGCAGGGCTCGGCGGTCGACGTGAACCAGATTCCGTTCGCCGCGATCGACCGGGTCGAAGTGCTCAAGGACGGCGCCTCGGCGATCTATGGCACCGACGCGATCGGCGGCGTGATCAACTTCATCACCAAGACCGATTTCACCGGCATCGACGTCCAGGGCTTCACCGACATCACCGAACAAGGCGACAGCCCGATCTATCGCCTTTCGGCCACCGTCGGCTGGGGCAAGCTCGACCAGCAGGGCTTCAACGTGATGGGCGCGGTGAGCAAGAGCTGGAACAGCATCCTGCGCGGATCGGATCGCGACTTCGTCAACGGCAACCAGCCGAATCGTGGCCTGTCGATCGACACGCGCGGCACGCCTTTCGCCACAGCGTTCCCGATCAACCCGACGGGTAGCAACGTGGGCATCACGCAAGGCGGGACGCTGCTCGGCGACGCGACGCAGTGCAACAAGACGGTGGCGAGTGTTTGTACGATCCCAAATCCCAATTATCTGGGCAATGGCGCAGGCTTCAACATTCCAGGAACGAATGTCCCGGCTACGGGCGGCGTAAATCCGCTGCGCCTACCTGGCGGCGCCGGTTGCGATTCCGTCGATGGCGGAATGAACTACGATGCAGCGCTATGGGCCACCCCCAGCGCCGCGCTTGCCTGTTCGTGGGACACCGGCCGCGCGGCGACGCTGCAACAGCCGCTCCAGACGCTGACCTATTACGGTCGCGCGACCGGAAAGCTTGGTGAACATCAAATTTATCTTGAGGTGACGGGGTCCGATGCGACCTCGCACAAGATTTTCTCGAACAATCAATACAGTGCCAACAATACGACGATGCCGATCGCCTATCCGCTCAATGCGTTGACGGCGCCGACCTATAATGCGGTCTATAACAGCATCGTGTCGGTCCTGCCGGCAGTTGCGGGCAATTACGGCAAGCCGATCGCCTTCCGCTGGCGCTGCACCGATTGCGGGCCGCGCGAATATGTCACCAATACCAAGACATTCCGCGCCGCGCTCGGGATCGACGGGCCGATCGCGCCTGGCTGGGACTATCGCGCCGGCGCCTCCTATGCGTCGAGCCGGGCGACGTCGATCCTGGGCAGCGGCTACAGCTATCGCGGCGTCTATGCGAGCGCCGCAGCGGTCGCCTATGCCAAGGCGCATGGCGACCCGAATGCGGTGCTGGGCGGCCCCGATCCGCGCGCGCCGACCGCCCCGGGCGCCAGCGCTCCCGGCATTGTCGGGCTGTTCAACAGCGGTATCCTCAACCCGTTCTCGCTGCAGCAGACGCCGCAGGCGCTTGCCGCGCTCGACGCGGTATCGGCCAAGGGCGTCAAGCTCTATGGCGGCAAATATGAGGTGCGGCAGTTCGACGCCTCGATCTCGGGCGAGTTGTTCCGCTTGCCCGGCGGCATGGTAAAGATCGCGGCAGGTGTGGATTACCGGCGCGAAAGCTACAGTTTCAACGGATCGTCGGCGGCCGACGCTTCGGCGCCTGACATTTTCAACGTCGCGTTCGACAACGTCAACGCGCTCAGCAAGGTCAACCGTGACGTCAAGGCGGCGTACGGTGAAATCCTGTTCCCGGTTTTCAAGATGCTCGAACTGTCGGCCGCGGGGCGCATCGACGATTACACCGGCTTCGGCTCGACCTTCAATCCGAAGTTCACCGCCAAACTGACACCGGTCGAGTGGCTGATGTTCCGCGGATCTTACAATACCGGCTTCCGCGTGCCGAGCTTCAACCAGATCTTCAATGGCGTCACCCAATCGCCAAACCCGGGCAATACGCTCGTCGACCCGACGCGCTGCCCGCAAGGCACAACGGCGGGGCCGCAACCAGCCTGCGCGCCGATCACGCCTGATTCGCTGAGCGGCGGCAATGTGAACCTCGGCCCGGAAACATCGAAGGAATATAGCTTCGGCACGGTGCTCCGGCCGACGTCACGTTTCAGCTTTTCGGCTGATTATTGGTCGATATCGGTGGATAATGTCATCGGCACGATCACCATACCGCAATTGCTCGCCAACATCGGCGCATTCGGCGATCGCATCCAGCGCGACCCGAACGGCATCATCACGCTGGTAGATCTGCGTACGGGCAATTTCGGGTCGCGCCGCACGCGCGGCATCGATTTTTCGGCGCGCGGCAGCGTCGACGCCCTGGGCGGCGCGATCTCGGCCGGGTTCGACGGGACCTTGCTGCTCGAGAAGAAGGAGAAGCTGCTGCCCAATCTGAAGTATACCGATCTGCTCGGTGTCTTCAGCCTGTCCGGCGACCTCGGCCTCAAGTGGAAGCACAATGCGTTCATCAGCTATACGAACAATGGTTTCGGGCTGACCTTCTCGCAAATCTATCGCGACGGTTATCAGAACCAGGCGTTGCCGGGCAGCGCAGGGCGTCCCGACTTCAACCCGCGGGTGAAGGCCTATGTCGTCTACAATGCATCGGTGTCGCAGAGCTTCGCCAATCACCTGACGCTGACCGCCGGGGTCAGGAACATCTTCAACACCGATCCGCCGTTCGCCATCACCTACGATTCGAACACCGGATCGGGCAGCTCGTGGGAACCGCGCGTCGCCGATCCGCGGGGCCGCTCTTTCACGATGACCGCCGAAGTGAAATTCTAGGCATTCCGATCGAGACGAAAATGAGAGGGGCGTCCGGCAACGGGCGCCCCTTTATCTGTCGACAGAGCGCTTGCCGCGAGTAGGTGAACGCCGGCTATCCGCGAGTCCAGCACGCTAAATCGCGACCGAAACGTCACCAGTCGTCGCACGACCTCCCCAATCCGACGACAAAAACTGCGCAAATTGCGCACTTGGCCTTCTGCCAGCGTCAACGGTCGTGCAACATGCGTGCGCGCAAACCCCTCGCCCATCATCGAAAAGGTTTGCATGCGACCGACGGCGACATTCTCCCCGGGCCCTCCCAGCCCCTGGCCAGCACTAGCGCCGGTCGGAGTGTTCCTGGTCGCCGCCGCGGTGCTGATCGTCGGACGCACGCCGCCGGCGATGATGTGGCTGGCGCCGATGTGCTTCGGCGCCTTCGCCTCGCTGATCCTGGTGTGGCGATCCGGGGCGCCGGTATTCGCCCAATCGGGCCTGTCGATGCTCGTCATCACCGAGCTCATGATGGTCGGCGTGCGCAGCGACGCGTTGGGGATGCGCCAGGTCGAAGGCCAAGTGTCGACCGCGGTCGCGTCCTCCGACGCCGGGGACGCTGGTCCGGCGGTGGCGACGACGCCCTCGCCGGCATCGCGCGTATCGATCGCGACGACCTCTACGGACGCCGCAGGCGAAGCGGACGACTTGTCGCGCAGGATCCAACAAAATCTGCCCGAGCACCTGCGTAACAGCGAAATACGAGGTGAATTGAAGGTCGACCGGCTCCGCTCGGATACCAGGCTGGCGCTGTCATGGTCGATCGGACCGGCGGGCAGCGCGACCTGGTGCGGATCGACCAGTGTGTTCGCCGCCGACGCCCAAGCGGGAGTCGCGCTGCTCGCCGAGGAAGTGGTAAAACGGCTGTCGCCGCCGCCCGGCGCGCGCCCCGGGTGCGGCAGTCAGCGGACGTAAAACTGCGCAGTTTGAGCAATCGCACCACGCCGGCCGCTAGCGATTTCGGCACTGCCCCAGCCTACCATGTCGTCATGACGAGCCGTGACGCCTTCCTGCCTCGCTACCGCAGCCGCCGCCGGCGGCTCCTTCATGACGAACGCGGTGCGGCGCTGGTGGAAATGGCGATGGTCCTGCCAGTGCTGATGCTGCTGATCATGGGCATCATCGTCTACGGACAATGGCTGGGTTGTGCGAATGCCCTGCAGCAAAGCGCGAATGAAGGCGCGCGCGCCAGCCTGTCGGGCCTGTCGCAGGACGAGCGCGCCCTGACCGCGCGTCAGACGGTCACCGACTCACTGTCGCATTATGACGGAATCGACCAGCGCAAGGTGGTGGTCGGCATCCAGGACGATGGCGCCACGCTTAACGTCACGGTCAATTACGACATGTCTGATCAGCCGGTGATGAAGCTGCCGTTCGTACCCATTCCCGACAAGATCCTCTCGCGCAGCGCCGCCGTGCGGCTGACCAATTTTTGAGGGGGCAAGAATGCGCACCAGACCTTCCCTGCTCGCCTCGACCAGCGGCAACGTCACGATCATGTTCGGCGGCGGCTTGCTCGCCTTCCTGGGGGTCGCCTCGCTCGCGGTCGACGCAACCAATCTCTATTTGGCCAAGCGCCACGCTCAGGGGATCGCCGATGCGGCGGCGATGGCCGCGGCAAGCAATATCGATGATGCGAGCGACGCCGCAGCCGCGGCGCGCAACGCCAATTCGATGCCGGGACTGTCGATCATGAGCGTCGAGCCGGGCCATTATACCGACGATTCGACGATTGCGGCGAGCACGCGATTCGTCGTGGGCGCCGATGGTGCCAACGCCGCGCGCGTTCGTGTCCATGCCGACGTGCCGCTCTATTTCGCCCGGATTTTCGGCAAGCCGACCGTGCCGGTCGAAGCATGGGGCACCGCCGCCCGGATCGACCTGGCCGCCTTCTCGATCGGCTCGCGGCTGGCCGGCGTCAGTGGCGGCCTGCCCAACGCCATGCTGTCGCAACTCGCCGGCACCGACCTGCAACTCAGCGCGATGGACTATCAGGCACTCGCCGGCGGGCAGATCGACATCCTCAAATTCAGCGAGGCGCTGCGCTCGCAGCTCAACGTCCAGGCCGCGACCTTCGGCGACTTGTTGAACATGCAGGCTACCTTGCCCCAGATTTCGCGCGCGATGGCCGCGTCGGTCACCGACGCCCAGGCGTCGTCGGTGCTGAGCGCCATTGCCAATCGGCTGCCGCAAACCTCGACCAAATTATCGTCGCTGATCGACCTTGGGCCGCTTGCGGAGAATACCCAGTCCGACCCGTCGCGACCGATCACCGTCGACGCTTACTCCTTGCTGCGCGGCACGCTCGAGCTTGGCGGACAGCATCAGATCAGCACCGATCTCGGCGCCACCGTGCCGGGGCTCACCTCGACCAAGATCTGGATCGCGATCGGCGAGCGGCCGGCAAATTCGCCCTGGCTCAGGGTCACCTCGGCGCATGATGTCGAGGTCCGCACGGCGCAAACGCGAATCTATCTGGACACCCAGGTCGCGCCGCAACTCGGCCTCGCCTCGCTCAGGGTCCCGATCTTTGTCGAATTGGCTGCCGCCAGCGCGAAGCTGAAGACCGTGTCCTGCTCCGGCGGGGCGAACAAGGCGACGGTCACGTTGACCGTGACGCCATCGTTGGGCGAAGCGGCGATCGCCGATGTCGATCCGGCCGCGCTGGGGAATTTCCAGGCCGCGCCGGCGCTCAATCGCGTGACGATGCTGCGCACGCCGGTCGCCAGCGTGTCCGGCTTCGCCGACGTCAAGCTGGGCGGCGCCGATCCACAGGACGTGTTCTTTTCGGCGAGCGATATTGCCAACCACACGGTGAAGCAGGTCAGCACCAACGACCTGTTACAAGGCGTTGCGTCCTCGCTGATTTCGCGGATCGACCTCAACGTTAACGTGCTGGGGCTAGGCCTGGGCCTGGGCACGCTGACGGCATTGGTCGGCCAGGTGCTCAATCTGGCGGCCGCGCCGCTCGACGGTGTGTTCGGCCAGGTGACATCGCTGCTGGGAGTTCATGTCGGGCAGGCGGACGTGTGGGTGAATGGCGTGCGGTGCGGCACGCCGGTGTTGGTCGGATAGCGACCGGGGTGGGGAGGAAATGGGTAGATCGAATTTAGTCTTCCGGCGCGACGATACCTGGCGGCCGCTCAGCTATCGGCTCGAACTGCCGGCCGAAATCCGCGAATTCCGATCGTGCCGCCTCGACATATTGCTGCTCGAACTGTCGGTCGCCGGCTGCGGATTATGGGCTGGATTCACGATCCGCATCGAACGACCGATCACCCTGTTCGTCGACGGCTTCGCGCCGATCAAGGCGAGCACTGCCTGGAGCGACAGCGGCTTCGCCGAACTGCTGTTCGACCAGCATCTGCATCTTAGCGTCGTTCAGCACATGGCCCGGGAGTCGGCTGCCTGTTGCCGTCGTGTCATGCCGTACGGCGTGCCAAGCGCCGCGCATGCCGAATTCGCGACGCTGTCCCAGGAGTTGGGGAAGCCGCTGCAAATCTGAGCGGGTGCGGCGGCGCGGGCTGGCGCCGCCCGAACCAAGTCTATTTGCGCGTCACCACCATCACCGCGCCTTCGCTGCCATAAACGCCGCGCAGATCCTTGATCGCCCCGACCGCCGGGACAGTGGTGCCGTCGTTGCGCAGGAATTCGGTTTCGAACCGTTGCGTACCGCCATGGCTCAGCACGGTCTCGATCGCTTCGCGCAGCATCACGCGCTGCCCTACCGGGACGAGGTCGACGACGGAGACGTTGGACAGCCGCTCGCGGGGAAGCTGCAGCAGGTCGCTCATCGCGGCGTCGACTTCCTCGATCCGTCCGCGCACATTGAACCAGATATAGCCGATCCCACCATGCGCCAGGATCGCTTCGATCAGCGCCTTCTTGGTGTCGGCCAGCCGATAGGCCTTCACGTCGTCGGTAATATCGCGCGCTAGCATCACCACACCCTGGTGCGTCCGGAACGTCTCCATCCGGTGCCAGGTGTCGGACCCGAATAGACCCGGCAGCTCGAACGAACACGGCTCACCCGTGCGCTCGGTCCGATTGCAATAGCTCTCGAACATGGTTTCCCTGAGCGCCGGAAAAGCATCGAACAAGCCGCTCCCGGGAAGCGCCCCTTCCGCTTTGCGCGCCATCGCATGCGCGGTGCGATTGGCCATGATGATATTGCGCTCTTCATCGACGACGACGAGCAATAATGGCAGCCAGTCGGCGAGTTCCTGGTTGGAAAAGAGCGAGTCATGATCGTCGCTTTTCGCGGTGGCGATAAATTCGTGATAATTCGCGATCGGGAGCAGAGCGTGGGTTTCGCGCCCATGATGCGTGACGAATACTGTCCTACCGGCCTGACTAAGATGGCCGAATTGGCGCGCAAATTCCGACGCTCTTACAAAAATCCCTTGCACCACGCCCCCCTCACACGGCTGACGCTTTATACTTCCGGCATTGATTACCACACTAGGCAACTTGAGTTTATAACGTATGTATCGGACAATCACTATCTTCTGGTAAATCTAACTCAAAATGGGTACGATTTATACGTCGGAGATATCGAAAGATGTTGGCCGATGTCGCTTCCATACTATTACGGTAGCGTGCGGGGCCGCGCGGCCAAAAAGCGGGGAGATTCGAGTCTGTCCGAGTCGCTACCAGATCGCCGCCCGATCGACGGGCGCCAGATATAGCGGGTCGGCGGCGCTGACTCCGAACGCACGCACCCACGCCTCGAGGTTGCGCGCGGTCCACACGCGTTGCGCGGCGGGAGCATGCGGGTTGGTCAGCAGCCGCCTCCTGAGGTCGGCGTCGCGATATTTCAGCCGCCAAATCTGCGCCCAGCCCAGGAAGAAACGCTGGTCGCCCGTCAAGCCCGCGATCACCGGTGCCTCTCGCCCACCCAGCGAGGCGCGATACGCGTTATAAGCGATCGTCAGCCCGCCCAAGTCGGCTATATTCTCCCCGAGGGTCAGCGCACCGTTGACGTGAAGCGCGGGCAGCGGCTCGTATTTGTCGAATTGCGCGGCCAGCACTGCGGTGCGTTTCGCGAACGCGGTACGATCGGCCGCCGACCACCACGATGCCAGCCGCCCCTGCTCGTCATATTTGGCGCCTTGATCGTCGAACTGGTGCGTCATCTCGTGCGCGATCGACGCGCCTATGCCGCCATAATTGACTGCGGGATCGACCGCCGGATCGAAGAAGGGTGGCTGCAGAATCGCGGCCGGAAAGGTGATCGCGACCTTGGGGTAATTGGCGAAGGCGTCGACGGTCATCGGCGTCGCGCTCCATTCCCAGCGATAGATAGCTCGCCCGATCTTGGCCGCTTCCCAATCGTGGCGAAACTCGGCAGCGCGCATGGCGTTGCCGAACGCGTCGCCGTCGCGCATCGTGAGGCCGGCATAAACGTGCCAGCGGTCGGGATAGCCGATCTGGGCATGGAACGCGGCAAGCTTGCGGTGCGCGCGCACTTTCGTCTCCGGCGTCATCCAGTCGAGCGCGTCGATCCGGCGGTTAAAGGCCGCGACCAAATTGCCCACCATCGCCTCGGCGGCGGTGCGCGTCGCCGGCGCGAAATGACGCGCGACGTAGAGTTTGCTGACCTCGTCGGGTACTGCATCGAGGACGAAGGCGATCGCCCGGCGCCAGCGCGGCTCCGGCGTGTCGACACCGTCGATCACGTGACCGTAAAAAGCGAAATCGGCGCCGCGTGGCTCCGCGGGCAGGACTTCAGCATAACGATGCAGCGTGCGGACGATCAGCATCGCACGCATCGTGGCGACGGGCGCGGCATCGATCAGGCGCAAGGTCCTGGCAACGGCATCGGGCTGGCGCACGATGATCCGCGCGGTGCGATAGCCCAGCGCCCGCACCAGTGCGGCGACGCGATAGCGGGAGCGCCCGGCATCGAGCGACGACACGGCAACGGGATTGTAGGTCCGCGCCGCGTCGCGGCTATCGGCCGCCGACCATTGGCTTGCCGCGATCGCCGTCTCCAGGCGAAACACGGCGTCCGCGGTGCTGTCAGGTCCCGCGACGCCCGCGACCTTCAACATCCGGATAAGGTAATCGCGATACGCGGCGCGCGCCTGTCGCATCGCCGGGATGTCGGAAGTATAATAATCGCGATCGGGCATGCCGAGCACGCCTTGCGACACGGTGAGCGCATAATGGCCGGGATCGCGATCGTCGGGCTCGACCGCAAAGGCAAGCGGCAGATCGACCCCGCGCCGGCCAGCCCGTGCGGCAGCGGCCCAATAATCGTCAGGCGACCGGGCCGCCCGCAGCCTCGCGAGCCAAGCGTTCGCCGACGCCATGCCCAGCCGGTCGATACGATCCTGGTCGCGGAACGCGCGATAGGCGGTGCCGGCGCGGCTCGCGCGATCGCGTGCCAGTTCGTCGAGGATGGCATGGACCCGGGTCCGGCTGAGATCGTCGAGCTGACCAATCGTGCCAATGCTCGACCGGTCGGCGGGAATCGCGGTGCGTCGCTCCCAGGCGCCATTGGCGTAGCGGAAGAAGTCGGTCCCCGGGGCGACGCTGCGGTCCATGCCGCTGACGTCGAATCCCGAGGCGGCGGTCGGGCCGTCCGCACCACCCCGGCCGGGAATCGCGATTGCAGCCAAGATGGCCAAGCCCGGCGCGCACCTGCGGGCAACGCCGATCAATCGCGCGATCGCAGGCCATTGAAATGGTTGACTCATCCGTCGCGGCTCCTCCGGAACCGCCTAGCAGCGCGCGGCCCGCCCGGGCTAGTCCAACAATTCGGCGATATTCGCGGCAAAGGTATGCGCGTCGCCCGGCCAGCGCGCGGAGACATACTTGCCGTCGCGCACCACCCAGGCAGGGCGGGCATCGTCGATCGTATCGCGCGCCAGCCCACTCGTCTTGCGCCGGAAATCCGGCGCGCCATGTGGCACGTCGACATAATCGCCAGGGCTAGCCAGCGCGCGCATCACCTCGGCCTCGACCGACATATAGCCCTCAGGCTGGCCCGGTTCCTCGACATAGGTGCGGTAATAATCGCGATCCCACCAGCGCCCGACATGCGCGAGCGCGCTGGCGGCGCGCTCCTGCGCCCAGGTCAACGATGCCGTGCGGCGGCCGTACAGCACCGACTTGCCATCGTCGCGATGGCTGCGCGCGGCGAGCAACACGCCGTGGCAGATCGCGCCGACCGGCTTGTCGGCATCGAAAAAGGCCACCACCAGCCGCTGCAGCACCGCGCTTTCGAGATAGTCGCGCATCCCGCGCGCCCGATGGCCGCCGGGCAGCACCAGCCCATCGAAATCACCGGCCGAGGCCTGATCCCAGCGCAGCGGCGTGTGGAAATGCGGGTCGCGTTCGAGTTCGGTAAAAGCACGCCGCGCATCGCGATTGGCGCGCAGGACCAGCCCGATCAGGCGGACGCGGCGTAGTCCCGGCACTCGGCTCCAAGGATCGAGCCCCACACCGTCGAGCATGATGGGATCGGCCGGTGCCGGTCCACCATCCGGCGTCGCGAAACGGACCTCATGTCCGCGATCGGTGAGCACGCGCCAACTGACCGCCACCTCGGATGGATCGAAATCGCGATGCGGCAGCGGCATGATGACGCGGGCCATCGGCAATCCTTTCCGGTCGATCGCGTGATGGTGCCGCAGCGACCGGGGCAAGGCAATCGACGCGCAAGCGATTGACGGTTGGACGCGACTCGCGGCCGGGACCCGATCAGAATCGCTCGAATCCCAAATGACTTTCGTTTCGTCGCTCTGAAGGCACGGCTCATCGTCATTACAGCTCGGTTCGTCGCGAGAATGATCGCGAGACAAAGTGTCGCCGCCGAAACGATCCGTGTTTTAGTCGCAAGGATCGTCAGCTGGTCCCTAAAACAGCTGAAAAATTCTACCGATAGTAACGAGATCGAATACTGCCGCCCGATTCTTGCCACGCTTTCGCGGATAGATCACGCCTAATACGCGGATGAGACATTTAGCCTGCCCCAATTACGTCAATTTGTTGATGGGACCTAAATATAGTCTGCTACTGTTATAAGTAATTATCGCCGTATCTCAATTAAATACTGTTGCCTGTTAGCCGAACTAGGCGTATCTGGACACCATACTCGAACTAACGGGTTCACCATGCCATTGCCATTCATAGTATTGGACCGCTCCGCGGTTCTCCTCCTCGGCGTGTGCGCCGGTTCCGCTATAGGTCTCGGCTTTGCCGGACACGCCGGTTCTAGCGCGCCCGCAGTAAAAGCCCCCGTCTGCGCCATTCCCGCCACGACGAACGCCGCACCGCCCGAAGTGATTGCAGCACGCCTGTGTGGATCGGTGCCGCAAAAGCAGTTGATCGCCACCTTGCGCCAAGGCCGTCCGGTGCGCGTCGCGGTATTCGGCGATTCGTACGGCGATGGCGTGTGGTGGGCGCTGCAGCAGCAATTGCCACGTGCGAGTTTCGACGTCGTCAAATATAGCCAGCCGGCAACGGGCTTCACTCACTACAAGCGGCTCAACATCGAGGCGCATACCGCCGAGCAGATCGGGTCCGAAGCGATCGACATCGCCGTGGTCTCGTTCGGCGCCAACGATGCCCTGGGTATCGTCACCGACGACGGCAAATACGGCCCGATGCTCGGCGAGCGCTGGAAAACGCAGATCGCGGCCCGGCTCGACCGTTTCGTCGGGCTGCTCCGCCGGCACCATGCGATGGTCTATTGGGTCGGCCTGCCGCGGATGCGCGAGGCGCAAACCGACGCCGATATCGGCGCGGTCAACGCTTTCTACGCGAGCGAAATGGCCAGGCTCGACGTGCCGGTCATCGACACCCGCCCGCTCGTGTCGGACAAAAAAGGTCAATATGCCGACTATCTGCCTGCCCCCGGGAGCGGCAAGCCCACGTTGCTGCGCGCAGGCGACGGCATCCACATGTCGATGGCCGGCTATCTGTGGATCACCAAGGGATTGGCGACGCGGATCAGCGATTATGTCGACGCGACCCGCGCGATCGACACGGCTCCTGCTTCGGCGCCCGAGGTCGCACAGTGAAGGCGCTCGCTCTTGCCCTGGCGTTGCTCTTCCCCAGCGCCGCCGCTGCCGACGATTGCCAGCGCGAGGCTTGCAATCTCGCGACGCTCAGGCCGGTCTTCACCCGGCTCGACGCGGCGCGCGCGCGGACCCCAGGCATGCGGCCGGTGCATATCGTCCAGATCGGCGACAGCCATACCGCGGGCGATGTGCTGACCGGCGCGTGGCGCGACCTGCTCCAGGCACGTTACGGCAATGGCGGGCGCGGCGTGCTCGCCGCCGGGCGGCCATGGGATGGCTACATCACCCATGGGATTACAGCGACGATGTCGCCCGGCTGGCGGATCGCCGCGAGCTTCGGCAAGGGGTCGGACTATGCGGCCGTCCCACTCGGCCTGTCGAGCTATTCGCTGACCTCGCTCGAGCCCGGCGCGACGATCGGGCTGACCACCGACAGCCCGGCGATGGATTTCGACCGCTTCGTGCTGTGCGCGATGGCCGGCCCCAATGATGCGACGCTGACCGTGCGGCTCGGCGGAGTCGACCAGCGCATCACGCTCGACGCTCCCGTCTCGACCCCGCGCTGCACGACGATCCGCAGCGCTACGCGGCAATCGTCAGTCACCGTGACCGCCGGCGATCGTCCCACGACGATCACCTCCTGGGCGACGTTCCACGACCAGGGCGGCGTGGTGCTGTCCAATCTCGGTGTGGTCGGCGCGCAGTTGCGGCATTTCGGCCGCACCGACGATGCGGTGATCGCCGAGGAATTGCGCGCTTATGCGCCCGATCTGATCGTGCTGGCCTTCGGCACCAATGAGGGGTTCTCGCCGCACCTAGATCCGCTCGACTACGAAACGGTTTTGCGCGGTCAAATCGATCGGTTGCGCACGCTCGCGCCCGGCGTCCCATTGCTGATGCTCGGCCCACCCGACGCGTTGACCCGTAATCAGGCGCTCAAGGCCAATGCGGAGGGCGCGCTGCTCGGCTGCCCCGATGCGGTAACGCCCCCTTTGATCGCACCGCCGGCGCTCGGGCGGGTTCGCGGCATCCAGCGCGACGTCGCGCGCGATCTCGGCATCGCCCTCTGGGATTGGCAAGCAGCGATGGGCGGCCCGTGCGCTGCACGCGCGTGGACGAACGCAGTGCCGCCGATGATGCGCCCCGACCATGTCCATTTCCGCTGGCCCGGTGGTCAGGCGCTCGCCGCCCGGCTCCAGGCCGATCTCGACGCTGCTACGAGCGAGTGACGCGATGCTGTTCCCGACGCTGACCTTCGGCCTGTTCTTCCTGGTCGTCTTCCCCGCGGTGTGGGCCGCGCGATCGAACGAATGGCGCAAATTGCTGCTGCTCGTCGCGAGTTGGGTATTCTATGGCGCGTGGGACTGGCGTTTCGTACCGCTGTTGATCGGCTCTGCGCTGATCAACTGGGGCATCGCCGCGCTGATCGCGCGTAGCGACGATGCACGTGCCCGCAAGACGCTGCTGATCGGCGGCGTCGCGGCCAATCTCTTGGTGCTCGGTTTCTTCAAATATTTCGACTTCTTCGCGGAGCAAGCGGGCAGCCTGCTCACCCTGTTCGGGATCGGTCAGGACGCGCCGCTGATGCAGGTGATCCTGCCCGTCGGCATCTCGTTCTTCACTTTCCAGGGAATCAGCTACGTCGTCGATGTGCATCGCGGGCGCGTCCCCGCCGCGCGATTGCTCGACATATTGCTGCTGATGTCGTTCTTTCCGCACCTCGTCGCCGGGCCGATCGTCCGCGCCGCCGATCTCGTGCCCCAGTTCCAACAGACTCCAAAGCTCAATCGCGGGATGGTCTCGATGGGGCTGCTGCTGATCGTCTGGGGATTGTTCAAGAAAGCGGTGACCGCCTCCGAGCTGGCGACGCAATTCGTCGACCCCGTTTTCTCGGCGCCTTCCGCCCATGGCTCGCTCGACCTGATCGTCGCGGCCTATGGCTATGCGGTCCAGATCTATTGCGATTTCTCGGCCTATTCGGACATGGCGATCGGCATCGCCGCCTTGCTCGGCTATCGCTTCCCACGCAATTTCGATCGGCCTTACCGATCGGCCTCGCTCCAGGAATTCTGGCGGCGCTGGCATATCAGCCTATCGCGCTGGCTGCGCGATTACCTCTATATCGAGGGGCTGGGCGGCAGCCGCGGCGGCAAGTTCAGGCTCTATCGCAACCTGATGATCACCATGCTGCTCGGTGGGCTGTGGCATGGCGCCGCCTGGACCTTCGTGATCTGGGGCGGGCTGCACGGCGCGGCATTGGTGGTCGAGCGGGTCTGGGCAACGAGCCCGCGCACTCGAGAGATCGTCCTGCCGCATTGGGCGAAGGTCGTGCTGACCTTCCATGTCGTGACTTTAGGATGGATCTTCTTCCGCGCGGCGAGCTTCGGTGACGCGCTGGCCTATCTCGGCGGGATTGTCGCGCCGGCGACGGGTGCGGTCACCGTCACGCCGCTGATCGTCGTGCTGATCGCGTTCGGCCTCGCCATCCACGCGTTGCGCTGGGACTCGATGACGCGGTTCGCCGAGCGGCTGCGCAGCTTGCCCGCTCCCGCACTCGCCGGCGCATTGGTCGCGGCGATGCTGGTGGTCGACGCGATGCGCTTCGAAGGGATCGCGCCCTTCATCTACTTCCGTTTCTGAGAGAGCCGATCATGTCCGACCTTTACGAATTCCCCGTCGATCTTCCCGATGAAGGCGATGACGGCCAGGCGACGCTCAAATGGGCCAGCATGATCGTTGCGCTGGCCACCCTGGGGCTGGCGATATTCAATCCGACCGCGATCAGCGGCTGGGTCGACGACCTGCCGCCGGGGCCGACCAATGTCCGCGTCGCGGCGATCGGCGAAGGCTGGGCCGAGACCGCCGACCGGATCGGCCTGGGCATGGGTCACGCCAGGCTTCACGCGGCGTGGAAGACCGCCGAGCGCACCGATTGGAAAGGCCGTCAGCCGGTCGAGATGGCGGCGACCGACCAGCCCGCTACGCCGTGAGGTCGCGTAGGCATGCGATCAGCGTGCGCCGCGCGAGCACGATCTTGAAGTCGTTATGGCCGTACCCGCGCGCATCCTTGAGCAACGCGTCGGCAGCCGCCTCGAACGCCTCGGTTCCGGCAGCCTTGCCGACCAGGGCCGCCTCTGCCTCGGCACTGCGCCACGGCATCGGTGCCAGCCCGCCGAAAGCCAGTCGCGCCGAGGTGATCACATCATCCTCAACCGCCACCACCGCCGCGATCGACACCAAGGCAAAGGCATAGGACGCGCGGTCGCGTACCTTGCGATAGAGTTGCCGCCCCGGTGGCGGCGCGGGCAGCTCGATCGCAACGATCAGTTCGCCTGGCTGGAGGTTGGTCTCGATTTCGGGCGTATCGCCCGGCAAGCGGTAGAGATCTCCGAGCGCGATCCGCCGTTCTGCCCCATCGGGCAGCGCCGTCACCACCACCGCATCGAGCGCGCGCAACGCTACCGCCATGTCCGATGGGTGGGTCGCGATGCACGAAGCCGACGCGCCGAGCACCGCGTGGATGCGGTTGAACCCACCAATCGCGTCACACCCGCTACCAGGCTCGCGCTTGTTGCAGGCCGCCGCCGTCTCGTAGAAATAATAGCAGCGCGTCCGCTGCAGCAGATTACCCGCGGTCGATGCCTTGTTGCGCAATTGCGCCGACGCTCCCGCCAGCACGGCCCGGCTCAGCATCGGATAATGCGCGCGGATCAGCGGGTGCGCGGCGAGATCGCTATTGGGCACCAGCGCCCCGATCCGCACGCCGCCGCCATCGATTTCTTCGACTCCATCGAGCGCGAGCCGGCTGATGTCGACCAGCTTGCCCGGCGTGTCGACCTGCAATTTCATCAGGTCGATCAGATTTGTCCCGCCGGCAATATACCGCCCGCCGCTGGCCCCCGCCGCCAGCGCCTCGTCCACCGTTTCGGCGCGCGCATAGTCGAACGGCTTCATTCCGCCGCCTCCGCCAGCGCGCCATCAGCCTCGGCCACCTCGCGGATCGCCGCGACGATCGTCGGATAGGCCGAACAGCGGCAAATATTGCCGCTCATCCGCTCGCGTATCTCCATGTCGTCGAGCACGACATGGTCGAGATCGTCGCTGACATGGCTCGGCCAGCCCTGCGCGACTTCGTCGAGCATCGCGGTCGCCGAACAGATCTGCCCCGGCGTGCAATAGCCGCATTGGAAACCGTCATGATGGAGGAACGCCGCCTGCAACGGGCTGAGATGGTCGGGCGTGCCGAGCCCCTCGATCGTCACCACCTCGTCGCCCTCATGCATCACCGCCAGGCTGAGACAGGCGTTGATCCGCCGCCCGTCGACCAGCACCGTGCACGCGCCGCACTGGCCGTGGTCGCACCCCTTCTTGGCGCCAGTCAGACCGAGATGTTCGCGCAACAGGTCGAGCAAGGTGGTGCGGACGTCCGCCTCCACCTCACGCGCTTCGCCGTTGACGGTGATCCGCATCGCCTTCTCCCGGGAAAAACCGCGCCGTCAGGAAGGCACCGAAACGGCACAATTCTGCGACAATTCGAATGTAGTGGCCTGCATTGCTCCCGACCAGTAGCGGATAATAAATGCGTCGTTCGATTAGCCTTGCCCTGTTGCTTGCCGGCAGCGCGCCCGTCGCGCTCCACGCCCAGACCGCGCCTGCGCCCGCGCCGAGTCCCGCACCGCCGCAGTCGAAGCCCGCGTCCGCACCGCAATCGGCGGACGATGGCGCGGACGAGAGCGACATCGTCGTCACCGGCTCGCGGAGCCTGCCCGGTGCGGTCGTCGGCGACATTCCGCCCGAACAATCGCTCGGCCCGGCCGATGTGCGTTCGTACGGCGTCAACAGCGTCAGCGACCTGCTCAACGAACTCGCCCCGCAGATCCGCAGCGACCGCGGATCGGGCGGCGCGCCGGTCGTGCTGCTCAATGGCCGGCGCATCTCGAGCTTCGCCGAAATCCGCGACTTGCCGACCGAGGCGATCGCGCGCGTCGACATCCTGCCCGAGGAAGTCGCGCTCAAATACGGCTATGCCGCCGACCAGAAGGTCGTGAACATCGTCCTGCGCCAGCGTTTCAAGTCGATTACCACCGAGCTAGGCGACCAGGTCGCGACCGAAGGCGGCCGCAACACGCCGTCGGTGACCGGCGACATCGTCACGATCCGCCGCAACAACCGTTTCAGTTTGCACGCCGGCTATACCGATAGTTCGCCGCTGTACGAAAATGAGCGCGACATCCTGTCGCCGATAAGCAAGCCCGCCGTACCGGGGACGATCGATCTCAATCCGGGCTTCGACCAGCGACCCTATCGCACGCTCTTGTCGTCGAGCCGCAATTTCCAGACTAACCTCGTCTACGCCCGACCGCTGGGCAAGGTGAATGCGACGATCAACGGTACGTTTCAGTACACCGAATCGACCGGCGCCCAAGGCCTGCCGACGCTCGATTTGACCTTGCCCGCGGGCAATCCGTTTTCGACCTCCGCCGGCGATGTCGACATCGACCGTGTCGCGACCGGCTACGATCCGCTCAAGCAACGCAGTTCGGCGCTGACCTATCATCTCGGCACCGGCTTTAACGGCCAGTTCGGGACGCAATGGCGCTGGTCGCTGACCGCCAATTACGACCGCGTCGACAGCGAGACGTTCAGCGAGACGGGGTTCGACGTCAGCGCGCTTCAGGCCAGGCTCGATGCGGGCGACCCGACCTTCAATCCGCTCGGCCCGATTAATCCGCTCGATTATGCAGTGGCGCCGGCCAATCGCGGACAATCGACATCGAATAGCGGTGGCATCGACGCGCTGGTCAACGGCAAGCTGCTCAAGCTGCCCGCCGGCGACATCTCGACCGCGATCCGCGTCGGAGGTTCCTTGTCGAGCCTCGACAGCCAGTCGTATCGCTTCGACTCGCAGAGCGGGTTGGTCAGCACCAGCGGATCGACCACGCGCAACGAGGCCTCGGGTCAGATCAATCTCGATGTGCCGATCGCGAGCAAGTCCAAACATGTCCTGGCGTTCATCGGGGACCTGTCGCTCAACGGCAATTACGCGGTCCATCAGTTGTCGGACTTCGGCACGCTGACCACTCGTGGTTACGGCGCTAATTGGCAGCCGATCCAGGGCGTGCGGTTCATCGCCTCGGTGACCGATCAGGACGATGCCCCGTCCGCGGCGCAGCTTGCCAATCCCACGGTCGTCACGCCGAATGTCCGCGTATTCGACTATGTCAAAGGCGAGACGGTCAGCGTCACCAGCACGACCGGTGGCAATCCCTTCCTCAACGCCGACAGCAAGCATACGCTGAAGATCGGCCTGACGTTGAAGCCGTGGGAAAAGACCGACTTCACGCTGACCGCCAATTACGTGAAGTCGAGCGTGCGCAACGCGATCTCCGGCTTCCCGTCGGCGACCGCCGCGGTGGAGACCGCCTTTCCCGACCGTTTCACGCGCGACGCCGATGGTGACTTGACCGCGATCGATACGCGCGCGGTGAATTTCGCGCGCACCGACCGCTCCGAATTGCGCTGGGGCTTCAATTTCTCTCATCCGCTCAAGTCGAAGCTGCAGAAACAGATCGAGGCGTTCCGTGCCGGCAAGGGTCCCAATCCGTTCCAGGGCTTGCGCCTGCCTAACAACCGCCGCTTCGGCGAACGGCCACCAGGCGATGGCAGCACACCCAATGGCACCGGCACGCCGCCAGCAGACGGTAACAACCCTAACGCGACGCAGCCCCAGGATGGCGCAGCCGGCGGCGGCCGTCCGGGTGGCGGACGCTTTGGCGGTGGCGGGTTCGGCGGCGGCGGCTTCGGTGGCGGCGGTGGGCGCGGTGGCGGCGGACGCGGTGCGTTCGGCGGTGGCGGCGGGCGCTTGCAATTCGCTTTCTACCACACCTGGCATTTCACCGATCGGGTCGAGATTTCCCCGACGCTCCCGGTTATCGACTTGCTCAACGGCGGCGCGATCGGGTCGGGTGGCCAGTCGCGCCACGAACTCGAGGCGCAGGCCGGCTATTCCAATAACGGCCTGGGCGTCCGCCTGTCGGCCGATTGGCAGAGCGGTACGCATGTGTTGGGCGGCACCCCGGGCAACCCGAACCCGCTCGATTTTTCTAGCCTCGGGACGATCAATCTGCGCTTCTTCGCCGACCTCACCCAGCAGCTCAAGTTCCTCAAGAAGAACCCCTGGGCCGCGGGGATGCGGGTGACACTGGCGCTCAACAACGTCCTCGATTCGCGCCAGCGCGTCCGCGACGCCAATGGCGACACGCCGATCAGTTATCAGCCCGATTATCTCGACCCGATGGGCCGGACGATCCGACTGAGTGTGAGGAAGGTGTTTTTTTAGGCCCAGCGTCCCCCGGAATAGCGGCCGCTATTCCGGGAGAGACGCCGGCCCGGCCGGCGACGCCAAAGGCGCCGTCCGACGCGGCTTTGCCGCGGCGAGAAGCCGGCTACCGCGCTCGCGCCACCAGCGCTCCCGCGCGCCCCTACAACCCCACTTTCTTCTCCAGCCACCGCGCCGCCGCATCGGGACTGACCTTCCCGACGTCGCGATCGACCATGTAATTGGCCTCGCGCATCGCCTCGATCGGCACGCGGCCGATCAGCGGCTTCAACGCCGCGATCATCCGCGCATCCCTGGCGTGGCGCGGGGCGATGGTCAGGATCGCATCGTAATTGGGGATAGCTCCCCTGGGATCGCTCAGCACGGTCAGCCTGTCCGCCGCGATCCGCCCGTCGGACGAGAAAGCCGAGATGACGTCCGCCTGCCCGCTTTCGAGCGC
The DNA here is from genome assembly GCF_001598355.1 of Sphingomonas asaccharolytica NBRC 15499. GTDB lineage: Bacteria > Pseudomonadota > Alphaproteobacteria > Sphingomonadales > Sphingomonadaceae > Sphingomonas > Sphingomonas asaccharolytica. Next base: position 44,568 of record NZ_BCYU01000035.1, read on the forward strand.
GCGATACATGAAGGTCGGGTTGTAGGCATGGGCCGACCCGAAGCGGATCGGATAGGCGGCGCGCACCGCTTTCCATTCGGGGCGTTCGAGGAATTCAAGATCGGCGCCGAACTTCAGATCGGACGCCTTGGCCACCAGATCGTCAAGGCTGGCGATCCCCAGCGCCTTGGCGCGATCGCCGCGCATCGCGAAGGCATAGGCATTTTCGAACCCCATCCGCCCGAGCAAATTGAGTCCCTGCTTCGCTTGCCAGTCGCGGATCGCCGCCAGCATCGCATCGCGTGGCGGCGTGTCGGTCCGCTTCATCTCGTTGGTCCAGATCGTGCCGGTATAATCGACCGCGACGTCGACATCGCTCGACGTCAGCGCGGCGAACATCACGCCCGATCCCAGCCCTTCCTTGTAGCGCACGCGATAACCCGCCGCCTCGAGCCGATGGCCGATCATCCGCGCCAGGATATATTGTTCGGAAAACCCTTTGGCCCCGATCGTCACCGTTTCCTGCCGCGCCGGCAGCGCGGGGAGCAAGGCGACCACGACGCCGAGCGCGAGGGCGCCGAACGCGATCCACGCGCCGAGCCGCTT